>CAYXYD010000057.1:0-14460 GCA_964469205.1 uncultured Sphaerochaeta sp. | reverse complement strand
GGAGTGGCTCTTCTCGTGGGAGGATACATTGCTTCCCAGTCTGCAACAGAATCAGTTCGCTCATTTTTAGGGTTCAAGTTTGGTAAAGAGACCATGTGGTACATACTTGGCGGAGCCACTGCAGTAATCTCCGGCCTGTTAGTCATGATGGGCAGATATTAGTCTTGTCAGGGTTTTGATCTTTCTGCAGATTATTAGGGAACGAATGTAGATAACGAAAAAGGAAGGTATGTATGACACGAATACTAGGAATTGTCTTGTTTATCGGAGGGGTAGCTCTTATTGTTGGGGGGTATTTTGTCTCCCAGTCTGTAACAGAATCAGTTCGTACATTTTTAGGCTTTAAGTTCGGTAAGGAGACCATGTGGTATCTTATCGGAGGGGCCGCTGCTGTAGTTTCCGGCCTGTTGATCTTGATCGGAAGGAAGTAACAGTTCTCAGGTCATACCTGGCTTGAAGGAACTGGCATCCTCAATGTATAAGGCTCATACTTATCCCATTACAATTACCTCATTGATAAATTCATCCCTATACTTATGATCCCGTAATCAAAATAGAGAAAAAATGCATCTGGTAGCTCTAATGGGTGGATAATTAGATTCTGACCCTTTGATCTACAAATCCTTTTATAGCGCCACGCTGAGGTATAATCCTTTCAAGTTACTACAAGGGAACGTCTTGAAATCTGGCTGTAGACATACTGTTTTAAAGCTTTATGATAGGGGCCATTATATTGACTTATGCATCTAACTAGTTGAATATTAAGTATATAGCACTGATGTTTGGCATGATACAATTGTAATGTGAAGTTTCTTCTTTACAACTTTTGCTGTAAATCAGAAAATAGGCTTGCACGTGAATTCCCTTGGAACTTTTTATTAGTATCTACCTTTGCTATCATCAGTGATCGTAACAATTGTTACTACAAGGAAGGTGTGTATGAGTTCTAGAATCATTGGTATCTTGTTATTAGTTGGTGGTGTCGCTCTTCTTGTGGGAGGATACATCGCTTCCCAGTCTGCGGCAGAATCATTGAGATCATTTTTAGGGTTCAAATTTAGTAAAGAGACCATGTGGTATCTCATAGGTGGGGCAGCTGCATTTGTTGCTGGCCTGTTATTACTAATCACCAGGCGCTAAGACCTACAAGGCTGTAGGTAGTTGATCTTCGTTTTTGGGAAGCTCATCTTTATTCAATCTTGTCCTTCTCTCTGAAACCTGTATACTGAAGGCTATCAGAAAAAGAGGTACACCAATGATCTATGATGAGCTTTCATTCCTAGCTGCATATAATTCACTCATTAATGAACTTCCCTCTGTCGTGACGATCCTAGAGTCAAAACAGTGGGAAGATGTTTCTGTTGGCTCCTATGAGTGTGATAATGCTCGCATTGCCTATGAACTTGTGGAATATACAAGTTCACCATCGCCTCATTCTTACCAGGTCTTTGAAGAAAAGACACGCCTTCACATCCTGTTGTCAGGCGAGGAGCTTATGGCTCTTTCCTGGCGTGAACATGCACGCTCCCTTAGTTTTGACCAGGAGGGAAAGGCAACCCTTACAGCTGACCCTATTGGGGTAATTCATGCAAAAGAGGGGCATTTTGCCCTGTTTATGCCAGGAGAGCCTCATACTGTGGGTATGGAAACACCGGGAAAAGCCTCATTGGTACGAAAACTCATCTTCACAATTGCAGATTGAAAATAAGCTATACAAGCGTTTACAGACCCTTAACAAAGAAGGGCAAAAAAGGTAGAGTTGGGATCGGTAAAGAGAGGAAGTATCATGAGAGAGTATCATACAGCTACCATTGGCGATAGAAAAATAGGGAAGGATCTGCCTGTATTGGTGCAAACCATGTATGACAGTGCAATTCCGCACGATAAAGATGCATTGGATGAGCTGCTCAGGCGTATAGGTTCCCTGAATGCCATGGGATGTGACATCCTGCGCTTTTCCTATCCAACCCTTGATGATCACGACAGCTTTGCCTGGCTCTGTAAGCACAGCCCCATCCCTTTGGTGGCAGACATACATTTTGATTATAAGCTAGCCCTGGATGCAATAGCATGCGGATCACACAAAATACGCATCAACCCTGGTAACATAGGGGCACGTTGGAAGGTCGATGAGGTGGTAAAGAGTGCCCTGGACAACAACGTTGCCATACGCATCGGCTTGAATAGTGGATCCCTGCCCAAAGGTAATGAGAGCATGCCACTTTTGATGAGTAATTCTGCCTTGGAGTATCTAAGTTGGTTTGAAGGCTTGGGATTTTATAACTCGGTGGTCTCCCTAAAGGCCAGTGATGTAGAGACGACCTATGAGGCTAACAAGCTGTTCGCTTCCCAAAGTGGTTATCCCCTCCATTTGGGGGTGACTGAGGCAGGCTCTGTTGTCTCCTCAGTTACCCGTTCCACCTGGGCATTGGGTAGACTTTTTTCCTTGGGTATCGGTAATACGCTGCGTATCAGCATCACAGGCGACATTGAGACAGAAGTGCAGGCAGGGGTTGAACTGCTGCGGACCTTGGGCCTTCGTAAGGGTGGCATACGCATTGTCAGCTGTCCCCGCTGTGGACGGCATAGCTTTGACTCGCAAGGTTTTCTGCAGTCTATTGAAAAAGAGCTGATGACTGTACAGAAAGACCTTACGGTGGCCATCATGGGCTGTCAGGTAAATGGTCCGGGTGAGGCAAAGCATGCAGACATTGCCATTACCGGAATTGGACGGGATATATTCCTCTATGAAAAAGGGGAACTTGTGCGAAAAGTAGCTCTTGAAGAGGCTAGGGAAGCAGTATTGGAAGCGGTGAGGAATGCAGAATAAACTTATAGTGAAAGGTGCCCGTGAGCACAACCTGAAAAACATAGATATAGAACTGGAAAAGAACAAGCTCATAGTATTCAGCGGACTCTCCGGAAGCGGAAAGAGTTCGCTGGCCTTTGACACCATCTTTGCAGAGGGACAAAGAAGGTACGTAGAGAGCCTCAGCTCCTATGCGCGCATGTTTCTCGATAGGATGGACAAGCCAGATGTCGATTACATGGAAGGGCTCAGCCCTGCCATTGCCATCGAGCAGAAGTCGACGCAGAAGAACCCTCGCTCTACTGTGGGTACCATCACTGAGATCTACGACTACTACCGTCTCTTCTGGTCCCGTGTCGGGACACCCCACTGCCATAAATGTGGTCGTGAAATAACAGAGATGAGTGTCGACCAGATCATAGATGCCATTTACAAAGCCCAGGATGAGAGCAAGATCATTGTGAGCGCCCCTGTCGCCATAGGGCGCAAGGGCGAGTTCAAGAAGCTCTTTGAGGATGCCAAGAGCGGTGGCTTTCAGAGGGTTAAGGTCGATGGCGTCATGTTGGACCTGGATGAGAGCATCACCCTCGACAAACAGGTAAAGCACTCCATAGATGTGGTGGTGGATCGCCTCATCCTCCGCTCTGATGCACGTCAGCGACTGGCTTCCAGCATTGAGACCTGCAACGAGATGACCAACGGCTTGGTGAAGATTACCTTCTTAGCTGAGGAAGGAAGCGAACATGACGAGATCTTTAGCGAACGCAACAGCTGCTCGCACTGTGGCATAACCCTGCCTGACCTGGAGCCACGCCTGTTCAGCTTCAACAACCCATTTGGTGCCTGCCCTGATTGCAATGGGCTTGGCGTCAAGACTGAGTTTGACCCTGAGCTCATCATCCCCGACTACTCCAAAAGCTTCAACAAAGGTGCCATTGCCACCCAAAACCCAGAAGCTGAGTGGTCACGTGTCCCTTTTGAAGCACTGGCCGACCATTTTGGCTTTACCTTGAACACCCCGTTCAGCAAACTATCACCTGATGTCATTAATGCGATCCTCTATGGGACAAAGGAAAGCCTTACCATGGAGTATACCAAAGAGAAACGCAAGGAGCTCTATCGGGTCGACAAGCCCTTCCCTGGGGTGATACCTGATCTGCAACGTCGCTACTATGAGACTCCGAGCATGCAGATACGCATGTGGATGAACTCCTTCCAACACTCCCATGTCTGTGAGGCCTGCCATGGGGACAGGCTCCGTCCCGAAGCTTTGGCTGTGACCATCAAGGATATGAATATCATGCAAGCGACCCGGCTTTCAGTAAAGAACTCCCTTGAACTGTTCAAGGAGTTTTCCCTAACTGAGAACCAGATGATCATCTCGGCCCAAGTGCTTAAGGAGATACGTTCCCGCCTACGCTTCCTCAGTGATGTGGGCCTGACCTATCTTACCATTGACCGAAGCAGCGCCACCCTCAGCGGAGGGGAGGCCCAACGTATCCGTCTGGCCACCCAGATAGGCTCTGCCCTCAGTGGGGTGCTGTATGTGCTGGACGAACCCTCAATTGGGTTACACCAGCGGGATAACCAAAAGCTCATCGATACCCTGAAGAACCTTCGTGATCTGGGTAATACTGTCCTGGTTGTCGAACACGACGAGGCAACCATTCGTGAAGCTGACTATGTGGTAGACCTAGGACCGGGTGCTGGGATACATGGGGGGTATATCACCGCCCAAGGGACTCCCTCTGAGATCGAAGCGAATCCTGCAAGTATCACCGGCCAATTCCTTAGTGGCAAACTTACCATTCCCGTTCCGAAGAAAAGACGGAAGGGCAATGGGAAAAAGATTGTCATCAAGGGAGCGTGTAAGAATAACCTCAAGAGTCTTGATGTGGATATACCCCTGGGCAAGATGGTTGTCCTTACCGGTGTTTCCGGATCTGGCAAGAGCTCCTTGCTCAACGAGGTGCTCCTTCCAGCGGTAAAGCGTCAGCTTGCCCAGAAAAACCCTAACTTTGACGGCTACTCAAGTCTAAAAGGTGTTGAGCATCTTGATAAGGTCATCAATATCGACCAAAGCCCCATCGGGCGCACCCCACGTAGCAACCCTGCAACGTATGTAGGGCTATTCACTCCCATCAGGGAGCTCTACGCATCCCTGCCTGAAAGCAAGGCTCGTGGCTACAAGAGTGGGCGTTTCTCCTTCAACGTGGCAGGGGGAAGGTGTGAGAACTGTAAAGGTGACGGTACGCTGAAGATTGAGATGAACTTCCTCCCTGATGTCTATGTGACGTGTGATGTCTGTCATGGCAAGCGGTTCAACAAGGAGACACTCTCAGTTCGGTACAAAGGCAGGAACATTGCTGAGATCCTTGCAATGACCATGGATGAGGCCGCGGAGTTCTTCAGTGCTATACCTCGGGTCAAACGCAAGCTCGATACACTCCTCTCTGTAGGGTTGGGCTATATCAAGCTTGGTCAGAGTGCCATCACCCTGAGCGGGGGAGAGGCACAACGGGTAAAGCTCAGTCTGGAACTCTCCAAATATGGCACAGGAAAGACACTGTATGTCCTGGACGAACCCACAACAGGCCTGCATTTTGCTGATGTGAAGAAGTTGATGGAGGTCATAAACCGACTTGTCGATAGTGGTAATACGGTAGTGCTCATCGAGCACAACCTTGATGTCATCAAACTGGCCGACTATCTTATCGACCTTGGTCCTGAAGGGGGCGATGGGGGTGGTATGGTGGTAACCAGTGGAACTCCTGAGCAAGTTTCCCTATGCAAAGACTCTTTCACGGGGTATTATCTTGCTCAGATGCTCCATGAAACAGATTGAAAGGTTACGATATAGAAAACTGATCGTTTTTGCACTCTTGTTGTTGGTGTGTTCATTTTCTGTATTCGCACTCTCTGTTGATGAAACTATGCTTTTGGCCCTTTCCATAGAGCAGGCAACAGAAGAGGAGCTGCAGGCAATGGCAGAGCTTCGCAATCTAGATGTAGGTACTTCTGATCAGATGCGTTCCTCGCTATACACCTACCATGGCATCAAGGCCCTCTCCTTGGAAGAGGTCACCTCTTCCAAACAAACCTATACCCTGAAAATTCTTACTGCAGACTCGGTATATAACGACCGCGCCCTCTCCTCATTGGTTGTTCTCCAAGGCAATGCTGTGGTGGAGTTCACCCTCACCGATGATGAACGATCAAAAAGGCTCTCGGCAGACAGGATGGTTGTTGACCTGGAAAATACCCTGCTCATTGCCTTCGGGGATGTAATCTTTGATGAATCGGCTGACAAGGATGCTGTACAGACAGTGACTGGGGATATTGTGACCCTCAACTGGTCAAGCAAGGCCCTGTTGGTAAGCGGTGGTACAACCACAACAGAGAGAAAGAACAGTGAGGATGAGAATGTCCGCTTCTTCACCACAGGAGATCTCATCTCCTATAACGGATCCGGCGATGGCATCTACTTTGATCAGGGGTTCATAACCACCAACGAGAAGCATGCCTACTCGTCCATCACTGCAGAAAGCCTTGCTTTCCTCAGTGGAGGGGACCTGTTGGTAAAGAATGCATACCTCTCCATTGGAAGGGTCCCGGTATTTTGGGTTCCAGCATTCTTTATCCCAGGTGTCAGGATGGTGGGAAACCCTGCCATAGGCTTTACCAGTGACCGGGGAATGTTCCTGAACACCACCTTTGAGATGTACGGCACCTATCCCAACTTCAAGAAAGCAGAGAGTAGCAGCTTCACCAGCTTGCTTGCAGGAGAGCCTGACGCCTCATTCGTACCCTCTGGGCCGGTATACCGTGCTAGAGAGGGTGAAATGACACCTTTTGAGAAGTGGACAGCAGATAGCGGCTCCTATATGGCGGTGGTAGCCGATTCCTATGAAACAAGCGGCATCAGCATAGGGATGGAAGCCCACAATAGCTTTTTAGCCAAGAGGGTTGTCCTCGATACTGATATGCGGCTTGCAGTCCATCAGGATGGGAAGGACATCCTGGAAAATGATGGGGATTTCCCTAAGGTGAGGATGTTTGGAAACAACAAGTTTGTCGTGGACACCTCCTGGGCTGACCTGAATATTACCATGCCCTTCTATTCGGACCCTACGGTACGCCGTCTCTATGGAAACAGGCTCACTGCATTCTCCTTTGACGCCCTGTTTAACAAACGCCAGGAGTTCCCCTCAGACTACACAGGTGATGTGAGGGGCTATACCTGGAAAGCAAACGGCAGCTTTACCTTTCCAACTAAAATCTTTGGGAACTTCATCAAGGTAGCCAAGATCAGCACCCTCAACGTCTCCATTGACTGGAATTGGGGAGAGGATACATCCACATCCCTCTACAGTTATAGGGTGCAAAAGCTCACTCTTCCTGAACTGCAGGCAACTATCAGCGGAGAACTTATCTCCTGGTCCCGCCCCATTGGGCCAAAGAAACAAGGTGAAGTTACTCAAGAAAAAACAATAGTCGAACAGAATACACTTGAGCCCTTTAGCCTTGATCCTACCTTGGATAAAGCCTATGTCCCCACACTTGCCACAAGGACCAAGGCTGCCCCTACAGGCTTAAAACAGGCCATTACCCTCGGGTACTCTGTGGATGAGAAACTGATATATTCTGCTGCAAACCTTGAAGAACCCAAAAATACATGGGAGACAAACAAGAACATCTACTCAGCAACCACTCCGACACTCTCTCTGGATATGGTGTTGCACCCTTCCTATTTTACGTTTAACCAGAAAATTGCCTCTCCGTTCATAACCAGTGAAGACAGGACAAAGACAACCTACCTGACCCGTCAGTTTCAGATCACCAGTGCAACAAATGCAGCGATTCCTCTGATCGGTCTTACCTATGTCTTGGAAGAGAAGCTCTATACCTTCCGTGACTCACATTCCACCATCTCACCTTTCTATGACTCCCAAAAAACAGACTTCGCCTTTGACAAGGAGCATGTGACCAAGCACCAATTGAGACTTGCAAAATCCTTTAGCGTAGGGGAGGGCACCCTTTCCCCTTCGATCACCGCAACCCTCTATCCTTTGACAGAATCACTGCTGCCCGCCCTTGGCTATGCCATAGGCCCTTGGAATCTCTTTAGTTCCTTGAAGTTTATAGATCGTCAAGGCGATCTGAAGGCCCAGCTTTTCTCTTCTTCGGTCAGGTTCAGCATCCCCCTCATTACACTCTCCCTAGCGGGTATCTATGATCTGGAAGATCTTGGCAGTGACAGGTGGTCCTCCCTGACGCTCTCAGGAAGTGGGTTGCTACAGCTGTTTTCAAAGCAACTCTCGTTCAAGGAGAGCTTCTCATTTGAAGCCTTATCAAATCTGTATGGACCTAACTATTTCAAGGACCTGACCACGACCATCTCTCTTCCCTATATTACATCCACCCTTGTCTATGCAGGACCGTCTGATGCCTTGCGAGCAGAAAGCCTCACTACCCAGATAGCCCTCAAGGATCTTTCCTACACGTGGTGGAAGAGACGTATAGCCTTGAAGCTCTCTCTTGATGCCCGGCTCAATATCAGTTTCATCGATCCCTATGCCACCTCCTTGAGCCTGACTGCCAAGACAGGATTTTCCATAGCTGAGTTTTTGGACTTTTCTTTCTCCCTTACCAGTTCCAACCGGGGCTTCTATCGCTACTATGATGGCTCCAATTTCTCCTTCCCTCTGATGTGGGAAGACCTTCTGAATTCCTTTGATCTCTTTGGAGGGGGCAGATATGCCACCCAGTTCAACATGAACTCCATAGCCATAGAACTGATACACTATATGGAGGATTGGTCTTTGAATTGTAAATATACGGGAAATGTTGTATTATTGGATAATCAGTATAAGTGGGTTCCGGTTGTATCGGTGTTCCTCCAATGGAAGACCATCCCAGAACTCAAGGTTGATGAAAAATGGACTGAGAAATCCGGAGTATGGACTCAAAGTCCCTCGTCATAAAGGTGGAAATGGAAAGCAGTATCGATTTCGATAATGAAGAGCAGATGGAACGTGTATGTGGCATCAATGACCGCAATCTGCCTTATATGGAAGCCTTGCTCGGTTGTGAGCTATTTGCAAAAGGTATCAAACTTTCATATTCTTGTCCCAATGAAACTTCTGGAAATCGCTTCCAGAGGCTGTTGTCACGTCTGAAGGATTTGGCGCACATGCAGGAACATATAAGTGAAGCTGAGATATTCATGGAGTATCAGGGCCTTAGGAATACGCGCTCTGTAATGGACCTTGCCCAGAATGGGGAAGACGATGAGCAGAAGAAGCCTTCCATTACCGTACAGAACCGCATTGCCTATCCCAAAGGTTTACGCCAAGAGAAATACATTCTTGCAATGGAACAGAAGCAGGTGGTGTTCGGCATCGGGCCCGCAGGAACAGGCAAGACCTTTCTTGCTGTTGCCTATGCCTTGAGCTTGCTGCTTTCAGGACGGAGAGAAAAACTTATCCTGACCCGTCCTATCGTGGAGGCAGGGGAAAACCTGGGCTTCCTACCAGGGGATCTGGCTCAGAAGATAAACCCATATTTGCGCCCTCTCTATGATGCTATGGAATCGATGGCAACTCTTTCGACTATCCATCGCCTGGAAGAGAACGGCAGTATTGAGATAGCTCCCCTTGCCTATATGCGGGGACGCTCACTGCAGAATGCAATTGTCATTCTCGATGAGGCGCAGAATACCACCATTGAACAGATGCAGATGTTCCTTACCCGCTTAGGGGAACAGTCAACAGCGATCATAACCGGTGACATCTCCCAAGTTGACCTTCCCAGGCATCGCAAAAGTGGGCTTGTCCACGCCCTCGGAATACTGCAAAATATAGAAGGCGTAGAATTCGTTCTTTTTGACTCGCGCGACGTTGTGCGTAGCCGCATAGTCCAACAGATAATCGATGCTTATGCAATTGATGCAAAAAACAATGACAAAGGTACCCATGCATGAGCAGAAAACACCAGAGTAAAGAAAAAAAAGCAAGTATCATGAGGAAACAGAAAAGCCTAGCCACCGTTTTGGTTGTCTTGGTTGTTCTGGCGGCGATGAGCATTCCCTTGTTGTTGACCCGCAGTCCCGGATCAGGGTTGCGCTCGTTCTCCTCACGCTATGAGGTCGGTTCGCTTGCCAATGAGGATGTGTTTGCATTTTCGTCCTTTGAATATGTGGATACTGACAATACGAACCGTCTCATAGAAAAGGCAGAAGATAAGGTGCTTCCTTACTTCTCTTTTTCCTTGCACGCGACTAGTGTTTCGGTTACCAGGGTCCAGGACTTTGTCAACTATTGGAATCCTGACAAGACTGAAGTGCAAAAGTTTGAAAGGGTAGGTTCGCCTGATTCTGCAAATGTGATGGCTCGCTTTGCAGAAATGAGTGAACAGGACCTCCGTTTTATGCTCTCTACCCTTGAGGAAACGAGCGAACTTGTCCTACAAAAAGGACTTTTTTCACAAGCTGACATTCTAAAGAACAAACAGACCGGCTATGAGTATTTCTTTTTGGAAAATACCCTCACCATGGAGAAGGCGAGGACCCTCGTTGAACAGCCTTTCACTTCTATGGTGACAAAAGAGAATCTGGGACAGTTTCTTACCTACTGGCTGACCTCTTATGTCGGTGCGAACCCAAGCTTTCAACCCTTGTTGCTTCTTGATACCCTAGCACTGTTGCTTGAAGATAATGTGCGCTATAACGAGGCGAAGACGTTCTATCTGCGTACGATGGCAAAAGAACAGGTCAAGCCTGTTGTTGTCACTATCCACCGTGGTCAGAAACTGATAGCCAAGGATACGGTCATTACAGAAGAGCAGATGATTTTGATCTTAAAGATGAACAGCTCTTCCATCAACTACACAATGCTTGAATTGATCGGCAAGCTGGTCTTTGTCCTGATGGCTACGGGATCGGCCCTATATGTCTTTACCCAGTTTCTCCAGCATGATAAGCGCTACTATCTCTATTTGAACCTGATGCTCGCTTCAATTCTGCTCTCCCTTCTGATCCTCTATCTTGTCTCCCACTGGACAGAGCAAAATTCGATCCTGTTCAAGGATTCGTTCCTTCCTGTCCTATTTGCCCCTATCTTCATCTCCCAGATCACGAGCAAAAAGCGTATGGGTATCATCAGTGGCTTTATGCTCTCCTGCTATGCCATGATGTTGCCCCAAAGCTCTGAGATGACGTTTTTCTTCACTATGACTACGATTGGATTCTGTCTCTATTTCTTCCAGTTCACCATCAAGCGCCTGGAAGATATCTACAACTGGTTCTATGCCTGTCTGTTCAGCAGCTTCATGGCCATTGTCTTGAACTTGCTTGCAGGTCTCTCCTTCAATGGCATCATAGGCCTCTTAGGTGCCCTGGTAGTCAATATTTCGGTATCCTTGGTACTTGTCGCTGCAATCGTCCCCTTGTGTGAAAGACTTTTTAACATTCCCACAACATTCCGCCTCAGTGAACTCGCCCTTGCTGATGAAAGCCCTGTCCTTGACCGACTCTCTGTAGTTGCCCAGGGAACGTACAACCATAGCCGCTACGTTGCTGACCTTGCCTATAATGCTGCAAAGGCCATCGGGGCCAATGCCATGCTTGCCAAGGTTGGTGGCATCTACCACGATATAGGCAAGGCTGACCATCCTGAGTATTTTATTGAAAACCAAGGTCAGGAGAACAAGCATGATGACATCAAGCCCAGCCTCTCGGTCGCCATTATCAAAAGCCATGTGAAACTTGGTGTTGAGAAGGGTAGGGAAGCGGGCCTTCCCCAGGAAGTGTTGGACATCATTGCCCAGCATCATGGCAATGATGTCATCCTCTTCTTTTATCATGAGGCTAAGGAACAGGCTCTTGCTTCTGGCCTTGTGGTTAATGAGGATGACTATTCCTATAATGGGGTGCGTCCCACTACCTCTGAAGCTGCGATTGTGATGCTTTCTGACTGTGTGGAGGCTGCCAGCAGGACGTTGAAAAAGGCTACTCCCTCCAAGTATGAGAAACTTATCCACTCCGTCATCATGGGCAAGATCGCCCGTAACCAACTGAAGGATTCCTTGCTTTCCCTGACAGATCTTGACCTTATCGGTGCTTCATTTTTGCAATCACTGATTGGAAGGGACCATCATCGAATAGAATATCCTGAAGAAAACCCGGATACCCTCCTGAAGACACCTTTGAAAGGATAGGCATAAATGAGAAAAGATTGGATAGTGGACATACTGTACGAACAGGTGTCCTACCAGGAAATTGCACAGGAAAGCCTGGTGGAAAAGAGAGTGATTGCCGTGTTGGAAGCATTGGAT
Organism: uncultured Sphaerochaeta sp.; assembly: GCA_964469205.1. Lineage (GTDB taxonomy): Bacteria > Spirochaetota > Spirochaetia > Sphaerochaetales > Sphaerochaetaceae > Sphaerochaeta. The sequence continues at coordinate 2,318 of CAYXYD010000057.1, read as the reverse complement.
GTGGAGCCTTGTGAGCTCTCTCTAAGCTTTGTCAGCGACTCTCACATGCAGGAACTCAATAGGACTTATCGTGACAAGGATGAGAGTACTGACATCCTCTCGTTTGTCCAGGATGATGATGTTGAGGATTTCTGCTGGCCTGAACTTTCCTTTGCAGGAGATAGTGCACCCCCGGTAGAAGTTAGGGTGCTTGGAGACATGGTGATATCGATAGATACCTTGAAAAGAAATGCACAATCATTTAATGTTGGAGTCGATGAGGAGCTGTTTCGGCTCTTGATTCATGGCTTGCTTCATCTCCTCGGATTTGATCATGCAAGCAATGATGCAACCGAGCCAATGCTCGTGCAACAAGAGCAGCTTCTTATGAAACTTGGGGGTAACAAACGTTGATTTCGCGACTGAAAGGCTTGTTTAAGAAAAAGCACCAGAATTTAGATCAGGAGCTTCGAGAGCAAGTTGAGATAGAAGAACGGCAGACGATGATTGAAGGCATCGGGGAACTGAATGACAAGACTGTAAAAGAGATTATGGTTCCCCGTGTTAATGTTGAATTCATCAATAGCAATGTTACCCTAGATGAGCTCTATGCCATTATCCAGGATCAGGGGTACTCACGCTATCCCGTCTACGAGGATACCATCGACAACATTGTCGGTATACTCTATGCAAAGGATATCTTGCGCCACGGTGTTGATAATGGCTTTGATGTAAGTACCCTTATGCGTAAGCCCTATTTCATTCCCGAAAGCAAGCATCTTGATGACCTGCTTAGGGAATTCAAGATTCGCAAGGTACATATTGCCATTGCAATCGATGAGTATGGTGGTGTCAGTGGCATTGTCTGTATGGAAGATATCCTTGAGGTCATCGTTGGAGATATTCAGGATGAGTTTGATGATGATGAAGGTGATGGGATCTTCAAGGTCGAGGAGCAGGTCTATATTGTAGAGGCCCGTACCTCCATTGACGATGTCAATGAGAAGATAGGGCTGAAGATCGACGAAGAGGACTTTGAGACCATCGGTGGCTATGTTTTTGAGCTTTTTGGCAGAATCCCGGCTGAAAAAGAGTCGGTAGAAGATCTGCAGGCAGTGTTCACAGTAGAGAACATTGATGGGCATAAGATTAACCAATTGAGATTGGTAGTCAAATAATTTAGGTAATACGTTGACCCTTTGTTGGGTAAAACAGTATATTAATATCGATAAGGAATTTAAATTCCCGGAGGAAACAATGAAAATTGCAATTAATGGTTTTGGAAGAATTGGACGCAACGTATTTAAGGTTGCTTTTGCAGACAAGAACATCGAGATTGTCGGTATCAACGACTTGACCAGCCCTAAGACACTGGCTCATCTTTTGAAATATGACTCCAACTATGGTGTGTACGACAAGAAAGTCGAAGTCGGCGAAAACGCAATCATCGTTGACGGAAAGACCATCCCCGTGTATGCACTCAGAAACCCTGTTGAACTTCCCTGGAAGGAACTCGGTGTTGACGTAGCTATTGAATCAACTGGTGTTTTCACCAAGGCTGAAAGTCCTAAGGGCGGTTACAAGGATCACATCAAGGCCGGTGCCAAGAAAGTCATCCTCACTGTTCCTGCAAAGGACCAGATTGAGCAGACCATCGTATGTGGCGTCAATGACGACCAGCTTGACTTGAGCCTTGAAGCTTTCTCAAACGCTTCCTGCACCACCAACTGTCTTGCTCCTATCGCAAAGGTCCTCAATGACTCTTTCGGTATCGAGCGTGGTCTTATGACTACCATCCATGCCTACACCAATGACCAGGTCATGCAGGATCAGCCTCACTCAGACCTTCGTCGTGGAAGATCTGGTGCTGTCTCCCTCATCCCTACCACCACTGGTGCTGCCCGTGCTGTATCCGATGTTATCCCTTCCTTGAAAGGTAAGCTCAACGGTATGGCAATTCGCGTTCCTATTCCTGTGGGTTCGATCATCGACTTGGTTGTCATGCTTGATAATGATGCAACTGTGGAAGAGGTCAATGCAGCCATGAAGAAGGCAGCTGATGGTCCAATGAAAGGTATTCTCCAGTACACTGAAGATCCCATCGTTTCCCATGACGTCATTGGAAACCAGCACTCTTCAATCTTTGATGCTGCTCTTACCATGAAAATGGGTGAGAAGATGATCAAGGTTCTTAGCTGGTATGACAACGAGATGGGTTACTCAACTCGTGTTGTTGACCTTGCCAAGAAACTGGTGAAATAACTCAAAATACTTTATCTTCAGGCCTGTTGCAAAGCAGGCCTGAGGTTTTGCTAGGGGTTATGTATCGATTTCAGAAA
>CAYXYD010000056.1:0-14515 GCA_964469205.1 uncultured Sphaerochaeta sp. | reverse complement strand
CCTTATCATGCTGAACCCCATGGTCATCGAGCAAGGAGTGCTATTTGATTCTCGCTCGATCATAGTCGGTGTCACTGGAATGACCTTTGGTTTTGTCCCAGCTTTCATCGGGGCGGTCATCATGGCCCTTTTCAGAATCACTGTCGGGGGCAGAGGTGTCCTTAGTGGGGTAGCCCTCATTTTTGTCTCTTTTGCCATTGGAAGCATCTGGCGCAAGTTTCGCTTCAAGAAGGTTTCTGGCAAGCAGCACTACCTAGGTCTTGAATTTCTTCTAGTAGGGCTGGTGACCCATCTTGGAGTATATCTTTGCCTGTTCCTGCTCCCTAAGGAACTCCATGCTACTGTTTTCCGGACCATGGCAGTCCCTATGCTGGTTTTCTACCCGATAGGTTTCTATCTGCTCTGCCTGTTGCTGTTCAACCAGGCCCATAGGGTATCGACTATCAACGATCTACGAAAAAATGAACGCCAGTTTAAGACCATCTTTGAACAGTCACCCATTGGCATGTCCCTGACAGACCTCATCACCGGTGAGATTAGAAGCGTCAACCAGAGTTATCTCGACCTTCTTGGCCTAGAGCGTGAAGAGCTTGTGGGAAGAAATTGGAGCGAGTTTACCCATCCTGATGACAAGGATAATTCAGCAGGGATGACAGAGAAGATGCGTTTGGGAGAAAGGGGCCCTTTCAACTTTGACAAGCGGTTCATCAGAAAGGATGGCTCTACTGTCTGGGGAAACCTCTCCCTTTGCATCTTCGATCCTTCTGATGATGAAACCTTGGAATCCTTATGTATGACGCTCGACATTTCAGAGCGTAAGAATGAAGAGGACAGGGTCCGTTATGCAAGTACCCATGATGCCTTGACCGGGTTCTACAACCGTACCCATTTTGAAGAGCATGTGAGCAACTTCAGTTCAGAGGGCAAACTACCCCTGACGGTCGCCTTTGGTGATGTGAATGCCCTGAGGATCATAAATGAGGCCTTTGGGAGGGAGCAGGGGAACCTGCTCTTGCAAAGGATAGCCTCCATCATCAGCGACAGACTGGGAGAGGGAAACTATGTTGCTAGGGTCGGTGGTGATGAGGTGGCACTCGTATTCTTCAATACACCGATCAAGGAAGCTGAGCTCATCATCAGAGGCATTCGTGAACAAGTATCTGAGATGATGGTCATGGACTCGGTACGAACTTCTGTCAGTTTTGGCTTGTGCGAGATGACTACCCTAAATGATGACATCAATGAGGTCATCAAGCATGCTGAAAAGGATGTCGATACACGCAAGCTCATGGAGTCTCCTCACATGCGTGGACGTGCCGTCTACGCCATCATCAACATCTTGCATGAAAAGAACAAACGGGAAGAGCTGCATTCGCGTCGGGTAAGCGATTTTTGCGAAGCTCTCGCCAAATGCCTTGAAATGAGCGAATGGCAGGTATCGGAGATGAAGTTGCTTGGTCTGATGCATGACATCGGCAAGATTGCCATCAGCGAGTCCATCCTCAATAAGGATGGCAAGCTTACCGACCAAGAGTGGCAGGAGATGAAGCGACACTCTGAGATCGGATACCGTATTCTTTACTCCGTTGAAGACATGGCCGGTCTTGCTGCTTATGTGCTCGCCCACCATGAGCGTTTCGATGGAAAGGGCTATCCCAAAGGCCTCAAGGGCTTTGAGATACCCCTACAGGCAAGGATCGTGACCATTGCAGACTCCTTTGACGCTATGACAGCAGAGCGCACCTATCGCGAGAGCGTTACTCCAAGAGATGCTGCGATTGAGCTGAAAAAGGGCGCAGGGACACAGTTTGATCCCATCCTTGCCAAGGTCTTTGTTGAGAAAGTTCTCAATATCGACTGGGAAACCCTGTCCTAACAACCAATAAGAACACAAGGCCCCTCTCTTCCTTGACAGCACCTAGTGCACTGTTTACCCTATAGGTGTTGGGTTAATCAATTGTTTGCACAATATCAAGGAGGTGTTTATGGGAGTCATTACCATTTCGCGTCAGATGGGTAGTGAAGGAACTTATATAGGAAAGAAACTTGCCAAGGAACTCGGTCTCAAATATGTGGACAAGCAGGAAATCGGCAAGATCATGCGTGAGTATGGCTTCAGTTTCTTCGATGAAGTCTATGATTCCAAACCAAATTTCTGGGAACGCTTTGACCTGCAAAGAGGATCCACCATTGATTTCCTCATCGAGGCAATGAAGGCTATAGCCAAGGCAGGTGATGTCGTTATGCTTGGTCGGGGTGGTTTTGGCCTTTTCCAGGACTATGCTGATGTGCTGAATGTCCGCATCCAAGCCCCTTTCGACCTCCGTGTCGACAGGAAGATTAAAGAACATGGGATGAAGAGACTGGAAGGTGAAGCACTATTACACAAGTTTGACCAGATACGCTCTTCATTCATCGAATCCGATTTGGATTTCAATGCAAATGATGCATGCAAATATGACATAGTATTCAATACAGGAGTCGTCAAACCTGACGATGCTGTCCCTTGCATTGCTTCTGCCTACACTCAGCTTATGAAAAACAAGCGCTACGGTATCGAACGCAAAGTCACTTCGATCGATGTCGACCCCTTGCTGTTCAAGCATGTGGAGAAGATGCTGGCTATTCTATGAAGAATGCCGGTACCATCCTCCTCTCAGCAGGGGTGTTGCTGGTAGGCTTTGCCCTGCTTACACCCCTGCTCTTCTTCCTCATCGGCTTACTGCTCGATAAGAGCGGCGATGGAAGCATAATGTTACAGATGAAGTATGCATCGCTCTCTTTCATTGGGTTGGTCTTGCTAATTCTCGGCTCTATCTTCTCTGCAAAATTCTCCCTGGCTATCATTATCTCCTCTGTTGTTGCTGCCCTCTCTATGGTGGGCTCTTTTCTTGCAAGCAATCCAAAGGGGACCTTCGATTGGATCGTCACCGGATGCTACTACCTCTCCCTGCTCATAGCTCTTAGTGTGGGGATAGCAATTCTCCATACGAGACAAGGCTAGCATAAAACTAGGCTTTGAGCTTTTTCTCTGTGCAATCAGAAAAGAAAAGTACATAATTATACAATGAGAGTGAAAGTTTATGCATATAAGCTAGTAATGATTACATATTTCTGTATAATTATACCAAATATACTTTTTGGAGGAAGCTATGGTTACCGCCGGAGTCATCGGCTCTACAGGATATGCAGGAGCCCAACTGGTCTCTCTGCTTGCTAATCACCCTCATGTCTCACTTACCTATCTCGCTTCACACTCCTATGTGGGAAAGCGTTTTTCCTCCATATACCCTTCGATGGAAGGCACCTGTGACCTTGTCTTGGAAGAGGAGGACCTCCAAAAGGCAAGTGAACGTTGTTCTGTTCTTTTTCTTGCCCTTCCCCATGGCCTTGCGAGCAAGCTTGTCACACTCGATATACTGAAGCGTTGTGTCGTCATAGATTTGGGAGCTGACTACCGCTTAAGCGATGCTTTTGTCTATACCCAGTGGTACAAGTGTGAACATGGCAGCCCCAACCTCCTAAAAGAGGCGGTGTATGGCTTATCTGAACTCAAACGCAATGAGGTTTCCCAAGCAAACCTCATTGCAAATCCCGGCTGTTATACCACCTGCTCTATCCTGACGCTCGCGCCTCTGGTGGCAGAGAACCTGATAGACCTCACCTCCATCATCATTGACAGTGCCAGTGGGGTCACAGGAGCTGGAAGGGTGGAGAGGACCGACTCGCTCTTTTGTGAGTGTAACGAGTCCTTCAAGGCCTATGGGATCACCAATCATCGCCATACGCCTGAGATCGAGCAGGAACTCTCAACACTTGCAGGAGAAAAGCTCATCGTACAGTTTTCCCCTCACCTGGTTCCGATGAACCGGGGTATCCTCTCCACCTGCTATGCAAACCTGAAGAAGGGTGTGGGAGAAGAGCAAATCAATGCAGCCTATGCGAAATGGTATGCAAAAGAGCCATTCATCCGTCTGATGGGATCAAATCTGCCTGAGACACGGTTTGTAAAGAACACCAATACCACAGCCATTGGCTGGAAGGTCGACCCAAGGACGAGAAGGGTCATCGCCATCGGGACAATAGACAACCTTATCAAAGGTGCTGGCGGTCAGGCTGTGCAGAACATGAACATCAGGTTCGGCTTTGCTGAGAACTCAGGCTTGGCGACGAGTGTCGCCAATCCACTGTAGGAGAAAAGAGATAATGAACATTATAGAAGGCGGCATAACCGCCGCTACAGGATTTCTTGCCAATGGAATAGCTTGTGGCCTCAAGAAAAGGAAGAAGGATCTTGCCCTAGTGGTCAGTGAACAGCCCTGCACGTTTGCAGGATCCTTCACGACCAACCTGGTAAAGGCAGCCCCTGTTCTCTGGGACCAGGCCCTGGTAAAAAGCCAGGAGACAGTCAAGGCGATCCTGATCAACAGTGGCAATGCCAATGCCTGTACCGGAGAGCAAGGTAGTAAGGATACCAAAGCGATGGCTTCTCTTGCTGCCCAGAGCTTGACAAAAAAACAACACCCTACGACAACTAATGAAGTATTGGTCTGCTCCACAGGAGTTATTGGAGTTCCTCTCCCGATGGAAATTGTTGAAAAGGGCATTGCCCTGATAACAAAGAACCTTAAGACAGGCAGGGAAGCAGCCTTAGAGGCGGCCCAGGCTATCTGCACCACCGACACCTTTACCAAGGAGGTGGCCGTAGATTTCATGGTAGGGAATAAAGCTGTGCACATCGGAGGTATGGCAAAGGGTTCTGGGATGATCCATCCGAACATGGCTACCATGCTCAGTTTCATCACCACCGATGCAACAGTTTCCAAGCAGAGCCTGCAGGCCCTGCTTGGGGAGAGTGTGGTTGATTCTTATAACATGATCAGTGTCGATGGCGATACCTCTACCAACGACACTGTCCTAGTCCTTGCCAATGGCATGAGTGGTTCACCGATGATTGATGAAGTAAGCCCTGACTGGGATAGCTTCAAGGAGGCATTCCTTTTTGTCCATACCTCCTTAGCCAAGGCAATAGTGCGTGATGGAGAGGGAGCGGGTAAGTTCATTGAAGTGACGGTCACAGGCGCTATGGACAAGGCGAGCGCGCAAGCTCTTGCTCGCTCGGTGGTATCGAGTAACTTGGTGAAGGCCGCCTTCTTTGGCAGTGATGCCAACTGGGGGAGGATCCTCTGTGCGATGGGCTATAGTGGTGCCGCCTTTGATCCTGACACAGTAGCTCTCTCCTTTAAGTCAGAGAAGGGCAGTATCCAAGTTCTCTCTGCAGGACAGCCTCTTGCCTTTGACGAGAGAAGAGCAAAGTCCATTCTTTTGGAGAGGGAAGTGGAGGTTCATGCCAAAGTCGGTGATGGCCTAGGAAGTGGGACTGCCTGGGGGTGTGACCTCTCCTATGAGTATGTGCGCATCAATGGAGATTATAGAAGCTGATGATACATAAGATGAAAAGTGAGATCCTCAAGGCTGAGGTGTTGGTTGAGGCTATCCCCTATATCAGGCGGTTTGCCGGTAGTGTGGTGGTGGTAAAGTATGGCGGCTCTGCCATGGTGGATGAGGCTCTTTGTGCTTCGGTCATCCAGGACATCGCCATGCTCAAGTATATCGGGTTGAAGCCTGTTGTGGTGCATGGCGGTGGCAATGAGATAACCGGCATGCTCAACAAGCTGGGCAAGAAGACAGAGTTCCTCGATGGGCTTCGGGTTACCGATGCCGAGACAGCCAAGATCGCTGAGATGGTGCTTTCGGGCTCCATAGGGAAGAGTCTTGTTGAGAACCTGCAGAGCGTGGGTATCCCCTCAGTAGGCATCAGCGGTAAGGATGGACGAACCCTGCTTTGCTCCAAGAAGAAGGACGAAAAGGGACGGGACCTGGGCTTTGTAGGACAGATAGAAGAGGTGGACACTACCTTGCTCACTACCCTTATCGATAAGGGGTTTGTCCCTGTCCTTTCCCCTGTAGGAGTCGATGAGTACAGCCATACCTATAATGTTAACGCTGATTATGCAGCCAGTGCGGTAGCAGGGGCTCTCGATGCGCAGAAGCTGATATTCCTTACCGATGTGGAAGGGATCCTGAAGGACAAGGATGACCCTTCTACCCTGTTCAGCTCCCTCACCAAGACAGAAGCCCTTGAGTATATCAAGGACGGCACTATTGCCGGTGGGATGATCCCCAAGGTCCAGTGTTGTCTCGATGCTTTGGATAAGGGTGTGGAGAGTGTCCACGTCCTCGATGGCAGAGTCCCCCATGCCATCCTGTTGGAGATCTTCACAACCGAGGGTATCGGTACTATGGTTACTAAGGAGAGTATGTAGATGAATATGCAACAGATGATAGAGCAAGGTAAAGCGTACCTGCTTGAGACATACAGTCAGGTTCCAGTAGTCTTCTCAGGCGGTAAGGGTTGCACCCTTACCGATGTAGAAGGAAAAGAGTATATGGATTTCGTGGGAGGCATTGCAGTCAATGCATTGGGGTATGGGGACAAGGGTCTTACAAAGGCTCTTACCGATGTCCTAGAAAGTGGTCTTATTCACTGTTCAAACCTCTATTACAACGAACACGCTATCGACGCGGCGAAAGCTATCTGTACCCTCTCTGAGATGGACAAGGTCTTTTTCTGCAACAGCGGAGCGGAAGCGAATGAGGCGGCCCTCAAGCTATCACGCAAGTTCGGCCATAGGAGCTCCCCGGCAAGGACTGAGATCATAACGATGAAGGACTCCTTTCACGGCAGGACCTATGGCTCGGTTACTGCTACAGGACAGACTAAGTACCACCAGAATTTTGACCCGCTTCCCCAAGGCTTCCGCTATGCCCAGTTCAATGCCATCGAAAGTGTCAAATCTCTCATAACTGATAAGACCTGTGCCATCCTGGTTGAGCCCATCCAGGGCGAAGGGGGTGTTGTCCCTGCATCAAAGGCCTTCTTGCAAGGCTTGAGAGAGCTTTGTGACGAGCATGACCTCCTCTTGATCTACGACGAAGTACAGTGTGGGATGGGCAGAAGTGGCAAACCCTTTGCCTGGCAGCTCTATGAGGTGAAGCCCGATGTCCTTACTTTGGCAAAGGCTCTTGCTGGAGGGGTGCCCTGTGGGGCAATGCTCACAAACAAGAAAGCCAGTAGCATTCTAGGCCCTGGAGACCATGCCTCAACCTTTGGGGGCAACGCCCTAGCTATGGCCGGTGTCAATGAGATGGCTCATAGGCTAGGAGAAACAAGTCTTTGCAAAGAGGTGACCGAGAAGGGTGCATACCTACGAGAGAAGCTTGAGAAGATAAGGAAAAAATATCCCACAAAATGCACAGCTGTCAGGGGCTTTGGCCTGATGAATGGCTTGGTCCTGACCATCCCTCCAAGACAGGTAGTAGATGCTTGCTTTGCAAAGGGACTCCTAGTTCTGAGTGCAGGAAGTGATGTCTTGCGCTTTGTCCCTCCCTTGGTAATTAGCAAGGAAGAAATTGATAGGGCAATGGCAATTGTGGATGAGGTGTTTGCTGGCTTGGGTTGAATAGAAGTCGGGTAGTCTTAGCAATAGGATTAGAAGCAGAGAAACAGAAAAATGGGAAATTTGAAAGACTCTATTCTTCTTACTTTTCTTCTAGTTGCTTGAGAACTCGGTCAAAGTCGCTCTCAAAAAGACGATCTTGAATAATTCGGTATATTTCGAATTCACTTTCTGCGTGGGCCTTGGCGATTGCTGCTGTTACTTTTCCGGCATTCTGCAGGATTTTTCTATCAGTTGCTTCGATAAATCGGTTAAGGCGTGTTTCCCAGTCTTGCATGGTCATCGGGATTTCCCGTAGTGCCATATCTTCTGCAACATCGAGATAGGCCGAAACTAATCGTTGCAATTGGCCCATATCGTTTTTTGCAAGGTAGTTTTTGGCAACACTGACATCGAACTTATGGATTTTTCCTTTTGGGGCATCTTTCCGAGTCTTAAGCCCCATATGCTCTATGCGGTGGTCAGCTCTATCAACGATTACCTCTGCTGCTGTTCTACCATGAATTGCCCAGTGTAACTTGTTTTGTATTGTGGCAAAAAAGCGCTTTGTCGCCTGAGCCGTTATGTCATAATCAATGGATGTTGCATAGATATCAGTGATCTTTTGGTAGAATATGCGTTCGCTTAGACGGATTTCACGAATACGAGCCAGCTGCTCTTCAAAATAATTCTTACCTAAGATTGAGCCGTCATTCTTCAATCGCTCATCATCCATAGAAAATCCTTTGATGGTGAATTCTTGAATAATTGTTGTTGCCCATTTGCGGAACTGCACGGCACGTTCTGAGTTGACCTTATATCCAACAGCTATGATTGCAGCGAGATTATAGTGATTGGTGGTATAGTTCTTACCATCAGTGGCAGTTATCCGAAATTTTCGGATAACTGAATCTTTCTGCAACTCACTATCAATGAAGATTTTTTTCAAGTGATAGTTAATCGTTTTTACGCCAATATTATAGAGAGTCCCCATCATTTTTTGAGTCAGCCAGATATTCTCATCTGCATAGACTGCTTCAACACCACCTTCTCCACTTGCGGCAATAAATGTCAGATATTCGGCAGCCGATGAACGTATAAGAGCAGTTTTGTTATTATTGGTTTTTTGCATTTCTTGAGTAAGATTCTTTTCCATCCATCTTTCTCCATTCATAGTATTTGAGGCAAGTTCAAGACTAACAGTTTTCAATTATAGATCTAATCAATCGGAAGTAGCTGTATCGATCACAAGCGCATGTCGGGAGTTGGCAACAAGGTAGGGGCCATATATACAAAGGTTTCTTCTTTCATGTATTGCATCAATATTGGTCCACATAATGCGTCTCTGTGACCTGTTTACTATCTTTAAAGGATATCTCTTTGTTAAGGTGAAAGCAAGGTGAATAGATTCTATCAAAAATGGTGTGTATCCTAAAAAGGAAGAGGGTGAGTTTGATGTGAAGTTTTTGAGTTACGGCAGTTATCCGGAATTTCCGGATAACTTCATTACCCTCTATCTTGCTATTTCAGCAGTTTTACAAATTTTACCCCTATACTCCAAGGGTAAATTGCTTTGGTATATAAAGAAAAAGTAAAATTCATGGCAGGTATCCGATAATTTCGGATACCTGAATCGTCCTGCCTCTGAAGGTGAAGCAAGGAGGATGTCTCTATCGAGTACGTCACCCGATAGTGTTCTTCAGCACCCCAAGGCCTTCGATCATAATCTCAACAAGATCCCCAAGGTGCATTCCGCTGATACCTCCAGGGGTTCCTGTAAGGATGATGTCCCCAGGAAGGAGTGTCATTATCTGGGAGAGGTAGCTGACTAGGAAAGGGACACCGAAGATGAGGTTCTTGGTATTGGACTTTTGCATGGTCTTGCCATTGACCCGGCTTTCGATGGTCAAGTTTGAAGGGTCAACTTCGTCGCTGATGAAAGGTCCGAAAGGGCAGAAAGTGTCAAAGCTTTTGGCTACAGTCCACTGTCCTTGCTTGGGCTGCAGGTCCCTTGCTGTTATGTCGTTGGCACAGGTATAGCCTAGGATATAGTCCTCCACATCCGTAAGGGGGACATTTTTTGCCCTCTTACCGATGACGATCGCAAGTTCCGCCTCATAGTCGAGTCGCTGGGACATCTTGGGGTATTTGACGACCCCAAGGTGGGCAAGTGCTGATGTTGAAGGCTTCAAGAATACCACTGGCTCGGTAGGGATGGGAAGTTGGAACTCTATGGCATGGTCGCTGAAGTTGAGCCCTATGCAGACAGCCTTGGAGAAGTCGCAGGGGGTAAGCAGTTCTACCTTATCCAGTGGGAAGGTCTTCCCTGTAAGGGTAAACTCACCAAAGGGAGTTCCCTTGAGTGCCTGTATGGTATCCTCCTCTAGGAGGCCGTAACTGGTGGTGCCCTGGTAAGCGAAGCGTACGTATTTCATAGCATAAGCATACCAAAGAGAAGAGGGAAAGACAATTGACAAACCTCTTTTTTACGGTCACGGTAGGGACTATGAATACTTACAAGAAATGTCCTTTGGATAAAGAGTGCGGAGGGTGTGCCCTCATGTCCTATCCTTATCCGATACAATTGGAATACAAAGAGGAGCTTGTCGAAGACATGCTCGGTCAGTTCGGCCCTATCGCGCCCATCGTCGGAATGGATGATCCTACCCACTATCGTCACAAAGTGCAGGCAGTTTTTGGTAATGATTACCACGGTAAGGCCATTAGCGGCATCTATCGTGAGGGAACGCACTACATTGTTCCCATTCGTGAATGTCTGGTAGAACACCCCACAGCCGATGCTATCCTCGCCACCATACGTAGCCTGATGAACCGCTTCCGCATTGAAGCCTATGACGAGGACGAGCAGATGGGCTATATCCGCCATGTGCTTATCAAGATGTCACGCTTCACAGGCGAAGCTATGGTTGTGCTGGTCTGTGGCCATTGGCCCATTCCTTCCAAGAATGATTTTATCAGTATCCTACGACAGCGCCATCCTGAGATAACGACCATATCCTTGAATATGAACAACGAAAAGACAAGCATGGTCCTCAGTGAAATTCCCGAGAAGCTACTCTATGGAAAAGGCTATATTGAGGAGAAGCTCTGTGGACTTACCTTCCGTATCTCCCCCAAGTCCTTCTTCCAGATAAACCCTCAGCAGACTGAGATCCTATACACAATTGCCATGAGAATGGCCCAGTTGACCGCAGGGGACAGTGTCATCGATGCATATTGCGGAACCGGCACCATAGCACTCATTGCTGCTAGCATGGGGGTGAAACAGGTCCTGGGAATTGAGTCCAACCCTGACGCTGTCGACGATGCCATTCGTAATGCAAAGGCCAATAAACTCGAAAATACAGATTTCATCTGTGCCGATGCTTCGGTCTATATCAAGCAGATGGCAAAAGAGAAGCAGAGCTGTGACGTCCTCTTCCTCGATCCTCCCCGTAGTGGTAGTGACGAGAGGTTCCTAGCAGCTGCCCTGAAGATGGGGCCAAGAAAGATCATTTACATCTCCTGCAATCCCGACACACTGGAAAGAGACCTACGCTATGTACTGAAGTTCAGCCCATATGAGGTGAGGGGCATCCAGCCCGTGGATATGTTCCCTCATACAAGGCATGTGGAGACGGTTGTGTTGTTAGAGCGAGTGAGTGAATAATTGAGTTGCTGCTAATCTAACATTAAAAACTTGCAATATAACAATAGTAATGTTATATTAAATATAGATATTGTTAGATTAGGAGATAGATACATTGGCTTTAGTAATTGAACGCTACTTGCAAGAAAATATAGATAGCCACATACAGATACAAGCATGGAATGATTTGCAAGCTTTTCCTATATTCTTGATAAGCCAATACGATTTTTATGCAATGAATGTTTTGGGCACCCAATGTCTCTTGCTTGAGATCATTGGTGAAGCTCCAGCCCTTTCTGGGATACAAAAGCATAGGCAACGTATTCAGGCAATAACACATCTTCAGGTTGTGCTGTACTACAAAGCGATCACAAGGTATCGCAGAAAAAGCCTGCTGGAACAGAGAATCCCCTTTATCATTGAAGATGGGCAGATTTTCTTACCGTTTATAGGACTCCAACTTGCTAAGGTGGTGGAGCAAACGAAGAAAAAAATACAAACATTTACCCCTTCTGCACAAATAGCCTACCTCTATTTCTTATATAACAAAGATGCAGTGGTACATGCCACAGAATTTTCAAACATAGTAGGGGGGAGTGTGATGACAGCTTCCAGGGCTCTCAATGCACTGTATGATGCAAAGCTTCTTACCTATGAAACTGGGGGAAAGACTGGAAGAACTAAGGAGTACAGGAGGATCTCTGATTCTGAGTATTTCACGCTTGGCAGAGACTTGCTTGGGTCTCCTATAAAAAAAGTGGTGTATGTAAGAAACGTACCAGACAATTCATTTGTAGCAGGATTGGAAGCATTAGCAGCATTATCCAGGCTCAATCCTCCTAGATACAAGGTGCGGGCGATGTGTGAAGAAAATTTACATGACAGTGATATAGAAATCGTCACCAATGCTGAAATTATTCAAGATGAAAAATTGGTAGAACTTCAAATATGGGGATATGATCCCAAACCTTTTACCAATAATCTTATTGTTGATCCTGTTTCTTTATATGCCTCGTTGCAAGAAGAACAGGACGAAAGGATAGAGCAGGCTTTTGAAGAGGTCTTGGAGGCTGAAAAATGGTATACGGATTAGAAGATTTACAGAATGCTTGGTGATTGCGTTACTGTTCAAAAAGGAATAGAAATTTGGTAGGATGAAAACTTGAAGTACGTAACAAATGGTAAATTTTTGTTAAGTAGTTTGAAATATATGATATAGTTTCTATGAGTACATGCAAGGAGGTGTCAGAATGGCTACTGCAGATCAGATAAAAAGCTTAATTAAAGCGCATAATGATAATGACAATGAGAAATTCAAAACTGTAGTGTTGCAAATTGCAGCGTATGAAGCAAAACGTAATCACGAAACCCTTGCTCGGGAATTGAAGAAACTAGCTGAAAAGACATGTAGTGTTAGGGCTAATATATTTCAATTTAACCAGATTCAAAATAATCCTATGCTGACAATGACAGTCCCAACAGAAAGATTGGACGATCTAATAGTTTCTGATGCGATCCACGAAAGGCTCAAAAGAATCTTGCATGAATATAATAATAGAAACAAATTGAGAAGCTATGGATTGTGTAACCGACGGAAAATACTTATTGAAGGAAAGCCAGGAACAGGCAAAACATTCACTGCTTCGGTGATAGCTTCAGAAATAGGGTTGCCACTTTATACAGTTCAAATGGATAAGCTAGTTACAAAATTCATGGGTGAAACCAGCACAAAGCTGAGGCAGATTTTCGATTCAGTTGAAAACAGTGTTGGAGTGTACTTTTTTGATGAGTTTGATGCAATTGGAGCTGACAGAAATCTGGACAATGAAGTTGGGGAGATGCGAAGAATTCTAAACTCTTTTCTACAATTTTTAGAACAAGATTCATCAGATAGTATTATCATTGCGGCTACAAACAACCAAAAACTATTGGATCATGCATTGTTTAGACGCTTCGATGATGTTTTGCACTATTCAATGCCAACTGAAAGCGAAGTGCAAAGGCTGTATCAATACAAGCTATCAACTTACCAAAGGGATTTTATCCCTTCAAGAAAACTGCTAGAAGAATCTCTAGTATTAAGCCATGCTGAAATAATCCGAGTATGTGAAGATGCTATAAAGGATTCTATTTTGGATGGCACTACGATTATACAATCCAAGATGCTGAATCTAGTTAAAGAAAGAGTAACGTTACACTCCGGAAAGGAAGCGTAACCCTTGCCTGTTGGAAAAAAGAATATTTTTTTGGATGGTACTAAAAACTCAATTCCTTATAGTTCAGGCTCAAATCCAGTCACACATAATTACCCCCAAAGAGAAGATTATAAGGCCCATGCTACATATATTGCGAGCAAGCTTAGGGAATGTTACCAGCATTCCTTAACCCAAAAACAAGCAGCTGCAATACGCTATAAAGGTGGAACTTATCTGGAGTTTTCAGGTTTAGCTACATGTGATTTAGCAAGTAAAAGCCTAGAAAATATAGCCAAAGGTATACGACTGCTAAATATAAAATATAATGAAGAAACGAGTATAACTAGTGCGACAATTTTTATTCCTGCAGGAAAGGAATCATACTTCAGTAACAAGATTAAGGAGTATGCACTTGAGGTTACAAAAACAGGTAAACCGAAAAATAATGATTTGGTGCGCAGTATTGAAGATATTAGAGTTGCAATACTGGATTCGTTTTGGATAGGAAAACTAGAAGATATTCCAACCGAAGTAGCACAGTGGTGTGAGGTATGGGTTAGATACAATGTTGTATCGATTGAAGATATTTCACTTGAGGTGATTGAGTGTTGTAAAGTATTGAATATTGATATTAAGCAGGACAAGTTGGTTTTTCCGGAGCGTATTGTTTTTCTGATAAAGGCAAACAAATCTCAGTTGTCTAATTTGATTGGTAGCTGTAAATATGTAACAGAAATTCGTAGAGCGCCGGAACCCCCAAGTTTTTTTGATTCACTTTCTGGTGTAGAACAAAAGGATTGGGCTGAAGATGTAATTAGGCGAACAGAATTTATTGATAGTAATTCCTCAATATGTTTGCTAGACACAGGTCTTAATAGTTCACATCCCCTAATTGCACCCACGATAAAGGATTCAATTACGGTGCAAGCTGTTAACAATTCTTGGGGAGTAGCTGATCATGAGGGCCATGGGACAGCGATGGCTGGGGTCGCTATTTATAACAATCTGAAAGATGCATTGATTGATGAGAAAAAATTACTCATCAGGCATAAGATTGAATCTGTTAAAATTTTACCTCCGCAAGGAGAAAATCCAGTAGAGCTGTATGGTGCTATTACCCACATTCCTCACCCTAAAAACAGGTTTTATTGTGAATTAATTTCAGGTTTTTT
>CAYXYD010000055.1:0-14544 GCA_964469205.1 uncultured Sphaerochaeta sp. | reverse complement strand
GGGGTTCGCTTTACCACGTATCTCGCCTCCTTGTTAGGTGATTTGCGACGTGTACTACTCTAAGGAGGTGGGACCAGATGCAAGAGATAAAAACAGACCTCGTGGTCCTCGGAGGAGGACCCGGTGGCTATAGTGCAGCCTTTCGTGCTGCAGACCTGGGTAGGAAGGTGACAATCATTGAAAGGGATGCAATATTGGGAGGGGTATGCCTGAATGTAGGCTGCATCCCTTCCAAGACACTGTTGCACATTGCAGAAGTGATCGAAGATGCTGAAAAGCTCTCCCCGCTTGGGGTTTCCTTTGGAAAGCCCACCTTTGACCTTGAGAAGATCAGAGCCCATAAGGACTCTGTAGTAAGTACCCTTACTTCAGGGTTGGATTCCCTAGTCAAGGCAAGGAAGGTCGAGCGTATAATTGGAGTTGGAACGTTTATCTCTTATAAGGAACTTTTGGTAAAGACTGATAAGGAAGAGCTGAAACTCACCTTTACCGACCTGATCATCGCCGTTGGTTCAAGATCCGTACAGATACCAGGCATCCCCTATGAGGATGAACGCATCTGGGACTCAACCAAGGCTTTGGAACTTACACACATCCCCAAACGACTGGCAATTATTGGAGGAGGCATCATCGGCCTGGAAGTGGCTACCATGTACCACGCCCTAGGCTCGAAGGTAACTATCATAGAGATGATGGATTCCCTGATCCCTCCTGCTGACAGGGACCTCAAGCAGCCGCTGGTACGCAAGCTCAAGAAACAGTACGAGGCTATCTACACCTCCACAAAGGTGGAGAAGGTCGAAGCTAAAAAGGAGCACCTTACCCTGCACTTGAAGGGTGATAAGGCTCCCGCTACCATCGATGCCGATGTGGTGCTTGTAGCTGTGGGAAGAAAGGCAAATTCTGATGGCATAGCCCTGGAGAACACCACGATCAAGAAGAATGAGCGTGGTTGGATCGAAGTGGACAAGAAGCTCAGGACCAATGTGGAACATGTGTTTGCCATTGGGGACGTTGTGGGAGAGCCTATGCTCGCCCATAAGGGCAGTCACCAAGGCAAAATAACCGCAGAGGTGGCCGCAGGTCTTCCGTCTGCATTTACCCCCATGGGAATCCCCTCTGTAGCCTACACAAGCCCTGAGGTAGCCTGGATCGGTCTTACCGAGACCGAAGCCAAGGAGAAGGGAATAGCTTTCAAGAAAGGTTCCTTCCCCTGGATGGCCAATGGTAGGGCACTCAGCTCCGTTGCCTCTGAAGGGGTAAGCAAGGCCCTGTATGACGAGAAGACAGGAAGGCTGCTAGGTGCTGGTATCTGCGGTAAAAATGCAGGAGAGCTTATCTCTGAAGCGGTGCTGGCCCTTGAGATGGGCGCTGTTGCAGAAGATATAGCACTTACCATCCATCCTCACCCTACCCTTAGTGAGACCTTTGCCCTGGCAGCAGAGCTTGCAGAGGGCATTGCAACAGATACGTTGAATAGGTAAGGCTAATAACCTAGGTGTAAGAGCCCTTTGTTTTATGAAGCAGACTGAAAACACTGTTTCATGATACTGAAAAAAACTAATAAGAGAGCCCGTCCATCGTAGAGAAAAACATCTACAAAGGACGGGCTCTCCTTTTGTCGGATCCAAGAATGATTTGTGATCATGGACAATGCGATTGGTAAGGAAAATCAGGGATATTCACCGGACATGGCAAAGGCCTCCGTTATGGAAGCCTTTGTGGACAGACAATATATAGTGAAGGCAGTATTAGTTTGCTGTAAAGGTGAAGGTTACAATACCAGTATAGTTTCCAGATACTGCTGCGTTAAAGGATGTTGCATCGACACTGAGAGTTATTGCCTTTGAATCACCTGAGATAGCAGTCAGGCTTGGTACGTTAATGACGGTTACTGGTGTGACAGTAGCAGCTCCATTAGTAGTTACACTCTGCCCGTTAGAGCCGACAGTGTAGTTGATATAGGAGGTTGCAGATCCAACAGTGCTGGTCATTGCAGTTGCACTCAGCTTTACGTTATAGCCGGTACGCTTGTTGGAAAGCGTGGTCATGAATGCACTAAAGGTCTTCGTACCTGGTGAATCAATTGCTAGGGTGGTGAAATCAGTCAGTGCATTATATGCAGCCAAGGTGTTTGCACCAATGGAAGCAGTTGTAACTTTTATGAGCCCGATCTCAGCAACAGTGGTGGTGACGGTGAAGTTGTCGGTTACAGGTACAGCGAAGATAGAGGTAGTGGCGATAGCCAGGATCAAGATGGTTGCAATAAAATATTTTTTCATTTGGTTTTTCCCTTAGGAGCTAAGCTCCTGTGCAAGATTTCGGTTTATGTGCCTTTTCCTAAGCACAGTTGTATAATATGATTTATTAAGACTTATGTCAATAGATTCATATTAATATTTATAAATATTAAATAATATTTAATAATATTTATTATATCATTGTATTATATGTAATTAGTATATTTTTATAGTTTGCTAACCTATGGCAAGGGTTGTAATATTTATGGGATTTTATCATTCTTTAAAAAATATTCTAACTTTTTATGTTAGATATACACGTTTTTAATATCATATTTGTAATAAGTTTATTATGGATAATACCTTTTATATGTATACCATGAAATATTTTAAAAAATGTAAGATATTACTTATTACTTTTTTGACCTCTAAAGGTATTACAAAACAGAGAATCTGCATCTTCTCTGCTTTGAAAGCCATAAGTCTGGAAGATTGCAATCTTTGTGTATGGGTAATCAATGAATGGTATTCTTTATGGATTCTTTTTCTGTTTGTAGGCTTACAGATGTATGACAACCTGTTACGCAGAGCTCTGTGGTATTATACTAGGAGAGAAAACCATTACAAGAAAGGAAAAGGTCATTAGCATGAGTTCACCTATTAGCGTCACCTCAGAGGTCGGGAACCTCAAGTCAGTTTTGTTGCATCGTCCAGGAAGGGAGTTGGAGTCATTGACTCCTCAGTACCTTGATTCCATGTTGTTTGAGGACATTCCCTTCCTAGCACAGATGCAAAGTGAGCATGATATGTTTGCCTCTGTCTTGAGGGAACAAGGATGCACAGTCTATTACATCGAAGCCCTGTTGGAAGAGGTTTTTGCTGATGAGGGACAACGCAAATTTGCTGTCGAACACTTGGTGAACTCTTCTCATATCTTCTCTCCTTCCCTTAAACAGATCATTCAGGAACACCTGCAAGCAGCCAGTGCCAAGGCCTTGGTCGCCTTCTGTATTGGAGGACTGCTTAAGACCGAAGTTGATGACAAGGTAAAGCATAAGACCCTTTCATATTATATTCGTGATACCTTCCCATACTATATCCCACCTCTTCCTAACCTCTATTTCACCCGTGACCCATCAACGGTAGTGGGCGGTGGTGTCTCCATCAATGTGATGAAGACTGAGTCAAGAAGAAGGGAGAACTGGTTGCTCTCATTAATCGCTAGGCATAACCCACTGTTTGCAACTGCAAGAATTCATCAGGACTACACGGCTAAGAGCAGTATTGAGGGTGGAGACATCCTGATGCTCAACAACAAGTGTGTCATCTGTGGCAGTAGTGCCAGAACTGATGTCTGGGCGATAGAGGGCTTTGCCAAAAGGATGCTCTCCCCTATTGAAGAGGGTGGAGAGGGTCTTGAGACTGTATTGGTCATCCAGATCCCCTATACCAGGGCATATATGCATCTTGATACGGTCTTTACCATGGTGGACCGTGATGCCTTCTGCATGTTCCCAGGCATTGGCTCTGCTGTGAAGGTATTCAGCATGAAACAAGGCAAGAATGATAATCTTGATATCAGTGTAGAACCTTCCTTGAAGCAGGCTCTGAAGAAAGCATTGGGCGTTCCCTCAGTAAACATCATCAAGAGCGGTGGCAATGATGCCATAGCATCAGCTAGGGAGCAGTGGAACGACAGTACCAATACCCTGGCCATAGCGCCTGGGAAGGTCATCACCTACTGCAGGAACGTGGTATCGAACGAGGTGCTGCAGAAGAATGGCATTGAGGTGCTTCCTATCAAGGGATCTGAACTGGTACGAGGAAGAGGGGGACCTAGGTGCATGAGCATGCCCCTATGGAGAGAGGAGCTGTAGCACAACATTCATTCTCCTGCTAGCACAGATTTTTTATACCACTTCACACAATATGATTCCTTGGTTAGTCCTATCAAAAGGTAAAATTCTTTGACAGGACTACGTTGATTTGAAACAACACAACTAAATAATTCCTAAAAAGCTTATAGTAAAAATACTAATCTAAAAGGGTTTTTATTATCATTTTATAGCTTAATTTATTATTTAATTATCATTTTAAATGATTATTTGTGTAAATACTCTCAAGTACATTGCTTTCTCTCAATTTTCCTGTCATAGTTCTAGTACAGGCCAACGAGTAAAGAGGGTGCAAAAATGCTAGTAAGATTCTCAGTGGAAAACTTCAAATCATTCAAAGACCAAATAGTGTTCTCCATGGTAGCAACTAAGGGGACTCGTCATTCGGATCATATTCATACGATGAATACTAAACGAATCCTAAAAGGCAGTTTCCTGTTTGGTGCGAATGCCAGTGGGAAATCCAATTTTGTTGAAGCCATAGCATTTGCCCAAAAACTTGTTTTGCAGGGTGTTGAATCAGTAGATTCAGAAAAGAAACATTTCCGCCTTTCCAAAGATTCAGCAACTAAACCAGGTGTTTTTCAGTTTGAATTTATGGTTGACAAGCTCGTGTATTCGTATGGGTTTGCATTTTCTTATTCCTCCAAATCTATTGTTTCAGAATGGTTGACCCAAACGCTACAAGACACACCCAAATATGTCTTCAACAGGGAGACAGCGGAAGACGGGGTTATAACTGTTGAAACAGAGATGTCTATCGCTTCCAAATCTGACAAGAATAAATTTGCAGTGTATGCAAGCGACTTCAAAAATGTCGATAATTTTCCATTGTTGAGAACCTTCATGCTTACAGACATTGCAAAGCGTGGAAACTCGGACTCTCCCTTTTTCAAGGCATTTACCGAAGCTTTCAATTGGATGAAATCATTAGTAGTACTATTCCCTAATTCCAAATATATGGGATTGGGGAGCATCGCAACTGATGAAGCAAAAAGACATCAGTTCGCCCTTATATTGCAGTACTTCGATACTGGAATCCAGAGTATTGAAGCAGAGGAGATCTCTTTGGACAAACTATTGCAAGAGATGCCTGATACAACCAGGCAGAACCTTATACAAGACCTCAATGCTCAAATTGGAAAGACTCCTAAAATGTATAGTGACGGGACCAATTTCTTCACCTTGAGAAGAGACAGCGAAGGAAATATTGTTGCATCCAAAATGTTGCTTGACCATGGAAATGCAGATGAACTGTTTGAAAGCAGAGAAGAGTCTGATGGAACAAGAAGACTCTTTGACCTTATTCCCCTGTTACTGCAACGAGAGAGCAGAGTAATTGTCATCGATGAAATAGACAGGAGCCTCCACTCTAAACTCGTTGAAGAGTTCATTGCAAAATTCTATGAGAACACCAAAGGTTCTGCAATACAACTTATTGCATCCACTCATGATTCAAATGTACTTGATCTGCAAAAGCTTCGTCAGGATGAAATATGGTTTATAGAGCGTCAGCAGGATTGCAGCTCTCGCCTATTCTCCCTCAGTGAATTCAAAGAGCGATTTGATCGTAATATAGAGAAGGACTATCTCCTGGGTCGTTATGGTGCCATACCACTTTTCAAGACATGGGAAGCTGAATCAAGTGGAGAATAAGGATTGGCCACAAAGCAGTAGCTTTGTATCCTCGTTTTTTGCACCTTTTACACTCCCCTCACCTCTTCCCTCATCATACCCCTCAACCAATGCCTGTTTAGAGCATAAGTACATTCCATGAGTTGGTGATCAGATTTCCAATGAATGGAGGAACGCCAGCATTACCAGAGTCAGCACATACGGAAGGATAAGAAATAGATTGCTGAAACTACGAGGAAGCCCCGGAGTGATTATCAAAGCTATGTAGTATATCCAGCAATAAAATCATTAACATCCATAATTTTCTCTTCCAATGGCTTCATTTATTATCCATGAATTATATGAGACAGGAATGTTGTTCCGTTTTGCCTTTTTTGTAACGCTTATTCTATTAGTACTATATTCTAAACATCCAAGTTGTAGTCTTTTTGTCTCTGACAGTATATTAGAACTACCATTGATTTTAGGAACCAAAACATAGCTTTGAGAAGCAAATAATTTATTTAGGTTGGCTTGTTCAATTACTGATTTCCAATCTTTCATCTTCGCTTCGATAGCAATAATATCTTTAACAATAAATATCTCGGACAAGGGTTTAATGCTTACATAAGAATCAGTCCAATACATTAAACCTGCATCTTGCAAGACTGTAAAACTTTGGCGTATTTCCTTTTCTGAGAAGCCCAGTTTCTTTTGAATATGGCTTGTAAGATTTTTTTCTTTTTGAGCCATGTGGTGTAATATCTTAATATCTTGGATTGTTAGTTTCTGTCTAGTTTCTGTCCAATTGCTCAACTTAGAACTATCCCAATAGACCAAAACAATATCCGGAAAACTTATACCTATTTTAGGTTCTAAAAAAACAGTAAGCGATAGTTCTGGATCCTGTTGAAACAGAGTCACATAGTGGCTTAAGAACAACTTAACCATATCATTTTCAGGACCTTGTCGACTCTGTCTTTGTCCAATCAATTTCATGTAACCACCTCACAAAGAAACGATTCCTAATCATGTATCATCGAGCGTATCCTACCAATTTGATATGTAATTCTACGAACATGCAACTGATTTTCTATTCATTTCACTTTCCATTCCGCATTGAATTTCCTCTCTAAACCCTTGGCATTCAGATAACTTCCATGCCAATCTTTGGCTCGTTCATTGTCTTGATACTTTTTCTAAGTTTACAAACATACTCTAACACCCCTTGATAGGAACCATACAGTGAAAAGTTTGTAATAATCTTTCAATCTGGATCTATCAATCTGAAATTTCGAACATTACTTGACCTGTTTAGTCTATCGTTGAGTGAAAATAGCATGGGATGCTTGTAAAAGACCATCTACTTGATCAGCTATGTGCCTATATACCTTATCATCTATCTCCCTATACAAAGCTACATTTTCGGGTATAGGGGTAAAGGTATCTTTGATGTGCACCATGTGTTCTATCGCTTCCTCGCGATCGTGGTAGATTGAGAGTGCTAAGGAAGTGCAGATTGCAGAGCCAATACTTGCTGATCCACTCACCACATTTCTTTTTGCTGGCACACCTAACACATCAGCGAAGATCTGCATGAAAACATCTCCCTTGGATCCCCCTCCACTAATAATGGCCTGTGTTAACTCAATATCCCTTTCAGAGCACATTGCGAGGATATTACGTTTCATGGTCATTGCAATTCCCTCTAAGATGGATCTAAACATATGCGGGCCCTTATGAATTCCATTGAACCCTATCATAATGCCCCTTTCATGGGGGTGAGCGGGACGAGCAAGCCAGTTGAGTATGGTGTACAGGCCATCAGAACCAACTGGTACATCTTGAGCTAGTGTATTGAGGTAATTCTCGGGAGTAAGGTTATGTGCTTGTGCTTCATTTTCGATATCTGAACCAAGGAGCTCTCTTATCCAGGAGACTGTCGACATGCCCCTTCTTATGCCATTGCTCTCATATAAGAACTCATCTTTGGTTGCTCCAGGGTTACTCCAATAGGAAGTGGTATCGCCCTTGTACTCAAAGCCCGCCATCATACTGGTGATGTAGGTGCCTAAAGAGACCAGTACGGTCCCATCATGATTGAGACCTGAGCCAAGGCCCTCAACAGCCTTATCATTTGCTGTAGAGACTACAGGGAGCCCAAGGGGTATCCCTGTCGCATTACTTGCAGTTTGGGTAATAGTTCCAAGAACAGTTGATGGGTCGACAAGTTCAAAAAGCATCTTCCTTGGAGTCTTGTATGAGGCGAAAAAATCAGAATCTTCATACCAATCGAGTGTGACGGGGTCAATGGGCCAAGGTCCCACATAATTGGAGCGTGTATCTTTTCTTTCACCTGTTAGTCTATATGTCAGATATCCAGTTGTTGCACTTATATACTTTACCGTATCGTCTTCATGCACATAGGTCGATGCTAGGCGTACATCCATCCAGCTTTGAACAGGAGAGGCAAGGTCTCCATTTTCCTTCATCAGAACCCGGCAACACCGAATAGAACCAAGCCCTACCCCAATGATATCTTTAGTGTCAAAAGGAAATATTGAGAGAACATTTTGACAGGCAACTTGCAGGGAATCCCACAAATCATCAGACGGGTGTTCGGCTCTCCCATCGGGGTACAAGACAATCTGCTGTAATGGAACGGTATGAGAACATATCTCCTTCCCCTCTAGGTCAAAGATAACGACTTTTGTACTTTGGGTACCACCATCAATTGCTACTATATATTTATCCATACTCTTGATCTTCACTCCAAACATGAACGGCTTGTTACCGCATCAAATATCCACCATCAACAGTGAGAACTGTTCCATTTACATAAGAAGAAGCATTGCTGGCTAAAAACACGGTGGCTCCCATAAGGTCTGCCGAGTCCCCCCACCTAGAGGCTGGGATATGCGAAAGTATCTCACTATTGCGTTTTGCATCATTTCTTGTCATCTCTGTGATGGGAGTCGCAAAATAGCCGGGAGCAATTGCATTTACCTGGATGTTAAATTGGGCAAGCTCATCACACATGGCCTTTGTAAGGCCTACAAGGCCATGTTTGGTTGATGCATATGCGGGAGACCATTTACCCCCTAAAAAGGAGAACAGAGAGGCTATATTGATGATTTTTCCACTTTGTTGGTCTATCATAGGGATACATACTTCATGGATCATCTCAAATGCAGCAGTCAGGTTAACAGAGACCATTTTGTCCCACTGTATTCGACTGTACTCTCGTATATCTTCTACATTTAGGCTAATTCCAGCACAGTTAATGAGGATATCGACACTCCCAAAGGAGTCTATACAGGTATCCACTACCCTTTTGCACTCCCCATCCTGGGTAATATCCGCTTCAATGAATCTATATTTGACCCCACACTCTTCAACCAATGCTTGAGTTGTCCCATCATCATCAATGAGACTTGGTACCAATACATTAGCTCCGCCTTTTGCAAGGGCAGTAGAAAATGCTTGACCGAGCCCACCATTTCCCCCTGTGACAATGGCATTTTTCCCTTTTAGTGAAAAGAAATCCATAGTAAAATCTTTTACATTCATAGTTGCTGTCCTTTTTCTATTCTTTTTACTAATCTTTGAACAAATGTTAACGCATCACCTTCAACAACGATATCAGAAATACTACAAATAGGTGCATTTCTATTTGTATTTACCGATATGATGTAGGAAACATCCTTAAGGCCCTCTACGTGTTGTAAAGCACCATGTATTCCTAACGCGATGTAGAGAGTCGGGCTCACTGTTTTTCCAGACTGCCCAACTTGCAATGCTCGAGAGACCATTCCTTTATCGACAACAGAGCGAGATGCACTCACATCTCCCTTCAGGAGGGTTGCAAGGACTTCTAGTTCTTTCATATCATCCACTCCTGCCCCTCCCGAGATAAGTACGTCACTTTCTCGAATATCGTAGGGAATAGTTTTTGCTTTCTTGTCTTTTACTGTAATGCTTCCATACCGGTAGGAAAGTCCCTCTAGGGTAATCAGTTTAGATTCCACTACCTGGGAGGGAGTGTATGTAAAGATGCCACCCCTTACACTCATCATAACTGGCCCATCGCCTGTAATGCGAATACCCGCCATGATCTTGCCACTATATGCCGGCCTTACTAGCTCAAGCCCTTCAGAGCCATGTGCTATGCGTGTCACATCAGCTACAAGGCCCGTTTCAAGTTTCATCGCCACCGCTGGTGCTATACACCGCCCCATGGGTGTGGCAAGGAATAGGATTGCATCAAAGTGGTAGCTGCCGTGGAGCTCTGAAACAACGTCACATATCCCCTTTTGATCAAAGGGGTGCAACCTATCATCAACAAGGTGGAGTATTACATCACATACTCCTTGCAAACAGGTTTTGTTCCCGTTTATCACCAGCGCATAGGTTTGAGTTTTCTCATCCTTATAGAGTTGTCTCGCCACCTCCATGAGGCTTATTGCGTCTTGAGCATAGTCAATTTCAGTGTAGAGTAGTATTTTTTTCATATCAGACGAATTCATTCCTTTTGAGAAAATCATATACCACATCAATACCGCTATCATCTGGGCCGACTAGTATGGTATCTCTTGTTTCATACACCTTTGCGTACGTCCTGATAACCTTTGTTCGAGAACCGAGGAAACCCACTTCCTCTGGAGAAAAACCTAATTCACTATTTGAAACTTGTGTTATCCTGTCTGATACATCCAATTCCAAATTCTTATACCGGACATAAGGGAGCCTGTATGCTGCTTCTCTTGTGAGGCTCAGCACAGAAGGCATCGCTATTTCATATGTGGTGATGGAATTCTCATCTTCCACCTCTACTCTGGCGAGAGAAGTAGCAAAACGCTCTTCATCGATGACTTGTATCCTAGCAAGATGATCAAGATCCAAACATTGTGCGATTTGGGAAGGAACATGGGAGGTATCCCCATCTATTGCGTGGCTCCCAGTGAGAATTACATCATACTTGGCGCCGCTTAGATACCTAGAGAGGATGCTACTTGTCACATAGGTGTCGCTTCCTGCAAAAAGGGGGTCGGCAATAAGGGTTGCTTTATCAACTCCCACCCTGAGGATATCTTCTAGTAAAGGTGTAATAGAAGACGGTGCCATAGTAACTACTTCAATGCAAGTTTGGGGATCTCTCTTTTTCATCTTTAATGCAAACCCAATTGCACACGCGTCATCGGGATTAATCCGCATGTCACTATTTTCCCTAATAATGGTGTGTGTTTCATAGTTGTAGCTAAAGTTATCCACATCGGGGACAAATTTTACTACACATAGTATATTCATCGTATCCTATCCCTCGTCTTAAACAAAATAATGAAAATGCATCAGGGCCAGCTCTCTATGCTAAAACATAGAATGAATTGCTTGGGTGAATTCTCCTATACAAGGGAGAATACCCCCAAACTATTCTGTTTGAGCTTTATTGAATATATTTCATCCCCTCACTTTGTGGGAATATTGTTCCATAATTCATAATCCCCTTTGGATCAAATGCTTCCTTTAACTTCTCAAGCATGTAGTATGCTGATCCATGTTCGTCTTTTGTCCACTCACTTCTATATTTTCCAATACCATGGTGGTGACACATAGATCCACCCATCCTTATAGTCTCTTCCACTATGATTTTTTGAAGTGGATGGTGGTAGATGATCAATTCATCTTCAGGTTCACACAAAATGTTGTAGTTATACACGAAGTACATGTTTGTACCATTCAGGTAAGAGTGTGATGAGTGACCTCCAAGCATTGTGAGATCCTTTACCCTGCCAAACTCGTTTTTAATTCGTGCTATCACATTGTTGTAGATTTTTGGTATTGTTTCCCAATCTGCCGATATTTCAGTAGTAAATCCACTGTGAGAGTCATTCTGCTCCATTCCAAGGAATTCATCATCAATATCTTGTTGGGACCAGTTAAGCTGATTAAACCACTGCTCTATCAAAGCACTATCCACTTGTTTTACGATGCCATCCCTATGCTTTTCAACAGCCTCTTCAATAGCTGTCAATGTAGCCCCTACAATTCCTTTTGGTCCTTCTGCCATGAACAGGAGTACACATGAATTTTCATAGAAATGGTAAAAGTGTTGTGCTGCATCTTCTTCTGAATAGGTTCTGGCAACAGAGGGTCTAAAGCCATTTACCATCACTTCGCGAAGAACTTTAATTCCAGTTTCTACGTCTTTCACCAAATATCCCAAAAACTTATTGTTTTCTGGGTAGTGCTTAAATATCTTTACGGTAACTTCAGTTATATAACAAAGGGTCCCTTCGTTGCCGATAGCAATGTGTCGGATGTCAGGTCCTCCTGATCGGCGGGGAACATTCTTAATTCTTGATACATGTCCATCAGGAAATACACATTCAAGTCCTACTACCATATCTTCAATTCCACCATACAGGGTAGATAACTGACCGATACTGCGAGTGGCAACCAAGCCGCCATATTTAGCAACTGGTTTTGATTGTGGGGAGTGCCCTGTAGTGTATCCAATTTTTCTTAGTTCATCTTCCAGTAATTGGAGGGCAACACCTGCTTGAACTGTAGCTTGTGAGTTATAAGCATCAATCTTTACAATTTTATCGAGGTGAAGCGCATCAATAACAATGGTGATATCCTTCCAGTTTTCCAGTCCGCCCTCAGTTGCTGTTTTACCACCTCGGGGAATAACGTTGATCCCATTTTCATTACAATACATGAGAAGCTTACGCACTTCTTCAGTGTCTTTGGGATACACAATTGCTATGGGAGAGGGGACGTTTAAAACCTTTCGTGCTTTAGCATACTTCTTATATCTGTCTGCTGAAGCATCGTATAGCTCGTCCTTGTCCGTATTAATTTGCCCTTTTGCTAATATGGCTGTTAATTGTGTAAGTATTTCTTTTGTATCTACCATTTATTCCTCCTAAGAAAAATTCTTTATACATGAGATACCCATAGGATATTCCCAATTTTTTTAATCTAGTAATAAGCTTAAAGGCTAATGGATAGGGCGTCAAGGAAATAGGAAATATTTCTACTAAATGCAAAGAATACTCTCAATTTATGGAAAATTTTCCTATAAATGATAGACAAAGTAGAAAAAACAGCTACAATGGGAAATGCAAGGGGACAACAAAACATGATAAGCATTGATTTTCCCACGTTAAATGAATTAGAAATAAGAATTCACGAAAGACTTCAAAACGCTAGTAAGGAGCTACCTACGCTCCGTATTACAGAAGCTGCTACTTTATGTGGATGTTCTGTTTCAAAGATCTCTAAATTCACTAAAAAACTTGGGTTTACTAATTTCAAACAGTATGTTGATTTCCTCTATAATAAAGATATCAAGATCAAGACACCTTCTCTAGAATTAGATAGGCTACAAAAATTCATTACCGATTTTGATGAAAAATTAGTTGATGAAATGATAGGTCTCATTGCAGGGCATGAAAGGATAGTTCTCTTTGGGTATGGCCCTTCCCTGCTGTGTGCCCAATATATTGAATATCGTTTGCGCACCGCATCGCCTAAAGTGATAATCGCTGTTGTTGATGACCTTAGTGTGGCCTCAATGACTGACGCATCTACCCTTCTGCTCATTTTTACGGTCACAGGTTCGTATAGGGATTTTACAAGTATGTACAATACAGCCAGCAAAAAAAAGGCTAAGGTGGTTATTGTCGCACAGCACTTCAATGCGTCTTTGATCACCCAGTGTGATAAGATCTTCTTCTTGACTGATACACCCAATTCAGAAGATATGGTTCCATATGAGCAATCGAGAACACTCTTTTTCATATTTATGGAAGAAGTTATCCAGCGTATAGCACGTGACAATAAGACACTCCAAGAAAGTTCCCTAAAATGATGGCTGGGTAATCACACATGCATCAACACTCAAATATCTCATCCAAATAGTTTAATTGACCAAGATACAATTTAGATGACTGCCAGCTGACCCAGAAGTCAGTCAAGAAAACAAATGATATCTACAAGCTGATGGACATGATAATCTCCCACGGGATTTCCTTAGATCAAGAGGTTGTGCATGTAAAAAATGGCACGGGCAACTATAGATAAGAGAAATATGCTATTAATTTTTATGCTATTATCTGTGTAAACGTATGAGTAAGCATGTACAATATTCTTCCTTTGTATTACATTGTATATACAAAGGAGGGGTTGTTATTATGAATATAATTACTTTAAGAATAAATGATGATGAAAACAAACTAGTTAGAGATTATGCTAATGCAAATAATATAAGCATTTCTGAATTAATGAGAGATTCTGTTTTAGAAAAAATAGAAAATGATATTGACTTAAAACTATATTATCAGGGAATGAAAGATCATAAAGAAAACCCTCAAGATATAAGCTTTGATGAAATGATGACTGAATTGGGATTTGATGAATTACTAGTTTCCGAAAATACGGACTATAGCTAGTTGTTTTACCATAGGAATCCGAATTTATTTTGGGTCTATCTCTACATTCCTTCGTTTTTCTAGTGTTTATTCTGACCCCTAAACGCTTATTTTCTAGAACATCCATTAGGAAAACCCTTGTACTTTATAGTCTAATTAGAAATGAATAGGACTATATACCAGATTATTAGATACCCTCATGAAAAAGACGATAGCAACAAAATAGGTCCTTACCGGGCTGTGAATGGGAAAAAGCAAGGTTAGGAAGCTTTTTCTCATGATAAAATTCGTGATCAAATTACTGCCTGACTCTATGTTACGAGAATACTACACCTTTAGAGTAGATTCTATAATTCGAAA
>CAYXYD010000054.1:0-15081 GCA_964469205.1 uncultured Sphaerochaeta sp. | reverse complement strand
CCTGCTGTAACGAGAAGCTAGAGAAAGGCGAAGTGAATTGCAGCGCTAGGAAAGACGTCTCTTGCAGAAAGAGGAGAATATCGAGCATAAGCAAGCCGAATTGGATGTTATTAGAATGCAATTGGGAGATCGGGAAGCTAGACTTGCCCAAATGGAACTTGAGGTTGCAGCAAAAGAAAGCAACCTGTTTACTGAGATTGAACGCATAGCAGGCATGAGCTCGGAAGAGGCAAAGAACACGATCATGGAGAGCATGTACAACGAAGCTCGCCGTGATGGACAGGTGATGATTAACAAGATCGAACAGGAAGCACAGCTTTCTGCCGATAAGAAAGCGCGTGATATTGTGGTTACCTCAATTCAACGCCTTGCTACTGAGGTAACCAGTGATGTTACTATCAGCTCTGTAAGTTTGCCTAGTGATGAGATGAAGGGAAGGATCATTGGCCGTGAAGGTCGAAATATCCGCACCCTTGAGACCCTCACCGGTGTGGATGTCATCATTGATGATACTCCAGAAGCGGTGGTGATCTCCTGTTTTGATCCTGTGCGTAAAGAAATTGCCCGCGTCTCTTTGGAAAGGTTGGTCCAGGATGGAAGAATCCACCCAGCCCGAATTGAGGAAGTGGTAAACAAGGTCACCAAGGAAATTGGTAGGATCATCGCAGACGAGGGTGAGAAAGTCATCTTCGAGCTTGGTGTGCATAACATGGGACCTGAAACCATCCGCGCACTGGGAAGGCTCTATTTCCGTACCAGTTATGGTCAGAATGTGCTCAATCACTCCAAAGAGGTAGCTATCCTCTCAGGAATGATCGCAAGTGAAGTCGGAGCAAACAGCGAACTCGCAATGCGAGCCGGCCTGTTACACGACATCGGTAAGGGTATCGAGACAGAGAGTGATGCTAACCATGCTGAGCTTGGTGCTGAGATGGCAAAACGCCTTGGGGAAGACCCCCGCGTAGTCAATGCTATCCTAGCCCACCACAACGACACCGAACCGACCACCATTGAGGCAGTCATCGTACAGATAGCTGACGCCATCAGTGCAGCCCGTCCTGGCGCTCGTCGTGAGACACTGGATAACTACATCAAGAGGCTTGAGTCTCTTGAGCACATAGCTGAAAGTTTTACCGGAGTGGATAAGGCATTTGCTATCCAGGCAGGTCGCGAACTCAGAATCTTGGTCAACAACGAACAGGTTACTGATGAAGGGGCCAAAGATATTGCCAAGGGCATCGCCAGTCGTATTGAGGCTGAGCTTCGCTATCCCGGTAGGATCAAAGTGACCATCATCCGAGAGATGAGGGTCGTCGAATATGCTAGGTAGGTTGTAGAGTGTCTGATAAGAAAACATTTGTAGCCCTGCTGCTCGGGGATGTCTGCGGACAACCCGGATGCAGGGCGCTTTTTATGGGCCTTGGTTCTTTGATCAAGGACTATCGGTCTGATATGGTCATCGTCAATGGCGAGAATGCTGCCAATGGCTTTGGCCTTTCGGCCTCTCTGATGGAACAATTCTTCTCCTTGGGAGTTGATGTTATCACCAGTGGGAATCATATATGGCAGCAGGATGACCTGCGTCCCCATCTTGATAGTGAGAAAAGGCTCTTGCGTCCCGCCAACTATCCTCCCCAAGCCCCAGGGCATGGATCGGTAATTGTGGACATCAAGGGCACCAAGGTAGGGGTGCTCAACTTGCAGGGGCGTATGCAACTTCCTGCCATCGACTGTCCGTTTCGGGTTGGCCTCGAACATGTGCAGAAAATTCGTAAACAGACTCCGCTGATCCTGGTCGACTTCCATGCTGAGAACACCGAAGAGAAAGAGGCACTGAGCCTATATCTCGATGGACAGATCTCAGCCTTGGTAGGGACTCACACCCATGTGCAGACTTCTGATGAGAGGATACTACCCAAGAAGAGTGGTTACATCACCGATCTTGGGTTGTGTGGGCCTTCTGAGAGTGTCATTGGGTCTAACCCGGAAATATCCATCGCAAGGCAGCTCACCCAGATGCCGATGCGTAGTGAGATAGCTGACACAAGCCCTGTCCTGCAGGGTGTCTGTGTTACCTTGGATGTTTCCACTGGAAACGCCCTGAAGATAGAACGCTTCAGTAGGAATTTCCTCATCTGATGAAACAGAAGAAGAAGCCGCTGCTGCAGTTGCTCATGCTCCAATACGGGAACAAATACACCAAAGACCAGCTCACAGCCTTTGTCGCCTGCAGGAACGTCTATGCAAACGGCGAGCTTTCTACCGATCCCAGGCAACCTTTCGGAGAGGACACATCTCTTTCGCTCAGCTTTGAGCAGTACGTCTCACGAGGTGGGTATAAGCTTGAACATGCTTTGGATGCGTTTTCTCTTTCAGTTAGTGGTTTGGTCATGCTGGATGCCGGTTCCTCTACAGGGGGCTTTACCGACTGCTTGCTCCAGAGGGGGGCAACGCTCGTGCACAGCGTTGATGTCGGATACAACCAGCTTGATTGGCGCTTGAGGACAGACGAACGTGTCCTGGTGCATGAGAAGCAGAATATCATGACACTCGAAGAGCTCGATCCTCCCCCTCAGGCGGCCGTATGCGATCTCTCTTTCCGTTCCATCGGGGAGGCGGCGTCGCATATCCTTTCCCTTTCTGGGGATGCTTGGCTGGTCGCTCTCATCAAGCCACAGTTTGAAGTCCCTAAGGATTTGGAAGACTTTACCGGCGTTATCACCGACTCACGCCTCCTGGTGGAGGTAATGCAAACAGTCTACACCTTCCTATCTGAGGAAGGGGTGGGCATCCATGCATTGGCGATGAGTCCCCTCACAGGGCATAAGGGAAACAGGGAGTTTCTTGCCCTACTGAGAAAAGCAGAAGGCTTGGATAGCGCCTCTTTTACAGGTCGTCTGGAAGAACTGCTCGCTCTCCCTCAATAAGCAGGACTATGTCCTTGATTTGGGAAAATCCTTTCCCTGTCCTTCTGAGCTGTTCATAAGCCTTTTTCAAGTCCTGACTTTTCAGAAAATGCTTGCTTAGGTCAATGTAGAGCACTTTGCTTGAGAGGGTTATGCCTTGCAATGTGGTCTTGTGATGTATTGAAGAGATTGCCCCCTCTTTGAGGGCTTGGAGCTTGGGCCCAGAGAGCAGGCTTTCAAAGGTATCATGATAGGCAGAGCCACCTCGTTTGACCTGATTCTGCTTGAACTCCTTGATAGAGCCGTCAGAGGTGTAGAACCAGAGCCTCGCTTGTTGTTGGCCCCTGGTTTGCTCAGTATCTGTAGCGGTCCTGAGCAAGGTGAGAACCCCGCTTTGCCGGATAGAATCAAGTACTATGGGCAGCCCTATGGCAAGTACTATTGCTGTAAAGAGCAGCCAGATTCCAAAGAGGGCAAGTGTACGTCTACCTCCCCTTGTATCATTTGGTATTCTTTGCTTTCCCTCATTGTCGTCCATATGGTCATTCTAGTCGAATTGGTGTTGGGTTTCCAGCTTTACATGAGAGGATAAAGCCCGTATAGTACATTACATATGAGGATATTCAAGGGTATAGCAGCTTCCGAGGGCCTCTCCAAAGGGAAAGCTCTATTACATGTACGTTCTTCGATGGTTGCTGAAAAGCAACATATCATGGCGATGGATGTAAAGGAAGAACTGCAGAAATTCCGTACAGCTGTAGGACAAGCAAAAAAGGCCTTGGAGGAACACCAAGGTCCTGACATCTCCGCCGAACCCGCAGAGATTTTGCAGACACACCTGATGATGCTCAGCGATCCCGAATACCTTGCCCAGATCGAGGAGTATATCTCCACAAACCTTGTGTGTGCAGGGTGGGCTGTGGAATCGGTGACCAACAGTATGGTCGCCTTGCTTGAGGACTCCCCTGATGAAATGCTCAAGGAGCGAAGTGTTGATTTCAAGGATGTATCGCTTCATGTGCTTGATGCGCTAAGCACGAAGAACCGACGTACGGTTAAGAACCTTACCGAAGATGTCATCCTTGTAGCCGATTCTCTTATGCCCTCTGAACTTTTCTCGATGGACAAGAAGCATATCATCGGCATCGCCTTGGATGGGGGAGGGAGAGCCAGTCATGTCGCCATTCTGGTACGGGCTTTCAACATCCCTTCTGTCATTGCCCTGGGAACCGCTTCGCAGAAAGTTCGTGACGGTGATGAGATCATCCTGGATGGAAACTACGGCGAGATAGTCATCCGTCCTGATCTGACAGCGGTGCAGAACTTGAATGAGCGGTATGCCCGCTGGCTAGAACATGAGCAAGAGTTGCGCCAGATGATTGACCTGCCTACCATGACCACCGATGGCCATGAGGTGCTGCTCAAGGCCAATATCCAGACAGTCTCTGAGGTCGAATCGGCCAAAGAGGTAGGTTCTTCAGGTATCGGGCTCTTCCGATCGGAGTTCCTGTACATGGATAGCAAAGGTGGCTCCACTGAGCAAGAGCAGTTTGAAGCCTATCGGGAAGTCATCCAGTCAATGGCACCGTTACCGGTAACCATCCGCACCATTGATGTTGGTGGGGATAAGGTTGTATCTGGAATGGGCATTGATGAGAAGAACCCTATCCTTGGCTGGAGAGCCGTAAGGTTCTGTCTTTCCCACAAAGACATCTTTACCATCCAGCTCCGGGCACTGCTACGAGCCAGTGTGTATGGAAAGCTTAGGATTATGTTTCCTATGATTAGCGGTGTCGAGGAATTGAACGCTGTGCTGCACCTCTTTGAACACGTCAAGGAAGAGTGTAGGATTGAGCAGATCCCCTTCGATCCTGATATCCAGGTCGGCACCATGATAGAGGTCCCCTCTGCAGCATTGTGTGCCGATATTCTCGCAAAAAAGGTAGACTTCTTCTCTATCGGAACCAATGACCTGATCCAGTACACCATTGCTGTCGATCGGGGTAATGAGAAGATAGCCCACCTGTTCCAGCCATTTCATCCGGGAGTGTTGCGCTCCTTGCAGATGATCGTAGAGAAAGCCCACCAGGCAAACATCCCGGTGAGTCTCTGCGGAGAGATGGCCAGTGATCCTCTCTGTTCCGTGCTGTTGGCCGGACTGGGGATGGATGAATTGAGTATGGGGTCCCAAAGCCTCCTGCAGGTCCGCAAGATTTTACGCTCTGTCTCGTTTGAAGAGGCAATGCAGCTTGCCGAGCATGTGTTGGAGATGGAATCCTATCTTACGATAACCACCTACATAAGGGAGTGGATGCATGACCGATTCGATCATTTCACCACCATCTGAACTTAATATCGGGCAGCCCAAAATGCCTGTAATTGCCATTATTGGAAGACCCAATGTTGGCAAATCAACACTCTTCAACCGCCTCATTGGCAAGAGAAGAGCCATTACCGATCTGACTCCTGGTGTCACGCGTGACCCTATACCCGAGCGTTGGCTCCTGGGCAATCACCCGGTGACCATCATTGACTCCGGTGGGGTCAAGATAGACCGCGAAGGCCTCGATGGCCTGGTTGCTGATAAGAGTCTCGCCCTGCTGGAAATTTCTGACGCCATCGTATTTATGATGGATTGTACTGAGGTGACAGCAGAAGACCGGGAGCTTCTGGAATTTCTTCGCCCCTTCACCGATAAGATGGTGTTGGTGGTCAACAAGATAGACACCCCTTCACGCGATGACCTCCTATGGGAGTATTATGAGTACGGCTACCAGCGTGTGCTGGGTATCTCTGCTGCCCATGGTCATGGTATCGAGGAGTTGGAAGATACTCTGCTTGGCATGCTGAACCTGATCAGCCTCGACGAGGCTCCAGAAGAGTTGGAGAGCGTAAAGCTCGCCATCTTGGGAAAACCCAATACAGGCAAGAGTACCCTTGCAAACCTGCTGGTGGGAGAAGACATCTCCATAGTCAGCGATATTGCCGGGACAACACGCGATGTGGTCATGGGTGTATTTTCCTATAAGGGCAGTGATTTCACCGTGCTCGATACTGCAGGGATCCGTAGAAAGAACAAAGTCGGCGATGATGTCGAATACTACTCAGTGAACAGGGCCATCAAGACCATTGATGAAGCTGATGTCGTGTTGCTGATGATCGATTCCATCGAAGGCCTCTCTGACCAGGACAAGAAGATTGCCCAGCTTATCGTACGCAGAGGCAAGGGCATCATCCTGGTGCTGAACAAGATCGACCTGCTCACCGGAATCGGCAACGAGCTTGACGCCATCAAGGATAGGATGAGATTCCTCTTCCCTGTCCTCAGCTTCTCCCCGATCTCTGCTATCAGTGCCACACAAGGTATCGATATCGGCAAGTTGCTTGATAGCGTT
Organism: uncultured Sphaerochaeta sp.; assembly: GCA_964469205.1. Lineage (GTDB taxonomy): Bacteria > Spirochaetota > Spirochaetia > Sphaerochaetales > Sphaerochaetaceae > Sphaerochaeta. The sequence continues at coordinate 8,780 of CAYXYD010000054.1, read as the reverse complement.
TGGAGTGTATGGAGACAGCTCAACAAGCGAATCGATACGTCAACATTGAACACTGCCATCAAGGATTGGACTGATGCTTATCAGCCCCCCCGAGGATCCACTGGACACTTCAAGGTTATGTACGGTACGCAGATCAGCGCAAACCCGATCCGATTCCTGATGTTTGTGAACAAGGTCAAGGATTTTCCCCAGACCTACATACAGTATATGAAGAACTGCGTCAGGCGCGACCTTGGATTTACCCAAGTTCCCATAGAGATCAGCTTGCGGGAGAGAAAGAGAAACCCTTCCCTTAATGATCGACCTAGAAAGATTACAAAGGGGGACAGGCCTCCCAAGGACGATTCCTCAGCTAGACGCACCGGAGGTAAGGCTGTAGCCAAGTCCAAGGGTACCAAGCCAGGGAACAAGGCTGCCCAAGGTAAAGCGACAAAGCGAAATGCAAAGCTGGGGCGGAACGCCAGTACGAAGAACCGGGGCTAGGATGGGATTCGTACAAGAACACGCTATCAAAGCCCTCTGTCTTGATATCGATGGGACTCTCTATCCCAAGCGTATGCTCGACCTGCGGATGTTCCGTTCTGTTTTCCCCTCTCTTTTGTTGGGCCTGCGTTTCAACGCTGTGAGACAGAAGTATCGCCTCAATCAGGAAGAGGAGAGCACCAAGCCTGCAAATCGTGATGGCTTGCTCACCCGTCAGGCAAAGCTGATGGTCGAGCAATTTGGCAAACCTGTGACAGAGAAGAGTGCGCTTCTCATGCGAAAAAGAATTGATGGTCAGTTCTATGACGCTTGGCAGCGTACTTTCCTCACCATCAAGCCGTATTCGCATGTGCGAGAGGCTCTGGCGATGGCTAAGCAGGAAGGTTTGGAGATAGTGGTCTTCAGTGACTTTCCTGTTGCGCAGAAACTAGAGACCCTTGGCATTGCGGACCTTGTGGATGTGGCTCTCAGTTCTGAGGACAGCGGCTACTTGAAGCCGAGTCCAAAGGCATTCTCCTATCTGTTGGATCATGTGAAGGCTTCCCCTAGCGAAGTGCTCTATGTGGGGGACAGCTATCCCAAGGACTGCCAGGGCGCAAAGAGGGCAGGGATGCACTCGGCCCTGATCACTTCATCGAAGAAGGCGTATTCCGATGCTGATTTGCTAATCAGTTCTTGGAAGGAGTTCATTTCTCTGGTATTCTGAATTATGGAGGTCTCCTATGGGTTTCGAGTTATTGCTTCCGGTTGTCCTCTTTATTCTGACCCTAATCATCATTTTTCTCTTGCGCTCTGATGATAAGCGTAATCAGCGTGCGGAACTCATACGGAAAAGATCGCAGGCATTGCTCAAGACTGTTGAGAATAGTCTGACTCAATTCAACGAAAGCGCACAGAAAGTTGAAGAGCATATCAGCAAGAAGATTGATGAGTCACATCTGCTTATGAGCCATGTCGATTCGCAACTTACAGATCTGGAAGCTCGCAGTGAAGACCTCGCCTCGTTACAGAAGGTGCTCGTAACCTACCAGACATCCCTGACTCAATTGGAGAGTACCACTTCCCAAGTTGAACAGAGGGTGGTGGTGATGAGAAGTGAAGTCGCTAACCTTAGTCGTGTGCAAGAGAACCTCTCTGACTTTGACCTGCGGTTTGAGCAGTTCAAGCAGAACCTTGGAAAACAAATTACCGAAGGTGAAGAGAACCTGCGCATCCAACATCTCCGGGTTAAGGAGATGCAGAGTGCATCCCTTGCCAAACTCCAAGAGTATGAGAAGGAAGTGCAACAAGCAGAACAGGACAACCTTGCCCAAATTGCCGTCCACACAGAAACTCTCAAAAACCGGCAGGAAGCATCACTCAACCTGGTCTCTGTCCAGGCCACCAAGCTACGCCAGCTTAGCGAAGAGGGCGACCAGCAGATGCTCGAGCATGAGAAAGCTCTCCAAACTGCTTACAGGCAGGCCAATGAGAAGATGCAAGAGCAACAGCGAGAGTTCGCCCAGCTCCAGGCCAAACATGCCGAACAACAAAAGAGACAAGAGGAAGAGTTGCTCGCCATCGAAGAGGAAGCTCTACGCCGTATAACTGAAGAGATGCAGGCTTTTGTCCAGCAGTGCTATAGCGAGATGGGTATGATCTTCGAAATGACTCTCAAGAAAACAGACATCTCCTTCCAAAATATGATCAGGGTGGTATCGGAGTATCTTAAGGAACTCTCTCTACGCCTTGAGCAGGGTAGGGACGTGACCAAGCTCCTGAGTGCCTCTGAACATGCCTCCTTGCTCTCCTTCAAAGAGGATTTGGGAACGTTGCTAGAAGAGACGATCAAAGGGGAGCAGAACTTTGAGACTATGCAGGATTTGGAGGAGAAAGCCTCCTCTGCTCTGGCTCTATTGCACCAAGAAGCCCAACAACTGCAAGAGTCTCTTGCTAGCATGAAAGAAGAGAGGCTTGCCCTTCTTGAAAAATCTAAGACTAAAGAAATCCCACACTCAGTTGTCTTTGCCATGGCCCTGGTTGATGAAGCATGCAAACCCCTAGAGAACGCACAGGCTTCCTCAGAAGGAGAGCCAGTTGCTGAAGAAGAGCCAGTTGTTGAAGAAGAGCCAGTTGCTGAAGAAGAGCCAGTTGCTGAAGAAGAGATAGCTGTTTCTGCTGCTGAAGAGAGGCTTCCCTCCGTCCCATTCGCTATGGCCCTTAGTGAAGAGTCAGATGATGATAAGGTGAAGGCCAAAAAGAAACCTGCGCATGCTAAGAAAAAGCAGGAGGTTGTTTCTGACCCGGAAGAACAAGCTGCTGTTGAAAAGCATCAGGTAGAGTATCTCTCCGAGAGTGAGGAAGAGGTGATTATCCTTGATGAGGAGGATGACTCTTCAATCTGATTATCTTTTTTTGCATGGTTTGATCAGAGAATTGTTTCCCTGTCTTGTGAATCCGAATCTGAACTATAGTTCAAGTATTATCAGGTTGTAAGAACACCCCTGATTAGGCTCATGGGAAGCGAATGCCCCTCCGAACTCCGCGTCAGCTCAGGCATCAATCAGTCTTTTCAAATACATTACCTGTTTTCTACATAGCCTCGGAACGCCTGCAATCCTTCTTCCATGTGATTACGCCCGAATCCGATCCTGAAACGGTCTGTTGGCGTCTGGATGAGTTGTGACGTAAAGACTTTTGGAGGAAGCAGCAGCACTCCGGTCTTTTCAAGAAGGTCCTCACAGAACCGATCCGCTCCCTCCGTGCCTTTATACCGGGGAAATCCAACACAACCGCCGTCTGGCTGCTTCCATTCGAACAAGTCAGAGAAATCCTGGAAGAATTCATTCAGCAGAGCAGCATTGCGGTTTACAAGGGTCCTGTTACGCTCAAGGATCCGATCCCTACTCCGTAAAGCGACAGTAGCCAGAAATTCACTCGGCGCCGAATTGCATATGGAGAGATAGTGCTTATACCTCGCCATTCTCTGCAGCAGTGCACGGTCCCGAGTTGCAATCCATCCGATTCTCAATCCAGGCAGTCCGTAGGCTTTTGACATGACATTGAGAGACAATCCTTTTTCATACACATCGGCTACCTGCGGTAATCGTAATGAAGTATCCCGCTCTATCAGTCGGTAGACCTCATCGCTGAATATGTAGATGCCGCGCACTCTACACAGCCGAATGAGCTCATTGAAGCGATCATTCTCAAGAATGGTGCCTGTGGGGTTATGGGGAAAGTTTATAGATATCAATTTCGTGTTGGGCCTCAGGGCTTTTTTTACTCGATCAATATCCAGCTGCCACCCTTCCTCAGGCAGTAAGGCAACTCCGGTAACCTCACAAATATCCATGGGAATGGTTTCGGATGCCTGATAATTTGGGACAATGATGACCGCATGATCACCCTTATCCAGAAGAACCCGCATGGCAGTGTATATGCCCTCTTCGGCTCCGGCAAAACAGAGGATTTCAGAAGGCTTGATATGCTCATACGTCTTGGCAATCTCTCCAAGCAATTCCTCCGAGCCATAGGACTCAGTATAGCCCAGCCAAAGGTTTTCAAGGGTCTTCTGATGATTACCTGGCGCCATGCCCAACAGCTCAGATATTGTCATGCTTTCAATATCAGATGCAGTCATATGATATTTGGCACGAAATTCCCATTTTGACAAGTATACTTCTAGCTCAAAATTCCGCATTACTGCTCTCCTTGAAGTAGGGCTTTTGCAGTAAGTTTATCACAGTACGTCCTTCACAAATAGAGAATACTGCACCCTTTTAGTAATGACCCCCAAGCTTTGGATGTGTAATTCCCAAAGTGAAAACACGAACACGAGAGAAATTAATGCTCTTATCGGCAACGATTATTGTTGCGATATCCTTTTCCAAGGACACTTGTAAGTCCTTTGCTAAATGCAGTCGTCGTAGTAAATCCAAGCTTCCTCCGGCCTTTGCATTTCAAAACGATTAGATTCTCATTTTTACATCATTCCAAGAGAATGAGTGTCTAATGCTTCTTCTGTTGCTGGCCTTCTTTCTTGGTTTTGTTGCTCTACAAAGAGAAAATAATTAGAGCATATCCAGGGAAAAAACTACTTGACCCTTGCAATCCCTTATGAGTATGTTATGCCATGCCCAGGGTGGGCCTACTCATTACGTTACACTAGGTTATCAGAATTGGTTCGGCATGAGGTCAGCTTTGTGTTAGAACTTGCAAATATACGTATGCCTGCGCTTTTGCATGGCAATAGGAAAAGTTGAGGAATTGGAATGGAAAAGAAACAGGGGAAAAAACAGCCCAAGCAGGATGAGAAAGCAGAAATCAAGCAAGAAGAGGCTGTTGCACTTTCTGAGATGGAGCAGAAAGAGCTGGAAATAGCTCTTCTCAAGGAGCAGCTTGAAACTGCCCAGGCAGAGGCCTCTGAGATGAAAGATCAGATGCTGCGAAATCGTGCTGACCTTGAGAATACCCGTAAGCGCCTGATCCGGGACAAGGAAGAAGCGGTGAAATATGCCAACTCTTCCCTTATCAAGGACCTGTTGGAGCCTCTTGATGACTTTGGCCGTGCTTTGGAAGTCGCTGAATCAACTCAAGACTATAAAAAAGTCCACGATGGGGTGGTAATGGTCAACTCACAGATCTTTGGACTCTTGGAGCGTAACTGGGGACTTGAGCGAATTGAGGCTTCTGACAAGGAGTTCAATCCTGATGAGCACGAGGCGTGCATGGTGGTTCCTGATGACTCATTGGAGACCGAAATGGTCCTTGAGGAGTTCTCCACCGGGTACAAATTGCATGGAAGGGTACTGCGACCAACAAAAGTAAAAGTTGGCAAGCCTAACATTTGACGATTGGGTTTGGTATGAGTACTTTATCTTCATGGGTGAACCCCATGATTATTATAAAATAAATTGGAGAGGAGAAATATACAATGGGAAGAATAATAGGAATTGACCTAGGTACAACCAACAGTTGTGTTGCGGTTATGGAAGGCAACGACGCAATGGTCATTGCTAATAGTGAAGGACAGAGAACTACTCCTTCTGTTGTAGCATATACAGCAAAGGGTGATCGTCTTGTCGGCCAATCCGCCAAGAACCAGATGGTAACCAACGCAGAGAATACTGTGTACTCGATCAAGCGTTTTATGGGACGCAAAGCGAGTGAAATACCCACAGAGCTGAGCAGAATTCCTTACAAGGTAATTTCAGGCTCTGGTGGTGAGATAAAGCTCGATATCCGTGGTGAGACATACTCTCCCCAGGAGATTTCGGCAGCTATCCTGCAGAAAATGAAAAAGACCGCTGAGGATTACCTCGGTGAGGCTGTAACAGAAGCTGTTGTAACTGTTCCGGCTTATTTTAATGACGCACAGCGCCAGGCTACCAAGGATGCAGGTAAGATTGCTGGCTTGGATGTCAAGCGTATTGTCAACGAGCCTACAGCTGCAGCCCTTGCCTATGGTATTGGAAAGGATGCGACCAAGGAAGAGAGAATTGCCGTGTATGACCTTGGAGGTGGAACATTTGATATTTCCATCCTCGAACTTGGTGACGGCGTTTTTGAAGTAAAGGCTACCAATGGTGACACCCACCTTGGTGGTGATGACTTTGACCAGAGAATCATTGACTGGATGGCTTCCGAATTCAAGAAGGCCAATGGCATAGACCTTACTAGTGATAAGATGGCTTTGCAGAGACTGCGTGAAGCCTCTGAGAAGGCAAAGGTAGAGCTCTCCACCTCGACCAGCACCGATATCAACCTGCCTTTCATCACAGCCGATGCATCAGGACCCAAGCACTTGGCCATGACCCTTTCACGGTCTAAGTTCGAACAGCTTGTAGCTGACTTGGTAGAGCGCTCAAAGCTTCCTGTAAAGAACGCACTGCGCGATGCCGGTCTAACTGCTGCAGATATTGATGAGGTCATCCTCGTCGGTGGCTCAACTCGTATCCCAGCTGTACAGGCTGTTGTACGCGAGCTCTTTGGCAAGGATCCCCATAAGGGTGTGAACCCCGATGAGGTTGTTGCCATGGGTGCTGCTATCCAGGGTGGTATTCTCGGAGGAGATGTCAAGGACGTCCTGTTATTGGATGTTACCCCGCTCTCCCTCGGTATTGAGACCCTCGGTGGGGTGAATACTCGCCTTATCGAGCGCAATACGACCATTCCTACTCGCAAGAGCCAGATATTCTCTACCGCCGCTGACGGACAGACTGCAGTTAGCATCCATGTCCTGCAAGGTGAGCGTGAGATGGCAACTCAGAATAGGACACTAGGTAAGTTCGATCTTATCGGTATCCCCTCTGCCCCCCGTGGAGTGCCTCAGGTCGAAGTGACCTTTGACATCGATGCCAACGGCATTGTCCATGTCTCTGCCAAGGACCTTGGCACTGGCAAGGAGCAGAAGATTCGCATCGAGAGTTCTTCCGGTCTCAGTGATGCTGATATCGAGAAGATGGTGAGGGAAGCTGAAACCCATGCTGAAGAGGACAAGAAGGAGCGTGCTCGTATTGACGCACGTAACGAGGCTGACAGCCTGGTCTACTCCACTGAGAAGTCTCTCAAGGAGTATGGGGATAAGATTTCCTCTGAAGACAAGGCTGCTATTGAGAGTTCCATTGCTGAACTGAAGACCGTGCTTGAGAACCAGAGCTCTTCTGCTGAAGAACTCAAGGCCAAGAGCGAAGTACTCCAGCAGGCCGCCTACAAGTTGGCAGAAGAGGTGTATAAGAACACTTCTGCACCGGAAGGTGGTGAGGGTGGACCTGAAGACCCGAGCTCTCCTGATGGGGACGAGCCTAAGAAGAAGCAAACTGGTAAAGACAATGTTGAAGATGCCGATTACGAAGTCGTAGACTAAGGTTTCGGAAACAGGTTACTATAGAAGATAGGCTTTGCATCATGTCGGCTCCGGCGACATGATGTTTCTAGGCCAATTTGTTCGAAGGAAGTCGCACTGTGGCGAAACGAGATTATTATGAAGTGCTTGGAGTCGCGAAGACAGCACAACTGGATGAGATAAAAAAAGCGTATCGCAAGTTGGCGATTGCCAATCACCCGGATAGAAATCCGGGGGATTCGGAAGCCGAGGAGCGATTTAAAGAAGCTACTGAAGCCTATGATGTTCTCGCCGATGAAAAAAAGAGACAGATGTACGATCAGTTCGGGTTTGCCGGACTTGATGGTGCCAACGGCGGCGGTCATGACTACTCTAACGTCTACCGAGATTTCAGCGACATATTTGGTGGCGGTTTCGGTGGTGGCGGCGGCGGTGGTTTTGAAGACATCTTCAGCTCGTTCTTTGGAGGCGGCGGTGGTCGCACCCAAGGTGGGCGTGGGGCTCAGAGAGGACCAGAAGCTGGTGCTTCTCTTCGCTATGATGTTGAAATTGATTTTAAGGATGCTGTATTTGGCACCAAGGTGGAAGTGGCATACTCCCATCAGGTTGTCTGTGAAGCTTGTAGCGGTTCAGGTTCCCAAGGGGGGACAGGGACCAAGGTTTGTCCCACCTGTAACGGTAGCGGACAAGTCAGGCGCAACAGCGGATTTTTTGCCATAGCAAGCACCTGCCCGACCTGTAATGGTAATGGGCGTGTGATCGAGAACCCTTGCAGTGAGTGTCATGGCAACGGTCTCAAACGCAAGCAGCAGAAGGTAAAGGTGACCATCCCAGCCGGGGTGGACAATGGAAGCCGTGTAGTGCTTCGTGGAATGGGTGATGCCGGAGCAAACGGTGGTCCTTCAGGGGACTTGTACGTGTATGTGAATGTGAAGGCGCATAAGTATTTTGTCAGACAGGATTATGATCTTTTCTGCCAGATTCCCATCTCCATCACGCAGGCCTCCCTAGGAGCCGATATCCAGGTACCTACCATTGGCGGGCAGTCCATTAAGGTGACTATTCCCTCTGGTGTGCAGTCAGGCAAGATGCTCCGTGTCCGTGGGCGCGGTGTTACCAAACTCAACTCCACAGACAGAGGCGATATGTACTTGAAGCTACTTGTACAGGTTCCCAAACGGATGAATTCAAAAACAAAGAAAATCATGCAGGAACTGTCAAATGCTCTTGGTGAGGATTCCTCGCCAACTCCTGTCCCCTTTGAGGATTAAAATGCAGGCTACTTCAGCGATGAGGTAGCCTAAATTTTTGTAATACAGTAAGCTTTCCGAGCAGGAGAAGAGAATGGGAGAGAAGATATTTGGCTTTCATGCCATAGAAGAGAGTCTCAAACAGGCCGCATCGGGGTCAGTATTGAACCTTTGTCGCGGAATGGGAGGCCATACAGAAGCTTTGGAACGTCAGGCACTGC
>CAYXYD010000053.1:3915-15207 GCA_964469205.1 uncultured Sphaerochaeta sp. | reverse complement strand
AGCACGCTCCATTTCCACGAGAGTCATGAACTGGTCTGGATCTTGGGTGTTTTCCTTAACCTCAGCTTGAAAACGCTGGATTTCCAACTGAATACGCTCGATATGTCGTTGACGAATGATATCTTCAGAGTCTTTTGACATTGCTTCACCTCTCACAATGTGAGTGTACACCCTCATATATAGCTTGTCAATAACCCATAAAACCTATCTACACCCCCTCTCGTGGTGACCGGGTAGTAATTATCGTTACCAGGAAGGACTACCACATTTTCACAGAAACCGTTGAAATAGGGTACCGGGAAGGAAATCCATAAAATCTAGGTCAAGCTGAATTCGATTTTATGGGGTCAATCTCAATAATGGCGTTTTCTTTGATGGTTGGCCGATTTGAGTTGAAAGAGAATGCCCAGGTACGGGTACCGGGGACTCAGGTAGGAGATCCAAAAAATATCCACTGACACAGGCGATTACCCGAAAAAGTAGTTACGCATTGGCACCTCCCTCTGCGTATCGTAGGGCAGCAAGACAAGAAATGGTGGAAATCCAACAGAGGCATAGGGGAAGGCCTTCCCCTCAATCCCCCAAGCATCGGTACCACCTCCACATCCCCCCACCATCACATTACAATAGCGGCGTCATATACAGAGGTAGATAGGTGATGCCATCTTCCTCCTTCACATCACTTGTATGCAGCACATAGGGAGTATGCAGCTGCTGTGCGTACTTTATACTGAACTTTCTCAGTGAACCCAACGTGTAAGGCTTGCTCGATTTTACCTCAATGGGAGAAATGTTGTGCCTGTTGCTGATCTTGCCCTTTGCGATCAGGAAATCAATTTCCATACGAGAAGTCCCATGGGATCATGACATGCATAAGAGTCTGCAGATATTTTTCCTGCAATGGACAGTCTCAAAGCAACTGCAATACTACTGCAACAGATCGCTTGACTTCTCTTGCTTTCGCGATGATAATGAAAGAACGCAAGAAAGGAGCGAAAGCAAATGAACCTGATCGAGAATATGGACACAGAATTCAAGGAGCTCAGCAGAAAAGACAGCAGCATCCCTGATAGTGCAATCAGATCAGTGGTTGCTTTCTTGAACACACAAGGAGGGACGCTGTACCTTGGAATCAGGGATAATGGCAGCATATGCGGCGTTCAGGATGCAGATGATGCCTCCACACGGCTGACCAATATGGTTCATGATTCGATATTGCCCAATCCCATTCCTTTTGTCAGGGTGCAGACGGTGAACCTGGAAGACAAGCATGTGATCAAAGCGGAGATTTCTGTTGGGACTGAAAGGCCATACTATCTTGCAAAAGCCGGTTTGAAACCAAGTGGTGTGTTCATGCGCTCAGGCAATGCCTGCATCCCCATCAATGAAGCTGGAATCAGAAACTTAATCATGGAGACCTCAGGGAAATCCTTTGAAGAGTCAAGGAGCCTGAATCAAGATCTGACCTTTGAGACTTTGAAACAGGAAATGGCACTCAGACAATTGGAATTCGGAAAATCACAGATGAAGACACTTAAAATGATTGGCGAAGACAAGCTTTACACTAATCTTGCAATGCTTCTTTCTGATCAGTGCAACTATTCGATCAAGGTTGCTATTTTCCAGGGAAAAACCAATGTGGTTTTCAGAGACAGGAAAGAATTCGCAGGATCCATACTCAAGCAACTTTCCGACGTATTTGAGTTTCTTTGCAAATATAACAAAACACGAGCAAGTTTCAAGGGTCTTCTCAGGCAAGACCGGATGGACTATCCAGAGGATGCCATGCGAGAAGCACTCTTGAACAGTATCGTCCACCGTGATTATCTGTTCTCAGGTAGCACCATCATCAACCTGTTCGATGACCACCTTGAGTTCATATCCCTTGGGGGCCTCGTGAGAGGATTGTCCATGGAAGCAATACAAATGGGCGTATCTCAATCCAGGAATCCGAATCTGGCCGCTGTGTTCTATAGAATGAAACTGGTGGAAAGCTATGGCACCGGAGTGAAGAAGATCCTGATGCTGTATGATGGCTGCCATCAATCACCTGTTTTCAGAACTGCAGAAGGAGCATTCACCGTTGACTTACCGAATATAAACGAAGCGGTGCCTTTTTCAGAAAGGGCTGATGTTGCAAACGAAAGAAAATCTGACGAAAAAGCCATTCTTTCTTTCGCAAAAGAAAAGGGAAGCATAACCCGAAAAGAGGCAGAACAGCTTATAGGAAGCAAGACAACAAAAACTTACCAGCTTCTCATCAAGCTGTGCGAGGAAGGGCTTCTGAAGCAGGTCACACAGGGAAAACTTACACGGTACCTCTGGAAATAGCGGTACCAAGTGCATGTTTCATGCATTCCACAGAAGTCGATCATGCAGGGCTTCCTGAGGGTATTTTGTGGTTGTCAATAGTTTTCTAAAGTTTTACTCTTCCTTCAAACATTATAGAAAACTGATTCAGTGCGACACACCAATGCCCTATATCCTACCTGCCTTCTCTTAAACATATTCAACAGCTGCTTGTTCTCTTCATCTACGTAGTCATATACCCTTATCAAAACCCTCACCCATAAGACTCCCCGTAGAAAGCAGAACCTTAGGACCCTCCCTCTCATCAAACGCCACCAGTACCTCTCTTCTTTTCTTAACCCCCTGTTAATGACTACCTCCATTGCCAAGTACTGCTCATGTGTGCCACCTCAAATTGCTCTCTTGAACTGTTGCTTGCCAGAGCTACTAAAAAGCCAAAGCAAAAATCACCAGCTGGTAATGATCAACTCATCATCCAGTGCCAATATTCTGTTCTTGCACTTCATGCATAAGAATAGAGGGGTTTTCGAGAAGTCACGGTTTCAATGCAGTGATCGGTACCACACATACGCCATCGGGTCTGCGATAGGCTGCGTTTGTGAGGCCGCAAATCACACAAAGAGTGGTTGCCGGACGCTCGAATTTCTTGTTGATATCCAAAAGCTTTGCAGCGGCCTCATCAATCTGGTGTGCCCCCAACTTGATCTCAAAGGCGGACCAGCTTCCGTCCGCAAGCTCCACTACCGCATCGATTTCATCATTGCTGTAGTCCTGGTAGTGCAGGAGATTGGCACCGAACGACTGCGCATAGATTCTAAGGTCTCGTTCACACAAAGCCTCGAATAAAAATCCAAACGTCTGCAGATCCCCGATCAGTCGATCTTCATCTGTAATGCCCAAAAGTGAGCATGCAAAAGATGGATCGGCGAGATGTCGTTTCTCTGCCTGCTTTATGCGAAGAGAGGAACGTATGGTAGCTGCAAATGGCTTTTGGTTCTCGATGATGAACAGCTTTGAAAAGACATTGAGGTAATCGGCGATGGTATCCTCATCGATAGCCAACTGTTCCACCCCCTGCATGTCACTTTTTAGACGTATCTTAGTTGCTGTCGTGCTCTCGTTGCGTGCAAGTGATCGAAGCAAAAGGCGCATCTTAGCTTCATCACGCACTTTGTCATCCACTTTGGCTATATCGTCGGTCACCACATTCTCCAGATACTGTGCCGGAATCTTGACCGCATCTTCCGTCGACAATCCTAGGCTGCCTGGCCAACCCCCTCTCAGGATGAAGGAAGCCAAGGATTGAAGACTCACCTCGCCTGAAATGACGTTCTCAAGAGTTCCTGTACACAGATTCTTCAAAGACACCTTTCCGGAAGAATTGCCTGACTCAAACAATGACATGGGCATCATACGCAGCCGAGCGATTCGGCCGGTACCGCTATGCAAGACCCCCTTGTGCGAAGGGGTAGCGCTGCCGGTAAGGATGAACCGTCCCTTCATGGTGGACTGGTCAACGGTGAACCTTACAGCATCCCAGAGCGCCGGTACTTCTTGCCATTCATCGATCAGACGGGGTTGCTTGCCTTCAAGTACCAGAGAAGGATCGAGCTGTGCAAGTTTTCTATTCTGAAAATTCCCAGCAGGGTTGCCGACAAGGAAAGCACTTTGTGAATGCTTTTGCGCGGTCCAGGTCTTGCCGCACCACTTGGGACCCTCAATACAGACTGCATTGAATGCCCGAAGGTATTGTTCGACTGCCGAGTCAATAATGCGTGGTCGATAGACGTTGTTGTCCATGGTAGTTCTCCTGTATGAAGAGTACCTCATTCGGTTTGATTTAACAATACCATTCGGTTAGATTTCCTTATTCCATTCGGTTAGATTTCCCTATTCCAATCGGTTAGATTGTCATGTTCTACTCGGCATGATTCATCTGTAAGAGTCTGCAGGTAGGCTAGGAGGAATGGGAAAGTGATGAGCGGGTATGTAAGCTCATACACGCTCATACACATATATAGGAGAACCAGACTCCGTTCCATGCCGAGAAGGAGTTGCTTCTCAGGCAACCAGAAGTCGGGTACCGGAAAGGAATTCCACATCTCCTCACGATGACCAGGTGTTTTAGATGGAGAAGACCATCATGTATCCAGAACCTTGTTGCACCTTCAAAACACATGCTCATCTGTAAGGAACTGATGCAACCCAATATGCTGCACTCCCTCTATGATATCTTGGAAGTGTTGATCCATCGTTACCACAAATTTTGGGTAGGAGTCACGGATTGCGAGTAGCGGTGCAAACTCTCTTTGTACTGTTTGCTCACTTTCAAGTTTGAAGGCAACCTGCACATACAGTTTCCTCGGAGCTTGCTCTGCAATAAAATCAATCTCTTGGGTGCCCAGTTTTCCGATGTGTACTGTGTATCCTCGTCTGACCAACTCGTTGTAGACGATGTTCTCCAATATGCCAGAGATGTGCCTATCCCTATACCCAAAGACAGCATGCTGGAGACCGGTGTCCGCCAGATAGTACTTTTCTTGTGTTTTCAGAAGTTCTTTTCCCTGTATATCATAGCGTTGGACTCTGGTGATCAGAAAAGAGCTTACCAATGCATCAAGATAGGTATAGACCGTGTTCATATCGACTGATCTTGCTTGGCTCTTGAAATAATCTGCAATTCGTTTTGCCGAAATAGTGTTTCCAACTTGATCAGCGATGAAGTTCAAAATCCTGCGCAACAGCTCGATATCACGTATCTTGTACCGCTGGACAACATCACGCAGGACAATTGAATCAAAAATGTCGTTGATGATCATGTAGGTTGCCTTCTCATCGTAATCAGTGGTGAGATGGACAGCAGGAAAACCTCCTCGCCTGATATACAACCAAAGCAGATCTTGTTGTGTTTCCTGTAGGTTGGATCTGAATGTCAACATCTCGGTAAAGGACAATGTCTGCATCTGGATATGAATGTATCGACCAGTAAGCAAGGTGGAGAGCTCTGATGAGAGCAGCTGTGAGTTTGAACCAGTAATATAGACATCAAGGTGAAAGTCGAGGAACAGTGAGTTTACCGCTTCTTCCCAATCCTTAACGATTTGTATCTCGTCAAAAAACACATACGCAGGGCTCTCCATGGTTTTTACCAGTTCTGACACGTATTCGTATAAAGCGAGTGAAGAACGCAAGTGATAGTACTTCATACTTTCAAAATTGATGGAGATGATTTGTTTTCTTTTTACACCTTCATCAACCAAAAGCTGTTGGATCAGCAACATCATGGTCGATTTTCCACATCGGCGTATCCCTGAAATGATCTTAATAAAGGGTTTTCTGATAAACGGTTTGATTTTTTCATAGTAAAGTGGTCTATTGAACATGATTGAGTACTCCTTATAAAGGATTATACCCTGTAAAACTATCCAAGTACAGAAAGTTATTATGGGTATAACCCTAAAAACTCTTATACAATGACAAGTTTTAAGGGTCATACTCCAAAAAAATTTTCAGTAGGTACTGGGAAGAACTTCCAGATTTTGTAAAAAACCTCTGAAATAGGGCAATAAGAGTGTGATTTGCCTTGCTAAGAAAGAACCGGTACGGATACCGGTTCTCTGGTGAAATTTCACCAAAATCCTTTTCTTTATTTCAGGGTTGTTGCATCTAGATCATATGCTTCGGACTCACATCTCTGCCTGTCCAACCTTGAGCCCGTGCCCATTCTCTCATCTCCTGCTTTTCGACCCTGTCATCTTCATGGATTGTACGGAGCATATCGATATATCCATGCACATTTCCACAGTCGTCAAGCACATTGAGTCCATCTTTGGCTATACAGACCGGTTTGCGATCGGCAATGACTTTGGCAGCAGTTTCATCGTCTACAATCAAGTCGTCTTTCCCGAATTCCCGAACCAACGAGATGTCTACCTCCCAACCATCACCATAATCGTAGCTATACAAAAGCTCAGTTGCAATCGGCATGATTGTATTTGGTTCAGTCTTTTTTTGAAGATTTCCCATTTGCCTGGCGGCATAGGAATATGCCGTCTCATCACGAGGTTCATTCTCTTGCTTGGCCTCTGAAACGACAATATCGCGATAGTGCTTGTACAACGGAACAGAGCTGTTGTCGGTTGCCAAGGCGGCAGCCTTTGCCGCCTCGATGTCTATGGGATCCAATGAAAGAATTTCGCCTAACCGAAGGCTTTCCTTCAGCGTATCAGGCATTCCTCCATCGAAGATGATTGCATCGGAGAGGTCCAGCAACGTTGCATCCTCGAATTTCACCTTTCTGTGTATCTCTTCTTCTTTCCATCGGAAGGAACGCACATCCAGAATAGGTATATGATGTGCCAAATCAAGTATCTCGGCCTGATTTTCTATCCAGTACTCACTATGTCCCCCATATCTGTACTGCTTGAGATACTTTGAGCGCATCCAAGTCCTGGGGCTTTTGGTTTCATCGTAGTCATCATCCCAGAATGCGTCGCCCAAGGTGCTGTTTGGAAACTGGAGATAATAGCCGAACACTGGTGCGATCTCCAACAACTTTCCTTTGGTTAGTGTCTGGAACAACGGCTCTGACAGCTGGAAATTGTGTAAATGGTTGTTCGTCCATCCAAAGGCCATGTTGATGAGGTAATGCATCTGATGCAGGGCCAAGGACGATGGGACGATGACATCCCGGGAGATAGCCTTTGCAACGGCTCCGTATTTGGCAAGGATTTTCGCTTCATCGGCAGGCATGGAGACACGTTGACTGTTACGCAGTTCCAGATGCAGTTGCATGGCAAAAGGCCTGTTCTTCTCACCAGGTGTTGCACCTTCTTGCATCGAAGGGCTTGCATCGAAGGGCAAAAGAAAAACTTGCATCGAAGGGCAAAAGAAAAACATTGACATGGAGCAATAAAAGGCTGATGGTAAAACCATCATAGTGACGAAACTACGCTACATTGGGAGAAGATTAACCATGATGAAAGAATCCACCCTTGAACAGAGGCTTTTCTCCTTTGTACAAGAGATCCAGGCATTTCAGTACACTATCAGCTCTTTGGATCATATCTGGGAAGTATTGTTCCCCCTTCAGGATACCAAGTGGCACCACCTGAGAGTTGTGAGGTATCTAGAGAGCTATTTGTTCATTGATATTTCTGGCAATGCCGGTGCGCTTGAATTCCTCTTACCAGATGAAATCAAACCTCTATCTGGTTTTGATGATCCCCAACAGAATGTGTGGTCACTCCTCATTGTTTCAGCCCTTGCTTGGTTAAAGCATCTTCGCAAGGACTGGATAGCGAGCAGCAAACGCGTGCAGCTTGAATACCCCCTTGAGCTACGTCAGGGAGTAGTCCCACATGCTCTGATCCGCTCCTCTTTTCCCGCATACTATCGCCTTGATGATGCGATCGGGCAAGACAAGGCACAAAAGATTATCTCCCTCATCGAAAGTGGATATCTGAGAAGAAGTGAGCATACAGAAAGCCCTTCCCTTACTGCCAATGAGTATTTCGCCTATTGCAAAATTGCCTACATCGCTGCACGAAGAGAAGATGAAGTGGTGGATGAAAATCTCTCTGGAAGGGAGCTCTACCGTTTGTTTGCAGATGGCCGTGATGACGGGTTGCTGCAAATCGATGGTGATTCGCATGAAGAATTCTCTCAGTGGATTGATGGAACTCACCCTTTGCGAGGGAGCGGAGGTCATCCTTGGGAGATCAAGCGTGGGGGAAACACCACGCACATCAATCTTGCTGTATACAGACCCCTCTATAGTAAAAATGAACAGTATGTGATCGAGCTTAGTGGGGAATCATTGGGAAGGATGGCTGAAACACTACAGATGTTCCTTGCCATTCACGAAGCAGGCCTTCCCATCTCACTATCCAATCCAGAGGCTGTCAGAAAACGCTTGCTCTCCCAGGATTGCATTGGAATCATCCCAGCCTATGTATCGTATCATCGGGCCTACCAGCGTTTCAGAAAAGATCAGGATGTCTTTGAAGTGATGTACTACAAGGAGCTAGGTCGCTATAAACGTAGGGTTACTCCCTTTATCACCTGGGAACCCCTCCCTCTCTTGCAACTGAAGGACAGTTGATCATCGTACAAGTGAACATGCATGCATACTGGATTTTCAAGTCACTGAAGGGCGAGACTGAGGAGTTTGTGGGATATCCCACAAGGGAGCATACAGATGCAGACATTAGCAGAATATGATGCCACCGTTGATATGAAAAAGCGAATTACTCTGCGTGGCAGTACATATTCGCATTACCATGTAGAGGAACTTGAGGATGGCCGGATCATTCTTGAGCCAATGGTTTTGGTCTCTCCTTTTGAGATTTCCAAGAACATCCTTTCGATGATGGATTCCTCTGTGGAAAACCTCAAGCAGGGTAGAGTTTCAAAACCAGTTGACCTCTCATCCTTCTCCCAAGAATAAGGCAGTATGTTACTGTTTACTAGTAAGCTGGGGATTCCTGACATGAAAGATTTTTGGGCATACCTTTAGCAAATAATCCAAGGCACCCAGGTCTTACGAGTCATGAAATTGTTTCCTTAAGTCGTCGGTAGCACTCCTCCGTATCCGATAGTGTCTGATAGTATCCGATATAATTTACATTATCCGATAGTGTCCGATACCCAAACAGGGGGTAAGGGAGATACTTCTTGTTTTCCATATTTGTAAGAAGGGTATGGCGATGGGGGATAGTCGATTGGTTATTCCATATAGGTGCTATATACTTGATGTATATAGCGATTTGGGAGGTACTCATATGAAAATTGGATCAGTCTTTGAGAACAACCGAACCCAAGCGGTTCGACTCCCAGTTGAAACCCGTTTCGACAAGAACATCAAGAAAGTTGTGGTGCGGGTTGTTGGAAGAAGTAGGATTATCACCCCTGTTGATCACGCATGGGATACTTTCTTCCTTGCAAAAAGCGAGGGAGTGAGTGACGATTTCATGCATGAAAGAGCTGTGCAAGATCAGGATGAGAGGGAATCGTTCTAATGCTAAAATTCATGCTGGACACAAATATCGTACAATATGTCATCAAACGACGCCCCCTTGAACTCTTGGAAATTTTCAAATCGAAATGCCGAACACATGAGTATTAGCTCAATCACTTTGGCAGACCTCATGCATGGGGTGGAGAAAAGCTCCTTTCCTGAAAAAAACCTTAAGGTGGTTGAGGATTTTATCTCACACTTGGAAGTTCTTTCGTACGATGAGGGTGCGGCTATGCAGTATGGGAATATCCGCTCTGATCTTGAGAAAAAGAAGACAACCATAGAGGTGAACAATCTTCATATAGCCGCTCATGCGCGTAGTAGGGCTTTGATTTTAGTAACAAACAACACAAAAGATTTCGAACAGGTGGATGGACTTCGATTAGTTGATTGGACAGAGCAAGATAGATAGAATGGCACTAGGAAGAACGGTGTATTTTCCATAAAATATTAGAATAGGGTAGGTATCTGGTAAGGTCTCAATATCCTGCGCACAGTGAAGCCTTTGTAAATGTGTGGAAAAAGTTTCCAAATGAATATCGTTTCACCATCTGATTATCAATCCTTCAGGCAACCGATTGGCACTATGAGCACGCCATCTTCTCTACGATAGGCAAACTCTGTTCCCGTGAGAATCATCAGGAACGAAGGTTCCTTCATCTTGTCTGTATTGACCTTCGCCTTTAGCTCAAGCAGATGCTGCGCCGCTTTCTCAATCTCTTTGGCACCAAGTTTAACCTCGACCGGAGCCCATCTGCCATCATTGAGACAGATCACGGTATCTGATTCCAATCCGCTGGCGTCACGGTAGTGGAATACTTGACCATCGATGGCTTCAGAATATATACGCAGGTCTCTAGTGCATAAGGACTCAAACAGAAAGCCGAAATAGGTGAAATCGTCGAGCAACCGGGACGGAGTGAGTCGCATTACAGCGACAGCGATGGAAGGATCCACAAAATGTCTTTTCGAGGAGGTCCTGATTGCGGTCTTGGAGCGTAAGGCAGGATTCCATGCAGGGAGGTTCTCAGTGACAAAAATGCGATCCAATGCAGTCAGATACTGGCTGATGGTTTTTTCTGATAAGCTTGTATCACCATCGCCTAAAGCGATGTCATCTCGGATCGTCTTGATTGTCGCCATTGTTGATATGTTTCTGGCAAGGGATCTCATAAGAGCCCGGACACGAACGGGATTCTTCTCCACACCATCCACACGAGAGATATCCGCGTTGATGACTGCCTCCACATAATCCACAGCATGACGCAACGCAACGGTCTCATCATCATCAGCTAAAGACGCTGGCCATCCACCCCGGGCTATAGCAAGAGCAATTTGTTTGATCGATAGGTCTGAAAAACAGTCTATCTCTTGTTTTCCCTCAAAAAGATCCTTGAGGGATACTCCCCCGTTCGACTCGAGCGACTCGTAGAGGCTCATTGGACGCATCATCAGGCGTGATATGCGTCCGGTTCCAGTATGCTTGACGACGTTATCCTTGGGAACAGCCGATCCCGTCAAGATGAACTGTCCTGGCAATCCTCGCTTGTCGACCATGAAACGTACAGCATCCCACAATACGGGAGCGCTCTGCCATTCATCGAGCAGACGAGGTGCAGTGCCTTGCAACAACAGGGAAGGCTTCGTGTCTGCGGCCTTGAGGTAGGATAATGCTTTGTCTGGATCTTGCATGTAGATCAGGCTCTTGGAAGCCTTGGAGGCTGTAGTCGTTTTCCCGCACCATTTTGCACCTTCTACCAGAACAGCGCCGCTTGAGCGGAGTCTCTCCTTCAACAGGTCGTCGGCAATGCGTTTGAGATACCTTCGTTTCATCTTGCAGTCCTCCCTTCTATACACTTACTATACCTCTGACTTCCGAATATATCAAGGTTTTACTTCCGAAGATATGAAGGTTTTACTTCCGAAGATATGAAGGTTTTACTTCCGAAGATATGAAGGTTTTA
>CAYXYD010000053.1:0-3815 GCA_964469205.1 uncultured Sphaerochaeta sp. | reverse complement strand
CTTCCGAAGATGTGATTGTCATCCAATTAGCTAGGATCACACAACTCCTATCTGAATGTACAAAACACCTGCATGGTTCTGAAGATACTGCCCTTGAGGGTTTTTCTGTGAGATTGATTCAGGACGGAGAAGTTTACCTGGGAATGATCAGGATCGCAACACTATCTACAATGCAGAAGACGCCTACGCAATTGTCTCCCATGGTATCAACACATATATGCAAAGAGCTTCAGAAAACATGTGAGGCTTTTGCCTATGAAATCAATCAAAGCCTAAAGCACTTTGTACCGGCCTAAAGCCTGAAATTTTCAATCTGCACAAAGAGATGTTCAATGCATACAATACAATAGATACCGTAGTGCTATATGGTTCCCTTTGCTTGCTACCCCCTCATACTCCCTCAAATAGTTCTATGCTTATGCTTTGGAGCTTCATCGGCACCACTTTGCCCCTTATGGCACTAGTGTGGTACAGTGCTCTGCATGAACACACCTCTCGAAATCTTACACCGTGTCTTTGGATACGATACCTTCCATCCCCTACAAGAAAAAGTTATTGCCCATATACTCGCTGGCCAGGATGCCCTTGTACTGATGCCTACCGGAGGCGGTAAGTCTGTATGTTTTCAGGTCCCTGCGCTCTGCAAGGAAGGACTGACGCTCGTGATAAGCCCTCTTGTCGCTTTACAACGAGATCAAGTGGAAGCCCTCAAGGCCAACGGCGTGGCGGCAGCGCTTCTCAACAGTACCCAATCTTCCGATGAAGCCCAAGGTGTTCTTGATGACATAGCAAGAGGCAAGCTCAAGCTGCTCTATGTCAGTCCGGAGAAACTCTTGAGAGCTCCTACAGCCAACAGCTTGGCAACGTGGAATATCAATCTTATTGCCGTAGATGAGGCTCACTGCATCTCGTTCTGGGGGCATGATTTTCGTCCCGAATACACACAGCTTGGCCGCCTACGGCATATCCTGCCCGGTGTTCCTCTTGTGGCCTTGACGGCAACTGCAGACCCTGCGATCCAGCGGGATATCCTGGACCAACTCTCCATTGACGAAGGATCGGTCTTTCAGTCCAGCTTTGACCGTCCCAATCTCCACCTGTCAGTCTTGCCTGGACAGAAACGGTTTGAACGATTGCGGCTTTTCTTGAAGAGTCACCCCAACCAGCCAGGGATTGTGTATTGCCTCTCCCGCGCCGCTACCGAAGACTTGGCAGAAAAACTCACCAAATTGGGATACAAGGCTGAAGCATATCATGCTGGTATGGGAACTGAGGATCGACATAGTGCCCAAGATGCGTTCCTCAAGGACGAAACGCTCATCATATGCGCCACTGTGGCTTTTGGCATGGGAATCGACAAATCAAACGTCCGCTGGGTTGTCCACTGGAATCTACCCAAAAACCTTGAAGGTTTCTATCAGGAGATCGGAAGGGCGGGTAGGGACGGGCTTCCCGCCGACACGGTCCTCTTTTACAGCTACGCCGATGTGGCCCAACAGCTCAGGTTTATTGATAATGCCAATGCTGACCGCCGAGAGTTGCTTGTGGCAAAATTGGATAGGATGAAACAGTACGCAGAAGCTAAGATTTGCCGTCGGCGAATCCTACTTTCCTACTTTGGAGAGACTCTTGGAGAAGACTGTGGGCATTGCGATGTGTGCGAGCATCCCCCCGTGACTTTTGATGGAACCATTGTTGCCCAGAAGATTCTGTCGGCAATCTATCGTACTGCAGAGCGCTCTACCTTGCGGCACTGTGCCCTGATCCTCCGGGGAAGCCATGCCCAGGAGATTATGGAACAGCGATGGCATGAGCTTAAGACCTTTGGTGTCGGGCGGGATCTCAGCTATGAGGAATGGATTGAGTACGGTTCTCAGCTCATTAACGCAGGGTATATCTCTGTAGCGTATGACCGTGGGATGACTTTGCATCTGACGTCCTTATCCAAGCCTATACTCAAGGGCGAAAGAACTGTCCCCTTGGTCAAGTTCCAAACGGCAGGGGAACGGAAAATGTATGCAACCCAACCAAAACCAGCCCCGGCCAACGATGGTGATCCCGATCTTGTCGATTGTCTCAAAGTCGTCCGAAAGAAGCTGGCTGACGAGCATAAAGTTCCCTCCTATATCATTTTTAGCGACAAGACCCTTCAGGATATGGCTTCCAAGCTTCCCAAGGACGTCACACAATTTCTACAGGTTCACGGGGTTGGGGAGGTCAAGGCCGAATCATATGGACCTACCTTTCTCAAAGCGATACATCAGTGGGAAGAACAAAGGAAATAAACGATTTGTGCCCATAGGAAGCTCTGCACCAGGATACAGGCCAGGATCTATAGGAGCTCCTCCCCCTGGTATCAATGCGGCCGGCCTTCAGTCTAATGGGATTGGATATGATTGTGGGATAGGCCAAAGGACAACAAAGATCTGCCCAAGTGCACCAACTGGTCGATCAGGGAAAAGGAATTACTGAAGACGGTCTTGGACACCTTCTGAGCTCGGAGTTGATGTGCTTCTGAAACAGGGTGCCGAGGTTGCGTGTAGCGATCCTATCCCTACCCCTGAGTGGAGCAAAGCGCCCCAGTAAACGAAGATAATCCTGCCAGCCTATATAGGCTGGCAGAGATGAAATGCATGGTCGAGTTGCATGTCTTTTACGAAGATCAGGACCTTCTAGAAAAAGCGCTTGCTGTCAGTGCCCACATTACAATAGCGGAGTCATATACAGGGGTAGGTAGGTGATGCCATCTTCCTCCTTTACATCGCTTGCATGCAGCACATAGGGAGTATGCAGTTGCTGTGCATACTTTGCCCTGAACTTTTTCAGCGAACCCAACGTGTAATGCTTGCTCGACTTTACCTCAATTGGAGAAATATTGTGCCTGTTGCTGATCTTGCTCTTTGCAATCAGGAAATCAATTTCCATGCGAGACGCAGCATCATCACGGGATGAGTTGGAATAGAAATACAGCTTATGACCGCTTGCTACCAACATCTGCGCCACTATATTTTCCATGATCATTCCCAGATTGGTTTCCAGCTTGTCAAAGAGGATCTTTTTATAGATTTCTTCACTCACAACGCCGTTTTCGTCGAAGGCATGACTGATAAGAAGCCCCGTATCCGCCATATAACATTTGAGCGTCATACGGTCCATGTTGAGTCTCAATCCAAGATCTGGGGCGCTGGAGTTGTAACAAATGTTTGCAATCATAGCGTCATCCAGCCAGAACAGTGCATCTTCATAAGAGCGCAAGCGTGCTTCTTTTTTCAATGAAGACAGCTTGAATTTCCTATCGTGCTTTTTGAGTTGTGCAGGAATATTGTCGAAGATTTGTTCAACCTTCATTTCATAGCCTTCGGCATGCTTCACCATGTCAGAACGATAGAGTGCAAGTATATCCCGTTTCACCCGGTCCACCCTAGCAAAATCATGGGTAGTCACATACGCTTCCACTGCCTGGGGCATTCCCCCCACAATAAGATACTGCCTGAAATAGTCCATGGCTTTTCGATGAAGGGCTTGTCCCAACGGTTTCATATTCTTGAAACACTCCCTAATGAAGTTCATCAGCGTTTCATTTTCGAGGGCCCACAGGAATTCCTCAAAATCCAAAGGATACATGCCAAGATGACGTTCTTCTGAAGGGATGACAATGTCCCGTACATTCTTCTTTATGCTCATGAGGGAACCAGTTTCGATATAATCATATCGACCATCTGCTACAAGATACTTGATCGCTGAGCGTGCTCTTGGAAAAAGCTGCACTTCATCAAGGATAATCAGCGTTTCCCGTCTATACAGCTTTACATTAT
>CAYXYD010000052.1:0-15269 GCA_964469205.1 uncultured Sphaerochaeta sp. | reverse complement strand
GCCTGGGATGCTGCCTTATCAAAGGTCAGCTACTTGTTCTCCTGGCTTAAGGAGAACGAAGACCTTGAACTGAAGTGCATCAATATGGGGGGAGGATTCCCAGCGGTCTACCAGGAAAAGACCCAATCTGTCGATGTCTATGCCAAGGAAATACTGCGGTACCTCCAGGAGGACTATGGTGATGAACTGCCAAAGATAATCATAGAACCAGGCAGGTCCCTAGTAGGTGATAGCGGGGTGCTGGTTTCTGAGATCGTGTTGATCTCCCGTAAATCACGCACTGCTCTGGAAAGATGGGTATATCAGGACTGTGGCAAGTTTGGGGGTCTGATGGAAACCCTAGGCGAAGCGATCAAGTACCCTATAGTGTGTGAACGCACAGGCCCTGCTGAAAAAGTTGTACTTGCCGGTCCTTCCTGCGACAGCATGGATACGATGTACGAGAATTATATGTACGAGCTACCCCTGAGTCTTGCAGTGGGGGACCGTCTGTACTGGTTGTCTACAGGAGCATATACCAGTAGCTATTCATCAGTTGAATTCAATGGATTTCCTCCTCTGGGAACCTTTGTCATATAGGGAGGGGATCTAGTGGGCTGTATTGTATAAGGGACAGGCTAAGAAACAACCGTTTGTAATGCTGTTGGAAAGGATGAAGCGTTTCATACAGGAATGGATACCTATGCCTTGATCGTGATGTAGGTCAGGTATTAGCCCAGATCTGCTTGTTGGTCTCCACTATCGTTTTTTCCTTACAACTTCTCTGGATGCACTGTGCAAGATAGGAATCCTGCAAGGCTTCGGCAAAGGAATACCCTTTGTCCTGGCATGCAGCCTCCATACACAGTGCTAC
This sequence comes from uncultured Sphaerochaeta sp., assembly GCA_964469205.1. GTDB lineage: Bacteria > Spirochaetota > Spirochaetia > Sphaerochaetales > Sphaerochaetaceae > Sphaerochaeta. The sequence continues at coordinate 14,416 of CAYXYD010000052.1, read as the reverse complement.
AGATATCTCATCATCATTGAAGGGTAGTGGCCAATAGGGGTTCTTGAATACATAGGTGCTTCCAAAGGATAGGGAGCGCAGCGATAGCGGGTTGATATTCCTGTTTCCGTCCTCTATCCTCTCCAGTCTCTGGCAGATACTCTCATTTTCATTGTTTAGGTAACGGACATTGTCATCAACTATTTCGCCTCGCTCCCCAAAAAGACTGAAGTGACTGCTCCTGATAGAGCTGTGGTATTGGCTGTTATCAAAGTCGAAGTAGCCGACTTTCCCGTCTTCAAATGTTAGGGTTGCAGTTATTCGTTGCGTCTGGACACGGACCCCATCGGTGACGATACGGTCCCTCTCCCCTGTCTTGGTAATCCAACTGGTATGGCTCGAAGCCTGAATGGTGCAATTGGAATACCCCTCATCAAGGAAGTGGCGGATGATGCTGGTCCCATGATGGTCATGCAGGCATGCTGCACGTACTGCTGTAATAGGTCCAAGATGACCGTGTATGGCATGACAGGATTGGAAGTAGGGTTGGCGATAATATTGTTCGGCGATAAAGATCTTGCTTTGTGAATTACTATACTCTTCGTAAAGGGAAACCAAGGTTTCCAAGGGCAGGCCAGTGAAGCTGGTTTCACAGAGAATGGTTTCGTCCTTGTCTATAAGGATGTCTAGCATTGCTTCCACGCTTGAGGAAGGAACACTCAGGATGGCAAGGTCATGGGGGAGAAGCAGGGCTGAGTGGAGATCACTGGTGGTTTCCACGTGATAGAGCTCTTGTACTTCCCTTGCTCTCTCTTCGGTCCTGAGGACCCAGGTTACCAGGGTGAAACGTTCGGGCAGTGCCTTTGCGATCCTGTAATAGAAAAGACTACGCCAACCGTAGCCAATAAGGATTATGCGCATGGTTTTGCCTCCTGTTTGGATGTTTGCTGGCAAATAACTGGCTGTGCATTGTATTGGTTGCAGTAGCTTTGTTCTTTTTGCATAGGGAGACTATACCATGACTTATATGCAGGAGATAGGAAATAACCTTTTTCCTGCTATATAGTTTCAATAGGATATACTGCTTAGTTTTGGGACTGCTCAAGCTTCTTGAGTCTTCTATACAGGGTAGTCCTGGAAAGCTTGGTCAGCTGCATTGCCTGGGCGATGGTTATATGGCCGTTGTTGAGGTTTTTCTTCACTTCTGCCAATAGGGGTAACGGTACGCTGATGGGTTTCCTGCCAGCATAGGAGGCTGTCTCCTTTGCTAGGAGTTGGCCTTCACGTTGGTTGGTTTTTCGTTTGGTCGAAAGGAACTCATATTCGATGAGGAAGGCCTTGATCAGAGTAGTTCGGTCGCTGTCAGCAAAAGCTATGCCATCGATAACAATAGGGCTTCTCATTCCCAGCAGTTGCAAAGCCGACAAGGCATGCCATTGTGCACTTCGTGTCGAAATACCACAAAAGTTGTTGAACCCTGATTCTTGCACAACCAGTTTGTCCCCTGTATATACGGTATCAGTACGTATGAGCCATTCTAGTCTGTTCAGATAGGTAAGGTTTACTTTTTGTAACTCCTCGGCAAGGTTGACCCTGTTTGCCGCGGGAGTGCGTTCACGCATAAAGACTGGTATCAAGCCTACCCTGTTGTACTGGCTCAGGCGTCTTGACAGGTTGATGCCGGGGATGCCTCCCCAGTCGATATGTTCCAAACCGTCAATGACATCATAGTAGGGTTCAAAGATATACTGGTAGGATTCATCTTCATACAGCTCATAGGTAATTCTAGCAATCTTGAACAAGGTCGTTTTCGTATACTGAAAACAGATTTCACCTGACAGGCTGTATAGTTGGGTCAGTTCTTGGGAGGTTGGTGTCGTAAAGTCTTTATTCTGGCTCATACAGTCCTTCCTTGTAGTTTTACAGAGGAGTGCCAAAGGATTTTTTCAAACCGTTGTTTGATCATGGTTTTGTAGAACCTTTTCTGGATATCACTGATTTCACCAATTGTATCAACAAAATCATCAATCTTTGCAAGATTTATTTTCCCTGTTATCTCCTGCAAGGCTTTATTGCATTCAGGATATTGCAGGCTAGATATGACATCGAAATAGGAACTCTTTTTTTTCTTGAGCTTTATCTGTGAGGTGGGAAACGAATATATCCGTTTGTCAATTTCCTCTGGGTTTTCCAGGATTGTCAGGCAGGCTTCATCGCTGTGGATCCTTGGGAAAAGGCAAGACCCGTTATCAAAGATGGGAGCGAGAGTGTAATGATCGTCTTCCTTGATAAATCCCCAGTTGGCACCATGCCTGTCAAAGTTTCCCAATAATGCATCAATTATATACATATGCCAGAATTGTGTTATGGTTGCTGCAACTTGGGTAAGCTTTGTGTTCTCTTCTAGCATCTGCATAATGTCGGTATAGGAATACTGGTAGGTTTCCTTGTCATTTTCCAATGAAGAATCCCCCACTTCATTAAAAGGTACGAATTGTTGGTTTTCCTTGACAAAGTCTTCCATCAGGACAACGTTTCGCCCTTCATAGGTTCCCAGATAGGTATTCTGGACATGCATGCCTAGGATATCGAAGATATGGCACCCGATATACTCACTGATTGTGTTGTTGAGAAGCCCAGTTTCTGAGGGTTTCTGGAACTTTACGATGTGATCACGACCATCAATGGTAAGGCCGAATTTTTCTTCACTACCGGCGTAGTACTTGTTGTTCTTTTCATATGATGAGTAATCCATAATACCTCTGTTCAACTATGCTACTATCTCTTATGAATAGTTTCAATAGGTTATACTTATGTATTATGATACTTATACAATAGAAACACGTTGAAACATAGAAAGACTTGGCTTGATTCACAGTGGTCCATCTCCATGTAAAGTCTTGAAACAGATCAAAAGTGAGGAGTTCGCAAGTACATAAACCTTTGAAGCAAACATGACTCTTTGCAGCCTTTGGTCTATAGAATCGAATGATCATGGTCATATTAGTACCTGGCAATTGTCAGCAACCTCTTTATAAGGCTGATAAGAATTCCTGAAAAGTATGACTGATGATTTCTAGATTCACTATAGTACAAGGAGAAGGATTATACTTTTTGGTATGAAATATTGACAAATACTATACACTATGTATAATCTTAACTGTAAGGGTGACAAGATAACAACCAAAATATGCTATTGAAGACTTCATCAAGGATTGTCAGGATCAGAAGAACATTGCACTTGAACATGGAGTCTTAGCAAGTGCCACTAGGGATTTTATGCTAAAGACAAAAAGTGAGCTTCTTACGTACATTACCAACGGGAAGATGGAAGAGCTTGAGTTTATCAATTCAATTCCTTATAGGAACAGTAGTGAAACTCCTCTACCTTTCTGTGATGCCTATACATTCACAAGTGGTTACTCCTCTGGATATATTTCTTTTTTTATCAGTCAGGGGAGTAAGAAATGGGCAATAAAATCCTTTCATCGATCTAATACGGATACTACTATTTTGGCATTGGCACTTGAGAAAGCGGGGTTATTTGTTAAAAACCTAAAAAAGAGAGGGTATGATGGACAATAAATTATGTTCCTTATGCGGAGGTTCTGATGTAACGGTCGTGGATATGGATTATACGGTATCTGAACCCTATGGAGGGGAGGTCATCATTCAGAGCCATGTTTTTGTATGCAATACCTGTGGTTTTAAAGCTGATGATTCTGATTATAATGATCCACTCATTATAGAGAATTCGGATGTTCTTAAACGTCAGGCTATGGTGAACATCCTCACTGAGCTGAACAGCCTAGGCCTGAGTAATGCTTCCATGGAACGGACGCTAGGCCTTCCTTCAAGGACGCTTGCCCGGTGGAAGAATGATACATCACTGAATCCCTCTGCTGCAGGTTTAGCCCTGATGACAATTATTAGGACTTTCCCGTGGATCCTAGCTGTTGGGGATCACAGATATGATGCAATGTATGCCAAATCAATGGTATTGGAACAAGCATTTTCCACTATTATGGAAGCATTCTCCAATACTGGTGATACTGACATTTTGCAGAAGATTGCCGCTTTAGATAAGAAGCGTGGTGGTAAGGATGATCAGCTAAAGGCAAGATGACAGAGTGTGCAAGAAAAGGTCAGAGGGAACAATGGTTGATTCTTTGAAATTCATATTCACTGATTCAAAAAAGGGCGTATGGCTGAATCCTTTGAAGTGCAACGCCCTGCCATCATCAAAGGCTTCGTCATGGATGATGAGAAACTTAAGAATGGCTGCTATTTTGGCTAAGCTTATTTTAGGGAACTTCTGGAACGAGTTCGGTCCATCAGAACCTGTGAAAGGCGTATTTACCCACAGATTACCGATATTTTAGCGGAATGTAGTATTGATTACGATCCGAAAGCAGAGTTAGGGATGAATAATACCGAAAGCTCTATGATCAAGTCGCCGTATTATTAGGTAGCAGCCGATTGAATTCATCTCTCACCACCTGGTAGCATTCGCACACACGCGCTTCGAGCCCTGGTCGGTCCAAAACGGTGATGCAGCCCCTAGTGTATTGTATTAGACCTGCGTCCTGCAGTTTCCTCGCAGCTTTAGTCACCCCTTCGCGCCGCACCCCAAGCATATTGGCAATCAGCTGCTGGGTCATCCGAAGGACATTTGAAGGCAACCTGTCTAGACTCAGCAATAGCCAGCGGCAGAGTTGCTGGTCTACGGTGTGGTGACGATTGCAGACCGCAGTCTGTGCCATTTGTGCCAACAACGCCATTGTATACCGTAACAAAAGGTGCTGAAAAGCTCCCGAACGATTAAATTCCTGCTTTACTGCCGCGGCACTCAATCGGTAGGCGAAGCCTTCGCTCTGCACCACCGCACGATTAGGAACACTTTCGCTGTCCATGAACAAGGCGATACCGACAACTCCCTCATTCCCCACTACCGATATTTCCGCAGAAGAGCCATCCTCCATCACGCATAGTAGAGACACAATTGAATTGATGGGGAAATAGACATAATCCAAATGTCCACCAGACTCGTACAGTGTGGTTCCAAGTGTAAGGGTGGTCAGCTCAAGACGTACCGAAATTCGATCGAATACTGACTTGGGTAGGACTAATAGCAGTTTATTCAGTTTTGGGTCTGGTCTATAAGAAATACATTGCCTCCTAGATGAAAAAGGGAGAAACGAATGTCACTATGAGTATTAGCTTCATTGCACTGCCTGTCAACTAAGTGAATCATCATATTTGATCGTTATTAAGCATCAGAGTGTAGAACTAAGCACTGATTCTTCAAATATGGACAATATACGGTAGCATCCATGGAAGACCAGGACGCTATCAGTGGGAAATCCAGCTCATTTTGAATATTGTAAAACCCTGCCTAGACCGACTTTTGGTAAGCTTTGCCTTATATCCCTCAACAGGGATCATGTTTCGGGCAACGGACCGACATTCTCCGGTAACGAGGGGCAGGTATGTATGGCTTTTATTCCGAGACATGAGGGGATCAAGGGTATCCTTGTCTATTCCCCAATTGGCAAAAACCACATCTTGCATAAGCATGTAGCTAAGGTCGCTGCGAGGGTTGAGATCATATGTCTTAGCATTCTCAATGAGGCTGTTCATCAGAGCGGTGGTCGTGGCACGATCCTCGCTTACATGGGTAATCCAGTACTCCGGCCCCAGTCTTACAGGCTTTACAATCTTTTCCGCCAACCTGGAGGAGTTTGATCTCTATGGCTATGTCACCTACCTGCTGAAGAAAATGACGTGGATACGGGGCCTGAGTGCAAATTCAGTCGACTACGGTCAGTTTCTGCCTTGGAACCTGACACCGAAGCTTCGCAAGGGATTGGTCATACCGGTAATCTCCATCAAGTAGGAGCCTGTGTAGGGCATCTCTAAGCATTTCTATGTCTGACTCCCCACAAAATCGACTATAACGTTTTTGTCATCTCTACTCTTTCTGTAACGAATCGAAGGCGGCAATAATGTCAAATAGCTCTTCGTCGATACCGCTTTTGCGCAGTTGATGAAAGGATGCATTGAGGCTCTTCAACAGTTCGTCTATATTCTGTTCTGCACGCTGCATGGCAGCGAGACGGCTTGCATTTTCGCTCGCAAGGGATTCTGCACAGGAACGGAAAAGGGAGACAAAAAGGTATTCGTTGACAAATGAGCTCAACGTCTCGGAATTATCGCCAAAAACCTCGGAATACCTCCCAGAGGGCCAGGGAATCGAGCTCAGATTACGGAGCCACACCTGATCGTACGGCAATAGGCGTTGGGAGACCGGTGAATAATTAGCGGCAGATAGGGGATGATTATAAAATAGATAGAACTCGTTCACCTTGTCCTGTTCTCTCTGCTTTTCGATTTCCACCAGAATGTCTCCGATGAGCGGCGAGATACCCTTGATAGACGAAGGAAGTTCGAAGACTCCAAAAACAGAAAGTCCGGAATCAACCAATCGCGCGTGGACACGTTCTCCCACCGCCCAGACTCTGGATTTTCCCGGTAGTTTCGAGAGCGTTTTTACAGCAAAATCGGTTACGACGTCGTTGAATTGCCCCACCAAGCCTTGATCAGAACCGAAGACTACCGCGTCTATCAAATCGGGCTGGGGTTTCTCTTCCCCCTTGAAATTCGAATGGCTGGTACCCCTAAGGCACACGCTGAGCCCCAACTCGACCGCTCGAAAGTAATCTTTCAACGCTCGCACAGAGTTCTCGTATTGACTGATATTGGACGCCGCCACCGCCTTCATAGTGCTGACCACGGACAAGAGATCTTCGGCACCGACTATTTTATGGCGAAAACTTGCAGTGGTATTGCTCATGATCTGTCCTTGATTTCGCCTTGGACCTGTATTTGAGCAAGCGCTATCCGACCGTTATCGATAATGGCCTTTCGATCTTCGTCGCCTAGTTTTTCCGCCGTCTCCAGGCGTTTGCGCAATTCGTCAGGTAACTTTTTAATGGAAAGCTTCAATAAACCTTCCGCTTCAATCATTTTTTCAATTGGTACAGAATCCAGGAGTTTCTCTGTCAGAGCCAGCAACAAAACAATTTGTTCGCTGACTGTAGTAGGGGAATATGCCGGTTGTTTGAGCCATGCGCGAATTCGCTTGCCATGTTCGATAGTCTCACGTGTTTCCTCATCCAATCGTGCTCCGAATCGAGAAAATGTTTCCAACTCTTCAAATTGTGCGTAGGCAAGCTTGAGGTCTCCGGTCACGGAACGGTATGCTTCATGCTGCGCCTTACCGCCGACTCTGGATACGGATCTTCCGACATCCACCGCAGGAAGTGTGCCCAGTGCGAACAATTCGGGGGAAAGGTACACCTGTCCGTCAGTGATGGAAATGAGGTTGGTCGGAATATAAGCGGAAATATTCTGGGCCTCGGTCTCAATGATCGGTAACGCGGTGAGAGAGCCACCGCCGAGTTCTTTACGAAGGTGCGTCGCGCGCTCAAGCAGGCGCGAATGGATATAGAAGATGTCACCGGGAAAGGCTTCACGGCCTGGTGGCCGACGCAGCAAAAGTGACAACTCCCGGTAAGCGCGGGCATGATGCGTGATGTCGTCGTAAACGATCAAAACGTCGTGACCCTTTTCCATGAACGCTTCTGCGATGCTGGTCGCGGCATAGGGAGCAATGTAGGTAAGTCCCGGCGGATCGTTACCTTCAGTCACGACAATGACAGTGTAATCCATCGCTCCCTTATCGCTTAGCACCGCAATGGTTTTTGCGATTGCTGAGGCGCGTTGGCCTATTGCACAATACACGCATAAAACGTCGTTGCCCTTCTGATTGAGAATGGTGTCGATTGCAATCGTGGTCTTGCCGGTTTGCCTGTCGCCGAGTATCAGTTCCCGTTGGCCCCGGCCGATAGGGATGAGCGCATCGATGACTTTAAGTCCTGTCGCGAGCGGTTCGGTGACGGGAGCACGGTCCATAATCTGTGCGGCGGGACGTTCGACGGGTAGGCGTTCGTTCGATGCTACCGGGCCGTTCCCATCGAGCGGACGGCCAAGGGGGTCGACAACACGCCCAAGCAGTCCGTCGCCTACTGCTACGTCCATGACCCGCCCGGTACGCCTAACTTCATCCCCTGCTCGCAGTTGCTGGTATTCGCCGAGGAGAACGACACCTATCTCCTCTACGTCGACATTGAATGCGATACCGAGCAGGCCTCCGGGAAATCGGATCAATTCTTCAAAACCGGCTCCGGGGATTCCCGAAACCATAGCAATACCGTTAGAGACCCTGGTGATCGTACCTACTTCTTGTAGCTTCAGACTTGGAACAATAGCCTGTAACGTATGATTCATTCCCGTGAATATAGTATCATAATTGGCCTGTAATCTTTTTGTTTCCATCGTCATCAACCTTTCTTTTCCGATTCGGGTTTTTTGCCCTCATCCTGCTCTTTCAGAAGGCCGTCGAAACCTTCCTCTACAGTGGACAGATAATCGGCAACGCTCCAAGCCATTTTTTGTCCATTGAAGCTTAGCTCTATACCGCTTATCAAATCGGTGGAGGACTCAAAAGCAATCTTCGTTTTCATTCCAAAAAGCTCTTGTATGGAAGCCTCGGTAAGGCTCTTCATTTCCGATGAAATATCAAATGCGGTTTGAACGACAATCGTTCCCGGTTGCGTTTTATGGGCGGAAATCAGCACATCTTTTTCAGCCTTATCCAGATCGTGCAACTTCTGATTGAAAACCACCACAATGTGTTCTTCAAGACTCGTTCCTGCAAGATCCTTCAATATTTTTCGAGTGACAGCGAGAACCTCTTCCTGTGTCCTTTGAATAACTGATGTACGCAAAGCCTTTACTTCATCGGCGAATACTGCCCGTTGTTTCGTGCGCAGTGCATCCGCCTCCTCACGTGCTTCTTTTAGGAGACGTACCCGTTGCGCCTCTGCTTCATCTTGCGCGTTTTTGAGAAAAGCTGAGCTCTGCCCTTTCAGCTCCTCATTCTTGCGGTCGAACTCATCCTTCTGTTTTTCAGCTGCAACTTTTGTCGAATGTGCATTCTCCAATTCCCCGGCGATCCGTTTTTCTCGCTTGTCTATTGCGTTGAGAATTGGTTTATACAGGAAGCGCTTCATCAACCAAAGCAGGACAAGGAAGTTAATCAGCTGTGCAACAATCGTGAACCAATCTATTTTCATGGTGCTATTTACTCACGACTTCGATGACGTTATTCCAGAACGGATTGGCAAATATCAAGATCATCGATACCACGAAGCAGTAAATGGCAGTCGATTCAATCATTGCCAGACCAACGAACAAGGTTCTTGTGATGGTTGCGGATGCGTCAGGTTGCTGTGCTAGAGAGCTCAACGCAGTCGCGACCGCTTTTCCTTCGCCCAATGCAGGGGCCATAGTTCCGAATGCGGTAGTGAAACCTGCAACGATAATCGACACCATAGCGATAATAGTCATACTATCCATACATATCTCCTTAAAATTACGCCAATGAATTGGCTTATTGAACGACTCATTTATTGTTTGGCAGCCGCTGGTTTGGGTTTGCTAATTCGCGTTGCTGCAGCAATATACACCGCAGCCAATACAGTGAAAATATAAGCCTGTACCATTCCGGTGAGCAAGCCCAATATCGTCATGATCATGGGGAAGATGAAAGGTGAAATGGTAACAAGGATGGCGACGATCATTCCTCCGCTCATCATGTTCCCAAATAAACGCATGGCCAAAGCCAGTGTTCGTGAAAGTTCACTAATGATATTAAACGGCAACATGATGAATGTCGGTTTTATATACTCCTTAAGGTAGTTCCCCAATCCCTGTTCCACGATGCCGAAATACGGTACGGCAACAAACACGCTAAGGGCGAGCGCGGTTGTAGTCGAGAGCGAACCTGTCGGTGGCTGGTAACCAGGGATTATCGTGAAGAGGCTGGCCGACGCAATAAAAAGGAAAAGCGTTCCCAGAAAAGTCATGTATTTTCGCGGGTGGGTCAGGCCGACCTCTTCGATTTGTGTTTCGATTGTAGTGACGACAATTTCCAGAAGATTCTGTCCCCTGGTTCTTTTTTCGGTATCGGACAGTTTCCTCGTGATGATTTTCGCACCAACGGCAAGTACAAAGATCAAGGCCCAGGTAAAAACAATGGTAGCGTTGAGATTTACGAAACCGTATTCCCAGAATACGAGTTCATCAGGACTAAGACGCATTGTAGACCTCCTTGTTGGAACCACCCGGCTTTCTACCCACATGAGTGTATCGAATCAAGATAACGCGCGCGATAAAAAATCCAGAAAAGCAGACCATCAATCGCTGCCAACTTCCTCTGGAGACCAAAAAGAAAACACCCAGCACGACTGCAATGCGTACCAACCAGCTTCCAAGGAACCAAAAAGAGGGGTGCATGGAGGAAAGCCCTCGCTTGACGGTCCATAAAAGACCACCGAAGAAGAACGTGCCTAGTAAAAGCCCCGCAATAAAAACAGCAACCATTATAAAAACATTAAGCATCGTTATCCTCCTGATCCTCTCTCATCTCCACGCTTTCCTTATATATCCAGTGCCATGCATTTGCACAGCCGATGATCAGACCAATGATCAGAAGCGTTAAAGTCCAGGAATAACTTCCAGGAAAGCGCTTATCAAGGTAGAAACCAAGTGCCGCACCGAGTAGGGTCGGAACAGTCACAGACCAACCTATGAGCCCCATCATTCCCAAACCGAACCAAACATCCTGTGCGCCCGTTCGTTTTGCCCTGATCTTTCGATTAGCCTTGGCGCGGATCTCCCGACTCAAGGGATTTTTGTCGCGCTTACTCATGACTGAACGTAGCAACGCGTCGGATGAAAGAACTCTCCATCTTGGACATGACCAATCGGATGTTTTGCTCGCTTTCATTGAGAACCTTAAACTCACGCTCGACGGTCTCGGTCAGCTGGCTGAGGCTAGAACCTCCAATCGCATTGCGTACAGAAACGAGCACGTCTAAACCAGTCTTTATCACTATTCCTTGATCTACGGCCACGTAGACTTCTCCTTCATCCCCTATTTCATATACAAGTATCCCAGGAGAAATCGCAGCTACGAAGTCCAGTCTACGGGGCAATATCCCCACCGAGCCTGCGATGGTATCTGTGACAATTCGCGAAACACCGGCTTCTGCCGAGAAAACGCGAAACGGTAACAGTATCCTGAGATTCATCAGGGGTTTATTCGGCATGAACAACCTCCGGTTTATTTTTTTCTTTTGCTTCGTCGATGGCGCCTATCATATAGAGAGCGCTTTCCGGATAGTCCTTGAATTCGTCTTGTAGGATTCGTTCGCAACCATCCAACGACTCAGAGAGTGGAACAAGCCTTCCGCTAAGACCGGTGAATTCTTCGGTTGTGAAAAACGGTTGGGTAAGAAATCGTTCCAGACGTCGTGCCCGGGCGACGACTGCCCGGTCCTTAGTCGATAGTTGCTCAATGCCGAGCATGGCGATGATATCCTTGAGGTCTTCATACTGAGCAAGGGTGCTCCGAACTTCCTGTGCCAGGCGGTAATGACGTTCTCCGATAATAAGCGGCGTCGCCATTTTAGAACTGGACTGCAATGGGTCAATGGCCGGATAGAGTCCCTGACTTGCGCGTTTTCGCGAGAGCATGATGGAGGCGGAAAGATGGGCAAAGGTATGAACAGCCGCGGGGTCAGTAAAATCGTCCGCAGGGACGTATACCGCCTGTATTGATGTAATGGCTCCGGTGTCGGTATTGGCAATTCGCTCTTCCAGTTGGGCCAATTCCGTACCCATCGTCGGCTGGTATCCCAAACGGGAAGGCATTTGTCCCATTAATCCGGATACTTCCGATCCGGCCTGGATGAAGCGGAAAATATTGTCGATCAAGAGCAGTACATCACGATGTTCATCGTCTCTGAAGTACTCTGCCATTGTAAGAGCTGCATGTCCTACACGAAAGCGGCTGCCAGGTGGTTCATTCATCTGGGCAAATACCATCACCATATTGGGCAGTACGCCCGCTTCTTTCATCTCCCTGTAAAGCTCTTCGCCTTCGCGGCTACGTTCGCCGATGCCGCAAAAGATGCTGACCCCTTCCTGATGTTCGATCATGTTGTGGATTATTTCGGTAAGCAATACCGTTTTTCCAACTCCTGCCCCTCCAAACAAGCCTGTCTTGCCTCCGCGCTCAATTGGCGTCAGGATATCGATGATCTTGATCCCTGTCAGGAAAATCTCTGACGAAACAGAGTGTTTCGTAAGCGCGGGAGGTGATTGATGGATCGATTTCCATTGGATGTCGGAGGGTTCGGGCAACCTGTCGATGACGTTCCCAAAAACGTCGAACATGCGCGAAAGAATTCCTTTACCGATAGGTGCCATCAAGGTGCCACCGGAGTCTTCCACAAGAGAGCCACGGGCAAGACCTTGTGTTGGTGTCAGAGCGATTCCCCGAACAAGATGTGCATCAAGTTGGGTCAATACCTCTATGGCGATTTTTCCATTTTCCGCGTGCAACAGGGAATAGATTGCCGGCAACCGGTCGGCGAAGCGAATATCTACAACGCTGCCTCGGACCGAAACTACCGAGCCCTGGTTAGGAGAGTTGGTTTGTGCCGTCATTATATAGATAGCCAAATCTGAGTGTCAGATGGCGATTCGAACAAATGTCTTGGTTGATATCGAGAATCTTTCCCCATGCCAAATCTCCTTTCCCTTAAGGGACATACCCTATTTTGTTTATTGTATTCGAGTTAGGAGGGAATGACAATGCGCTACCGCACATTCCCCGGAAGATATGTATCGATCAGGATTTAGCATTATAGAGTATTTGTGTATATTAAATGACGAATAAACTACTACCTGGCAAAATGAATATCCCGGGCTAAAATAGTCCCATCCCTATCAGTACTTCACGCAGTCCATTATTCAGGAGCTTGTGGTCCATGGGCTGGCTCTCCTTGACGCTGTAGAAGATAAAACCATCATCCCAAGGGTTCTTGGTAGCAAGATTAGGAAGATTGTTTTTTGACTTGGCTACCCGAATTCCGCCCCAAGTTGTAACATGTTGATCTAAAATAACCAAAAATATCTATTATAATGCGTAAATTAAAGGTTTAGGGGTTCCTTATTCTTAATAAACATGCTACAGTTCTGTAACATGCAAACACCAGATAACACCAAGCTCTCAGAGCCGAAGATCATAGACGTCTATAACAAAAAACAAGGGTACTGGTATGTCTATAAGGACAGGTCCTACTGGGACCCAGAAAAGAAACAGACCAGACATACTCGCAAGATTGTTGGCAAGAAACTTGTCCAAGACGGTCCCGTCATCTACAACAACCACTACAGTTCTGACTACGTAGCTGAGGAATTGGCAATGCTTGAGGTATCTTCCACCTCTCTCATGGGTGAAGTGCTTGTCCTTGATGATATCATTAAGGAGCTGGAGCTTGAAAAGCATTTGAAGGGAGCCTTCGGCAAAAATGAAGCAAAAGTGATACTCGGCATGGCTGAATATCTCATATGCACTGAAAAGGCATTCTCCTGGTGTGGGGATTGGGCTGAGGGCCGTAATCCCAAGATCGAGCATATGACTTCACAGTCTGTCTCAGATTTTCTGTCCTCCCTCAACAACGACAAAAGGAACACGTTCTATGCCAGCTGGATGAAGGCAAACAGGTGTGAGAAGGGATATTTCTGTTTCGATTCCTCAAATATTGGGTGTCACAATACGGAAACCAACCCCTTGGTCGAGTACGGCTATACTCACGGGCATATAGCCTTGCCCCAGGTGAACATTGCAATCCTTGCCAGACAGGACACCATGGTTCCTATACTTTCCATCACCTATAATGGCTCCCGACACGACAGTACGACAGTGAGGAACCTCGTCGATGCCCTGAAAAAGCTGGGCTTGGAATGCATTTGCATCACCCTCGACAAGGGCTACTACAGTGAAGCCAATCTGGAAATATTTTACAGCGAAGGATTTGACTTCATCATTTGTGTGCCAAGGAGGGTGTCCTGGCAGTATGAGGTCATCGATTCGCTGAGAGACAGGCTGTATACCCTTGAAGCCAGGACAGAGGTTCTGGATTCCAAGGGCAAGGAGCAGGTTATCCAATGCCTTTCCAAGCCGCTTATAAGGAATGGTCGCCGTTGCTACCTGCATGTAGTGTACAATTGTGCAGCCAGGGCTGAGGCCGAGAAAAATTTCATCGAGCTGTTGGCAGGGTGCAAGGAAGAACTGGAGACCAATGAGCTGGTTGATACTCACAAGGATCTCTACAAGCAGTTCTTTGAGGTCAGGGACACACCAAAGAGGGGAAGGAAAGTCCTGGAAAAGGGAGCCAGCATTGCAGAGTTCCAGAAGAAATATGCCGGATACTGGTGCCTTCTGACCAACCGCAAGAGATCA
>CAYXYD010000051.1:0-15537 GCA_964469205.1 uncultured Sphaerochaeta sp. | reverse complement strand
ATGCATGGCTCTCATAGATTGTATGGTTTTGTTGCCTCCAACCGCACAGGTCGAAGCTTTTTCCATTTACGAACTTCCTTTGTTTCTGGTTGTGAAAGGTTTTGTGCAACCTTGCTAAAAAGCAAGAGGATTAATTCCTTCTATTGAAAGAAATTAACCCTCTTATTGGTAAGCCAAAAAAGGGATTCGAACCCTTGACCTGCTCATTACGAGTGAGCTGCTCTACCCCTGAGCTATTTTGGCAGTAAAATCCTAGAAAGAGTATCTCAAAAGCTCAGAAAGGGCAAGGTATTCCAATAAAAAGGTCTCTTTCAAGCAAGACAGAAATTCCCTCCTGGTATATGTTCGGGAAAAGGTTTTACATTATGCTACTTGGAAATATAATCCTATGCTATCATGATTGACCTGTGAGGAGTTTTGCATGATTTCATTCCCCATTCTTTTTATCAATCTTCTTTCCATCGTCATGATGCTCACTGTCACCATTATCATTTGGAACATCCGTGACAAGAATGGGGCAAAACAGTTGTTTCATGCATCTCTGTTCATGCTCATCTGGTCTATCGGCTCCTTCACTGATTTGATCTCCTCTGACATGCATGCAAAGCTCATCTGGAGAAACTTTACCCAGATCGGCGTATTCTTCACCCCTGTAGCCTCACTCCTGTTTGCGATCGCCTATACAGGAATCGGCAACACAAAAAGAAAATTCATTGCCTATATATCCTTTGCCTTCCAAAGTATCGGTATTCTGCTGGTCTGGACTGATGGCTATCACCACCTTATACGTGAGAGCGTCACCGTCTTGAAGACCCCTCTATCAGAGTCCTTGGTTGTGGTGCCTACCATGTTGGCCAAGTTCCTCATCTCATTCAACATACTGTTCTCTGTCATCGCCTTGAGTATATTGGGCATCTATGCACTGAGCACTACCACTGTTTCCCGCAAGCAGAGCTTGACCGTCTTTGGTGGCATGGTGGTTGCAACCCTCTACTCGCTGCTCACGGTAGTGATGGGAGACTCGTTTGCCCACTTGGTTCCCATCTCTGGAATCTTTGCAATATCTGCCCTGTTTATGCTCTTGGGCATTTACCGCTATGACCTGTTGAAAATAGCCCCTCTTGCACGCGAACAGGTATTTTACTTCCTAGGCGATGGTATTGTCATCGCATCATCCCAAGGCAGGCTTCTTGAAGCCAACCAGGCGGCCCTATCAATGATGGGTCCGACCCTTTCAGAGCTGGGCAACAACCTTATTGTTGAAGTTCCCCAATGGCATGAATTCCTTGCAAAAGGCAGGGAAGGTGAGTTTTCCTTCTATCGGGCTCAGACTTTCTATGACTGCAGTGTCTTTGCCATCAAGACAGGTGGTGGTGCCATACTGGGGACCATCTCCCTGCTAAAGGACAGCACTGAGCAGAAACGAAAAAATGATCTCCTGCTTTTTCGTGCCGAACGTGATGGCCTTACTGGCATCTACAACAGGCAGACCTTTATCGAAAAGGTTGAAAAGAACTTGCTTAATAAGGGAGTATCAACCGCTCTTGTTTTCTTTGACATTGACCATTTCAAGCTGGTCAACGACAGGTATGGTCACATGGCAGGAGATCTGATGTTGCAGGCTGTGGTTGCCAGTGCTTTTAAGACCATGGTTGGCTCTGATATTATGGGAAGGATAGGAGGAGAGGAGTTCGCAATCTTCCATGCTTCTGCCAATGAAGATGAGACTCTCGCTTGGGCAGAAAACCTGCGCCAACAAGTTGCAGATACGGTAATCTATGTAGATGGGAATTCTGTTTCCTGCACTATAAGTCTCGGCCTGTGTTTTTCCAAGAGAGCAAACTTTGATGCGATGTTCAGAAGTGCAGACTCTGAGCTGTACAAGGCAAAGGATGCCGGGCGGAACTGTATCTGTCACACCTTCCTTGATTGAACCCTCTTGTAGGATACTCGCTGTTAGGTATGCCCTCTTTTTTCTTTTCATTTCTTTTTTAGAGGAGCTAGCATCTAAGGGTCCAGCTTCATGACTTTGTACTGAATAAGGGTGTAAATATATATCAGTTGACCTTGCCTTCCTTTGTCAGTACGCTATGGGAGAAGAGGGGATATTTTGAAAATAAAAGGATTATTCAGCCATGCAGTGACACAAGATGTTGTGATGCTGCTGAACACTCATAGAAGCAAGGTCCCCACGCGGGTGGGAGAGAGCTGGCAACCTGATGTTGCCCAGTTCCTTTTGGACATGTTTCCCGAAGCACTTGAGTATGGCATGGAGCTTAGTGATATAGCAGAGATGGTTTCTGAAGATGAGTTTGACTTTGACTTTGAGCCTTTTGAATTTTCTGACTTTGATGACGATGAGGATGACGACATATGAACGTCCTAGGCATTGAGACCTCTTGCGATGAATGTTCTGCTGCTATCGTACGCGATGGCAAGGAGATTCTGAGCAATGTGGTCGCCACACAGATAGAACTGCACAAACCCTATGAAGGGGTTGTCCCAGAACTTGCCTCACGTCTGCATACTGAGTGGATAGCACAGGTAGTGCAATCTGCGATAGAGAAGGGCGGCATCACCATAGACGATATCGATGCTGTTGCTGTAACCAGCAGGCCCGGTCTTTTGGGATCGCTTCTTGTCGGACTTAACTTTGCCAAAGGCTTTGCCGCTACCTTGGACGTTCCCTTCATCACCATAGATCATATACGTGCCCACTTATATGCCTCACAAGTTGAGAAGCCCTTGGCCTATCCCTATCTGGGGATATTGGTCTCAGGGGGGCATACGGTCATCTGTAGGGTCGATAGCTACGATACTATAGAGGTCTTGGGCACTACCATTGATGATGCAATAGGCGAGGCCTTTGACAAGGTGGCCAAGCACTACGACCTGGGCTATCCCGGAGGCGTGGTCATCGACCGCCTTGCCAAGAGCGGAAACCCTCTGGCCTTCCGCTTTCCTGGCTCTGCCTTGAGCAAGGGTGATCACCCTTATGATATCTCTTATAGTGGTCTGAAGAGCGCTGTGATAAACCAACGTGACCAATTTTGGGATGGAGAGAGTGAGAAGAGCCCAGAGAACATCGCAGCATCCTTTCAGAGGGTGGCTGTGGGCACCCTGATGCGTCGCGTTCGTCTTGCTCTGGATGATACCGGCCTCAAGCGGATCAGCGCCGGTGGCGGAGTTGCTGCAAACTCCCTGCTTCGCAGTGAACTTACCGACTTGGAAAAAGGTGGCTATGAGGTTGCCTTTCCTTCCCTGAAACTTTGCACTGATAATGGGGCTATGATCGCTGCCCTTGCCTATAATTATTTACAAGATGGAGTACGCTCTGATTACAGTGAATCAGCGAGTGCCCGCGTAAGTGCATTCAAAAAAAGTTACCCCTAACGAGAGGCTTATGGACACACAGTATGATTTGGACAACGTAATTCGCAAGGTACCCGATTTTCCGAAACCGGGTGTTCTCTACTATGACATTACAGGCATTCTTGCCGTTCCCACGGCCTTTACGTATTGTATCGATAGGCTTGAGGCCCTCTGCAAGGGTAAGAAAATCGATTGCATCGCAGGTATTGAAGCACGTGGATTCATTTTTGCAGCCCCTCTTGCTGAAAGGCTTGGTGTTCCCTTGGTGCTGGTACGCAAACTGGGTAAACTCCCTGGAAAAGCCTATAAGAAAAGCTTTGAGCTTGAGTATGGCTGTGATGTGGTCTGTGTCCAGGAAGTGGACGTAATTGCAGGTTCCCACGTCTTGCTTGTTGATGACCTTATTGCCACTGGAGGCACTTTAGAAGCCGCAGCTTCCATCTTTGAAGAGAATGGTGCTAAGGTTGAAGGGGTCCTCGGTGTTATTGGCTTGCCCTTCCTCAATTACGAGAAGGTTTTGCATAAGTATCCTGTTGATGTATTGCTGGAATATGACGCTGAATAGTGGGGATTTTTCAAACCCCACTTGACAAAAGATGTCCATTTCCGTATCCTACCACAGGATTTCAGATTGGGATGTAGTGTAACGGTAACACTGCAGATTCTGGTTCTGCCTTTGGGGGTTCGAGCCCCTCCATCCCAGTAACCGGTTCCTTCGTCTAATGGTTAGGACAGGAGATTCTCAGTCTCTAAATAGGGGTTCGATTCCCCTAGGAACTAAAATGTAAGAAGGGGCAGCCTTGATGGTTGCTCTTTTTTTTCGCTATACTACCCATAAGGAAACATATAGAGATGATTACCGCTTCAAACATAGGCCTTTCATATGGAACTCAGGTTCTATTTAAAGAAGTCAACATAAAATTCAACGCAGGAAACTGCTACGGCATCATTGGTGCAAATGGTGCCGGTAAGTCTACCTTCCTGAAGATTCTTTCTGGTGAGATCGAATCAGATACAGGGGACGTCATCATCACCCCAGGTGAACGAATGGCGGTCCTCAGACAGGATCACTTTGCCTTTAACGACTATACCGTACTTGAGACCGTCATTATGGGCTTTGAGCAGCTCTATGCAATTATGCAGGAGAGAGACCTCATCTATGCAAAGGAAGACTTTACTGAAGAGGACGGTCTTCGTGCTGCCGAACTTGAAGGTGACTTTGCAGATATGGGTGGTTGGGAAGCTGAAGCCCAAGCGGCCCAGATGCTCGACGGCCTCGGAATCGCCACTGAACTGCAACAAAAGACGATGCATGATGTTGAAGACAACATCAAGGTGCGTGTTCTGCTTGCCCAGGCTTTGTTCGGCAACCCCGACATCCTCTTGCTGGACGAACCTACCAACCACTTGGACCTAGAGTCCATCCACTGGCTGGAGGAATTCCTTGCAAACTTTGACAATACCGTCATTGTAGTAAGCCATGACCGTCACTTCCTTAATACTGTCTGTACCCACATCGCCGATATCGACTTTGGCAAGATCCAGCTCTTTGTAGGAAACTATGACTTCTGGTACCTTTCCAGCCAGTTGGCAGGAAAGCAGATGAAGGACGACAAGAAGCGCAGGGACGAGAAAATCTCCGAGCTTAAGGATTTTATCCAGCGCTTCTCATCCAATGCTTCAAAGGCAAAGCAGGCTACCAGTAGGAAGAAGCTCATCGACAAGCTTACCATTGATGACATCAAGCCCTCCTCGAGGCGCTTCCCCTATGTTGCCTTCAAACCTCTGCGTGAGCCTGGAAAAAATATACTTGAAGTAAAAAACCTGACCAAGATTGTTGACGGGGTCAAGGTTCTGGATAATTTCAACCTTGTCCTCAACAATGGCGACAAGGTTGCCTTTGTAGGCCCTGACCATTTTGCGAAGACCATGCTGTTTGATATCCTCAGTGGTAAAGTTGAACCAGATGATGGGACATTCACCTGGGGCGTCACCATCAGCCTCTCCTATTTTCCCAAGAACAACAGCCATATGTTTACCGAGCATATGCCCATCACCGACTGGCTGAGGGAGTACAGTGAGGAGAAGGACGATACCTATATCCGATCCTTCCTCGGCAGGTTGCTCTTCAGTGGTGATGAAGCCCTGAAGGACTGTACGGTCCTTTCCGGAGGAGAGAAGGTCAGGTGTATGCTCTCTCGCATGATGCTTGAGCAGGCCAACTGTCTGATGTTTGACGAGCCTACCAGTCACCTTGACTTGGAAGCTATCAGTGCACTCAACGACGGGCTGATTGACTTCAAAGGTGTTCTGCTCTTCAATAGTCATGACCATCAGTTTGTCGAAACTATCGCAAACCGTATCATAGAATTTACTCCCAATGGAGTCATTGACAGGGTGATGAAGTTTGAGGAGTATTATAGTGACACGACTATCAAGGCACTTCGTAATGAACTGTATGCTGATTCTCCCCATATAGTAGCGCTGTAGGAGGCATTATGCTTATCGCCGTAGACATTGGAAACTCAAATATCGTAATAGCCGTCCATGACGATGAGAAATGGGTAGAGTCGTTTCGTATTTACAGTGACCAAAAGAAAACCAGCGATGAGTATTTTGTAGTTTTAGAGAGCCTGTTGACCCATGCGGGTATACGCAAACAGGATATCAACCGATCTGTTATCAGTTCGGTTGTTCCTAATCTTACCCGCTCTGTGCAGAAGAATATCATCCGTCTCTTTGACGTACAGCCTTTGATGGTAGACAGGTTCATCAATACAGGCCTTAGGAACGAGACCGTTCCTGTGGAACTGGGCTCTGACCTGCTGTGTAACCTTGCACAGGCGCACCATATGCATCCTCACTCTCCGGTGATGGTTGTTGACTTTGGAACCGCGCTGACCTTCAGTACGGTAGGCGAGGATGGCTCTGTATTAGGGGCATCCATAGCCCCAGGTCTTGTTACAGCAGTAAATGCCCTCTTTGGCAATACAGCACAGCTTCCCCAAGTAGAATTGAGGATCCCTAAAAGTGTCATAGGCAGAAATAGCCAGGACTCCATACGCAGCGGCATCATGTTCGGCTATGCAGGCATGGTCACCTCACTCATAGAGCGAAGTGAACAGGAGCTTGGCAGCGAACTGTATGTGATAGCGACCGGGGGCCTGAGCACTACAATAGCCCCCCTTATAGGACGCATCAACCAAGTTGCCCCCATGCACACCCTAGACGGGCTGCGCCTCATAGCTACCCTGAACTAGAAGGTAAAGCGCCCCATCTTCATTATCTGAATATCCATACCCTCACGTGTGCGTGCGGTGATGTTCATATCCTTTGACCCAACCATAAGATCAACATGCATCAGAGAGGTGTTGCACCCTGCCTCGTTGAGGCTCTCTTCTGTAGTCAGGCTCGACCCATTGGTCAGGCACGTAGGGTAGCCATCACCTAAGGCGATATGACAGGATGCGTTCTCGTCTATCAGGATGGAGTCAAAGATAAGGCCGCTTTGGGCGATGGGGCTGGACTCATCGACGAGGGCACACTCACCAATGCTTTTTGTCCCCTCATCGATGGCGAAGAAGGCATCCATGATCTCTTTGCCCACCTTAGCCGAGTAGTCGACAACTTTTCCATCCTTGAAAACCAGACGGACCTCTTCGGTACGGCTGTTGAGCACTGTCACAGGTCTTGTGGTGGTGATATACCCATTTGCACGCATTCTATCTGGGGTGGTGAATATCTCTTCAGTAGGAAGGTTTGCAAAGAAGGCTGTGCCGTCAGGCAGGGTCTCGCTTCCCCCAAGGAAGCGTGCCTGCTCAGTAAAGCCGATGGTAAAGTCTGTAACAGGACTCTTGAAGTGCAGGCTGTCGATATACATGTCATTGAGCCTGTCCTGTCTTGCTTGCAACATTGCCCCATGCTCATCCCATGCCGCAAAAGGGTCATCCTTATCGAGCAGTAGGATGGGTTTCAATACATCCAGGAGGTCAGCTGTTGTCGCATGCTCTCCAAGGACCTGGCGTGCCCATCGTGGCCCTGGGGCACAGACCACACACCAAGGCAGTTCATGTCTCATGGTCTTCTTCAGGCGAGTGGCTGAGAATTCACGTTTTGCCGTGCCATAGCTCTGGTTTTTCTGTTGGTTCAAAGGGGCATGATCGAGACGGTCTTCGGTGCTGTCGATTCTGATATAGGCCCAACCTTTTGCACACATCTCATAGTCTAGGGATCTGATGAAGGACGGAGTGTGTTTTAGTTGCTCATCACTTTGGTTATCCAGGCGAGAGGCAAGGACATCAAGGTCATCAAGGAGTACCTGCACAAAAGAAGCCCCATTACGATAGGCTGACTTGGAAAGGGCTCTGGCAAAATAGTAGGTCCCTGGTCCTGTCATGATGGCTACACTCTTGTTCTTTTTCAGATTGATTCCCTTGCGGATAACCAGGTCCGCATAGGTGTCCAGTATGGTTTGATTCATCGCTCTCTCCTATAGTTCGAATACGCCTTCATCTATGAGAGAGATTTTCTCTCCCTGCTTATCGGTGGCTTGTATGGTCAGTGAAACACTTCCCATGGGAAGCTCCAGGCGTACAAGCGAGCGATTCAGTCTTGATTCGTCAATCTCTTCGTCTGTGCTTTGGTCTGTCAGGGTGTTTAGTCGGAAGCCACCCAATACCAGGCTAGTGGTGATCTCACGGTTGAAGTGAGGGTGGATAGCCTGGGTTAGGTAGGCTCTTTCGATGGTGTCGTTATCTGCTAGGGAGAGACCCGATACCACGCTGGCCCCTTCATCAATTGCAAAGAAAGCATCAAGTGCCTCTTTGCCTTTTTTGGCGCTGAAGGAGACTACTTTTCCCTTTTCAATGGTAAAGGTGGCCTCTTCAACCACTTTCCCCAACAAGAGGAAAGGCATCGAGGTGACAATAGTCCCTTCAGTCATGCCGATGTCCAGCGATGCATGGATATGTTGCATGGGCAAGCTTGGCATGAAGGTGCGTCCACTGGAGACAGAGGAGCTTCCTCCTGTCCACTTGGTCTTGTCGGCTATTGTAGCCTGTAGTGAGCAGCCGTTTCCTTGGATGGTAAGGTTGAGCTTGCCGCGTTTGGTAAGCACCTGTTTGCGATAGTGCAGCAAGTTTGCCTGGTCAAGCCAGAATTTCAGGCCGTGGTCATCCTCAAGTCGGTATATTTTAGAGAAGAGATCCCACATATCCTCTTCAGAGGCTGCCTTTCCCATGATTTGCATGGCCCAAAGGGGGCCTGGCAAGGGGATGTTTGCCCAAGGGACTGCGATACGTCTGTCAAGGAATACAGGATCACTGAGCAGGCCATAGGTGCCAAGCTTGGGTATCTCTTCAGCTAGGGAGGAAACACTGTCGTCTGTCACGTAAGGGGCGCTATCGAGGTCGATAAGATGACACATCACATAGCCGGTTACCGGCGGTTTCTTGATCCTGTGTTCGACAGGATCGAACTCTACGACCTGGGCTACCTTTCCATGGTTTGTCTCCACAATGCTGACAGTCTGCAGAGTCGATTCACACGCCATGGTTGCCAACATCCTGGCAAAACCCATGGTGCTGTGTTCTGTATTTATAGAGAGGGCATCGCCTCTTTGTAGTTTTAGTTGTATTTCAATGACAAGACGAGCGTACCGCCTAAGTATTTCTTGCATCGTTCCTCCAATACAGCAGTATAGCAAATAAAAATGAATTTGGCATTAGAAGTAGTGCAGAAGAATGAAAAGAATGATGCGAGTGAAGAAGGATTGGATACAAATACAAACAGCGACTCAATGAAAGCTTAGTGTGTCATGATAATCATACTAGGGAAAAATTTGTGTTTACAAGAGGCTTATTGTATTTCCATGAAGCCTCACAAATATGGTAGAATCTCCAATACAAACACAATATCTTGTAAGGAGCGATTATGCTGACATATGCGGATATGCTGAAACTCAAACGATGGAATACGCCTACGATCTACAACGGCTGGGAGGCTATAACCCAGAGCGAACGACTAAATCTTAGATGCAACCGAGACGAAACCAAGGACTTTATGCCCCAGATGGGTCCGATGATAGGGTATGCGATCACAGTGACCTGTCAACCAGGGAACAAGGAACACTACCAGGATAGGGCGAAAAACAGGGTGGAGTATCAGAAATACGTCGCTTCTCTGCCAGGGCCTAAGATCGTGGTGTTGCAAGATCTGGATTCTCCTGGGCACATCATAGGATCCTTTTGGGGAGAGGTTAATGCAAATACACATCGCGCTCTAGGATGCGTCGGGACCATTAGTGAAGGTGCGATACGTGATGTAGATGAGATGACCAATGCAGGCTTCAAGGCACTTGCAAGAAGGTTCTGTGTAGGCCATGCCTACTCTGTGCCCATTTCCTGGGGAGAGAGCGTCACCGTATTCGGCTGTGAAGTAAGGTCTGGGGACTTGATCCATGCTGACAAGCATGGCTTCATGGTCATTCCTGAAGAGGATCAGAAACATCTGGTTGAGGCTGTCGCTTTCATGGATGAAAACGAATGTCTCACTACCATAGGAGCCGCCAGGCAGAGTGTAGGAAAATCCTATGCTGAGATCCTCGATGATCTTGATAGGGCTAGCTCTGAGTTCGGAAAGAATGTGCAGGCAATGAAGAAGAGGTTTGGTCTATAGGGTAATAAAATATTTCTGATGTTCAGGTAATTTCTATTGCTAACCATCAAAAGCAATATAAAAGTATTGCTAACTATATAATAATATATAATTCTATTGCTAAAATAAACTGATTGCTATACTATTTCCTAAGGTGGAGAACCTATGAAAGAACTAAAACACTACACAGCCCTTATCTTTGATGTAATAGAATCCAGGAAATTCAAGGATCGTTTTGAGATACAGGGATTTTTAAAGAATGCTGTAGAGATATGCAACGGCTTATTTCAAGAGCTTCTTTGCAAACCTGTCATGTTCAGTGCCGGAGATGAAATGCAGGGGCTTTTCTACTCCGCGCAAGATGCGTATCGGTATTTTGCTTTTTTTTCTCGGCTTGCATATCCTGTACAGCTACGTTGTGGCATAGGCTTTGGAGAGTTGGATGTGTTTTCTGCTGATTGGATGACCACAGAACTTGACGGGCCTGCATATCATAGGGCAAGAGAGGCTATTGCCCTATGTCATGAAGGGCAGGACCAGCTTGTCATCTTTAATTCTGCAAGAGAGAGCGATCGTTTCATCAATGGATTCCTTGGATCTTATTTGCTGCTGATTCAGGCGATGAAACCTAAAACAACCATGCTGTATAACTATGCGGAATTCCTTGATTCCCATCTTGTTCCCCAATGGGAGGATTTGGTTACGGGCATGGAGGCGATTGAAGCGCATCTGATACAACAGCAACGCATATGTAAGAATACCATACCCTCCTACAAACCGTCATTTGCCATAACACTCGATGAGTCCTGTTTCGAAAAACCAGACAGTGTTGAGGAGGATGCCATTATACGCCGATCATGGAAACGTGCTCTCAATGGGCGAATAGCACAAGCCCTTGGCATCAGGCGCCAGTATGTCGATGCAGTGGTGCGGACAAACAACTTTACCCAATTGCGTTACTTTGAGACCTTGGCCGGTGAAATGATACAGGAGGTGAACTGATATGTTCCAATACTACGGATTTTTGCTTTGTTGCCATCTGGTAGGGGATTTTTATCTGCAGGTGGACTCTCTTGCAAGACATAAACAAAAGAAAGTATCAGGAGTCCTGATTCACTCTCTCTTGTACGTACTTCCCTTTGTGCCTGTTATTTTTCTCCTACGAGTTTCACTCGGAGAGTCTAGTTTGCTGGTACTTGCCCTTGGTCTCTCTCACTTTCTTGTAGATAGTGTCAGCCGAAAGTATTATTCATTCAAATCTTTTCTTATCGACCAGAGTATCCATCTTGCTGTTCTCTGGGGTATGGCAATGCTATTTCCCTTGTATGTGCAACTTCCTGCCCCCTTGGTGGGTATTGGATTTGCCTTGTTGCTGATATTCAAACCAAGCAGTGTTATAGTATCAAGGGTTCTCTTTTCTTTGGCTGTGACTTCATCAGAAGACAAGCTTGATACTGTGCATGCTGGTTACAAGATAGGGTATCTGGAACGTTTGATCATCTTGCTGTTGTGTTTGTTTGGATCCATCTCAACCTGTGCTCTGGTAATAGCTGCAAAAACTTTGGTTCGGTATGCAGAGTTCAGCAATGATAGTGCATTTCGGGAAGTTTTCTTGGTAGGAACCCTCATGAGTATTACCTTGGCCCTGATAGGGTATGGGGTGGCAAGGCTTTTGATGGGAATGTAGGAATGGTATTTGGTTTAAGCAGAAGTTTGGTTTGGAAGTAAAGAAAACTGAGTACCATCTAAAATATCATGAGTAGTTTTTCCCCCTGTGGAATTGAGTCGCTGATACACTATGTATGGATTCTCATACCGTTTCTAGGAGATGCAACATGAAAGCCCTGCCAAAGAATGAACACCCTACACCCCAATTTATGCGCCCTGATTGGGAAAACCTCAACGGAGTCTGGACCTACACCATCAACATGAGGCCGCCCTATTTTTCCGATAAGATCTCCTATAACGAGGAAGAGAACAGTACAGGATTCGACAAGACCATTGTTGTTCCCTTTGCGCCAGAGAGTGAACTCTCTACTGTTGCATACAAGGATCTGATCTTCAGTATCTTTTACCATAGGGCTCTTGAAATACCCGTCTCTTTTGTTGGGAAAAAGATTCTTTTGCATTTTGGTGCAGTCTTTTACCACGCTGATATTTTTATCGATGGCAAGTTAGTTGATTTTCATGATGGTGGGAGCACCCCCTTTGCTGTGGATATCACCACCTATGTAAGGGTAGGGGAGTACCATAACCTTGTGGTTAAGGCTACAAGCAATCTTCAAGATGGCAGTATCCCCTCAGGAAAACAGAGTAGTTTTCTACATTCCTATAAATGCTTCTATACCCGTACTACTGGCATTTGGCAGACAGTATGGATGGAAGCTGTCGATCATAGAGGCCTGCGTGATGTAAGCATGGGATGTGATATTGACAGCAACCAACTATCCATAACCCCATATTTTCATTCTGTCAGTAAAGATCAGATATTTTCTTGTACAGTCATTGACTCAGGTTCTGTCGTTGAAACCTATGAAGGAAAGGCAAAAGAGGGTGTACCTGTTTCGATTGCCATTCCCAATATGAAGCTATGGTCTTGTGATAATCCCCACCTCTACTCTCTAGAATTCTCAGCATCCATTGGGGGTTCTGTCATTGATACAGTTTCCTCCTACATGGGTATGCGTAATGTGGAGATTCATGGAAACCAAGTGTATCTGAACCATAAGAAGCTATACCAACGGTTGGTTCTCGACCAAGGCTATTATCCCCAATCCCAGTGGACATCCCCTGATGATGAGTCCTTGAAACAGGATATACTCCTTGGAAAGGCTGCAGGCTTCAATGGGGCCCGACTACACCAGAAGGTGTTTGAGCCAAGATATTTGTTTTGGGCTGATACGTTGGGATACCTTTGTTGGGGTGAAAGTCCAAGCTGGGGCATTGAGTATAATGACGAAAGTCTTCCAGCCCGGAATTTTCTCAGTGAATGGGCAGAAATATTGCAACGCGACCGCAATCATCCGAGCATCATTATCTGGACACCTCTGAATGAGACCTTCCGATTCACCGATTCCCATGCTCATAGAAGGCTTCACAGGGATGCCTACAACCTTTGCAAGATGCTCGATCCCTCACGACCGGTAAATGACAGTAGTGGCTATGTTCACTTCAAAACAGATATCTGGACAGTGCATACCTATGAGCAATATCCTGCTAAGTTTGCTGATAGGCTTGCCATGAAAGATGACAAACCCTTTAGGAATTTCCCTGAGTTTGAAAGTGAATACACAGGGCAACCCTATTTGGTTGATGAGTATGGCGGTATAAAATGGGATTCTGAAACCCAGCAAGAGAACACCCTGCTGCTTGGTCAGAACTTGGTCTCCTGGGGCTATGGGGAAGCGCCAAGGACCCTACAGGAGTTCTATCATAGGCTGGAAGCTCTTACTGATGCGTTGCTCGCTCTAGAGCATGTATCAGGATATTGTTATACACAACTGACTGATGTGGAGCAGGAGAAAAATGGCATCTATCTGTATGATAGAAAAGAAAAGTTCAACATGGAAAGAATAAGAGCGATATTTTCCAAGGTTCCAGTGGGCTTTACTGAGTAGCTGAAGGGGTAGGACGCAATGAGCCGAGAAGAATTCTCGACTCATGAGGGTAGGGCTTATTCTTTTTCTGATACGTGAGAACTTGAAGCGTTCTTATAGGTATTCCAGTCAGGAACATATTCTTCATTTGCCTGATTTCCCCAAAGGGTCCAGTCTTCTCGTTCTCCTCTTGCAAACAGCTCAATAAAAGGAGGATTGCTACAACCTTCGATCAGGCTAATAAATTCATCAGGTTTTCTTGAGTGTTCTCGTTTCATGGACCTGAGTAGATTGACTTGGGTCCTTCCTTGCTTTAAGGTTCTGTTGTTTTTCCCTTTTATTCCAAATAGCAAAATTTCAGTTACATTTCTGAAATAAAACCCTACACCTCTTCCATCAGGATACCCGTCCTTACGAATTTTTTCCCAAATGATATTTGATTTATATTCAAAACCCCAAGCTTTCATGACTTCAAGTCCAACTGGTAACAGTGCATTGGGAACCCAAAGATACAGATGACTTTGATCATCAGCTATCTCATTGACAGGAAGATTCTTGATATCCTCTAATTTCATTGTCGGGTATCGGTTTAGTCTTTTATGTTCAGGCGCCATTTTGCCTGTACGATTTTGGAATTGCCAGGGAGGATCTGCCAAAATCGTTTTATACTTTTGATCTTTACAAAAAGAAAGCAGATCATGTTCAACATGATATAATTCATTGAGTGTTGCCATTAAAAATTATTCTCCTTGCGCATTGGACATAGTCCTTGGAGTTATCCCTACAACTAATAAGGGGCAGCCGCCATGCCTTCTAGATTGTAATCGGGGAAGTAGTTTTCCCATCCAAGTGGTGCTTGCGCCATATTTCTTCTTTATATTTGGTCCTAAACTTTCAAAAATTGGATTAAGTTCAGCGCTTCTTGTGATGATGATACCACAAGAAATGATTCCGCACTCATAGTAGGTACGAAACGCAAACAAATCCCTGTCAAAAGTTTGGTCTTTACTATTCCATTCCATGTCTACAGCGACTTTACCTTTTACATAATCAATATTATGACCATCAATATAATCTGGGATGGTGAATTGCTTATCTACAAATTCGTTGTTAGTGTGTCGCCTTTTTTTGAGAGTCACTACCAGGTCTCCAGAAATCTTTGTCTCCGTCCAACCCATTGGGTTAAGAATCGATGAGAGTCGTTTAGGAATAGTCGATTCATTACCCCCAAATTGCAGTATATCCTGATAAGTGATGTAAAACGATGATAAAGCAAGAATTATCTCCTGAAATAGTTCTGGGTAAGACTGATACAGAATTTCAGCAGCATTGTTGAAATTATGAATTTCATACCGATCTCGTACCTCCTCAGGGATCAAGTCCAAACATTGCATTGTAAAACCTCCTGCTTGCTACCAACTACATGTCAATCAGTATAGGGCAAGTACGTAGGCAACACAATTGACAATATTGAGTACTCAAAATACGTATCCATTCTTTTCAGTGGTATAAATGAGGAAACCCACACTTTCCAGCATGGGTTTCATTATTCTTTCCAATGAAAGGGTTTATATTTTAAGCGCCTTGCGGGAATCGAACCCGCTTCTTCAGCTTGGAAGGCTGAGGTAATACCAGTATACGAAAGGCGCGCTACGCTCTATGTTTTAAGACATTATCAAATCTTCGTCAAGTACCCTCAGAAAAGAAGGATTTGATTTCTCTCACAATATACTTGTGTACTTGTCAGTGGAAATAGATTGTCTGATGAAGTAACTCCTTGGGAGGAATGATTTCTCCTTACGCTTAAGTATCCATTTGAATTGCTGGCAAAGAAATATCCACTACCAAGCTAAATCATTACCGATATACAGATAACTTTTCTTTTCTCAATCTGTATATCGGTTGTTCAACCCCC
>CAYXYD010000050.1:0-15602 GCA_964469205.1 uncultured Sphaerochaeta sp. | reverse complement strand
TGCCTTATAAGTATTTAGAAGAAATATTTTTCATAACTTGTAAACTCACGCTAGTACTAACAATATCTTGGTTGCCCATGAAGTCGATCAAAATCTGGGTAGTATTTCCCATGTGGTTATATCAGTTTCTTTGTCTGATCTCACGCTCATCTGCACCCAGGATACCCCTGTCCTCTCTGTACACATACCAGAGGGGGAGGCTCTGACTCCCTCTCTGGTAGATGATTCCTTCTCTTTGGCTCAGTCTATGTTCAGCCCTATCCTGTTTGTCTGTGACTCCTGGTTGCTGGACCCAGAACTTCTACAAGTCCTTCCTTTGGAAAGCAACATCTGCCACTTCATGGGCCGCTTTCTCAAATTCCCCGTTGCGTTCAATACACCTCAAATCTACGAGCGTGTCTTTGGGTTTGGGGTTACCCAATCAGACATATTGACCTGGGGATGCACTACAAGCCTGCAGAAGAAGGTGCGATCACACATCCAAGGTGGCGGGATATTTCGGACCATGGGAGGGTATATCCCAGCATCTGGCCCTCTGAAAGTGTAGACCAAAAATAGCTCCTATCAGTTTATAGCCTCTGTGTTTATCTTTTTGTCTCTATTTGTGGCCGCCTGCACTCACCTATCCTGCAGATAGGCAAATACCTCTCTAATCGCCACAGGCTCTCCACTCTGCTCATTCTGCATGCAGAGCTTCTCACACTTCTCCAGGGCTTCTGGTGTGCTTTGCTGCTTTTCTTCAATCCTCTTAGCCCCAACAAGGTTCCCTACCATCAAACGACGCATGACACCTCTGATGTCCAACTCTCTGCTACACTGTGGCTTCTCACAGAACAGGCAGTGGGAGGCCTTCTCTCTGATCTTGTTCTCAGTGATTCTCTTATCACCAAAGAGTTGTTCTCTTGAATAGGGAGGATCGATCAGGTTTACAAACTGCTTCTGGCCTTTGTCATAGACAAAAGGTTTTAGTCCTCGTTTCTTCAGGATTGCATTGGCAGCACTGAGACCCGAGACAGTCACAGTAGGGGTACCTGTTCCCAGCACTGTAGATTCACCACAACAGAAAAGAGAGTCCCACTTGGTTCTGATGTGGTGCCTCTTGAACATATGCTGGCCTAGCATCATCTTCGGTCCGGCGACTGCTCCACCATTTTTCATGGTATAGCGCTCTATGGTACGAGGTGTGGCCACGTCGCTATAGGTTATAGCTTTCGTAAAGCCTGGTATTCGCTTTTCTAAGACTTTGCTTAGACGCTCTAACTCTTGTATTTTCATCTTAGCATAGGTTGTCTCATCAGCATGTTTCCAATCTTTAAATGTGGGCCCAAGAGCCATAAGAATATGTTCATCTTGGGCACAGAGACTACGGTCATCGATGCTTGGGGTGTAGATGGTGACTTCGCTCTCATCGAGCTCATTAGGGTTTCCGACCAGCAACTCAATTGGCTGCATGTCATCGGGGATAACTTCCTTCTTCACTGTGGTATAAAGCACCACACTGGGATAGGTCGGCTCTTGACTTGATGCCCAATTCCTCTCTGTTTCAGTTGTTTCCTTTTTGGGAAGCAGTTTGTCGTAGAGGTTCCAGACTGTGCCTGAATAGACAAGCTCCTTGGCATAGAGCTTTCGCCCATCATCGAGTTCTACACCATTGGGTTTGCCATCGGCAAACAGAATGGATACTACTTCCCTCTCCATGATCATGGTACCACCATGCTCCTCGATGACCTTTTCCAGTTTGCCAGTCACAAACAGCGTTGATCCTGCAGGATAGTAGCTGCCACCCATGTGGTTGTCCACGAACATGACCGTTGCCAGGATGGCAGGAGACTCATCAACTGTTGCATAGCAGTAGGTTGAGGTCATCTTGTCAAAAAAGTTAAAGATCTCGGGATCAGTAAAATATTTTTCAAGTAATGATTTGGCACTCTTGTTCAGATAGCCCAGAAACCTGGCATAGGAGATGGGATGGCGCAGCAGTGCCTTGAGGCTCTCCTTCTTGTCCACTTCATCGGGAGTTCCATAGGTAGGATTCTCCACCATAACGTGGGTGTAGATCGTAACCATATCATGGTAGAACCGCTGGATCCTCTTTCTCTGAGTGGGGAATGCAACGGAAAGCTCTTCGATAAATGCATCAATGTCGGCATGGAATTTGATCGTGTGTCCATTGAAATGTACAGAATAGAGAAGATTATGTTTGATGATGTCGATAGGCTCTTCCAACGCATTGAAAACGAACCGGTGGGCATTGAAGCCTTTCTCACCAAATCCGAACATCATGGAGGACCCTTGGTCAAATGTAGCAGTTCCCCGCCTGAATGCTCCACACGAGCCTCCAGGCTGGTAGCCTTTGTCTACGACAGCAACAGAAAGACCCCGTTTTGCAAGCAGCGAGGCAGCTGCCAACCCACTGAGCCCACCACCGATAACCAATACATCATAGTCCATCATATCCCCCTTACAGCCTTATTGAGATTTTACTCCAACAAGGATGAACTGTGTGAGAAAACTTGATCTTTCAACACTGATTTGTATTTCAGTTCTGTTTCTTCTTTTTGTCCTACTTTCCTGCAAGGATCTCTTTGCAAAAAGCATCAAGTGTTTCTTTGATCTCAGGGTAGGTCTCTTTTGAAGGCTGCACGACCCCAAGCTCTTTTTGAATGGTGCTTTTTGTCAATAGCTTCCTCATAGAGGAAAAAGCCTTGGTAAAAGGTCCTCCACCACTATTAGCTACCAGATAGACCTGCTTGCCTTCTAGAGCATAGGAGGTAAGAAACGAGCGGACAGGAGAACTGACATTTCCAGCCCAGACAGGGGTTGCAATGATAAGCGTATCATATTGGGTTAGGTCTATTGGTTTGTTCGCCAAAGCAGGCTTGTCATGGAAGGCTGAGCTTTTTCCTGCCCAGAAGTACTGAAGGAACTTATTGGTCTGAGAAAATTCTTTTTTTAGATGCAATCGTATCTTAGGACAATCCAACTGTTTGCTCATTTTCTGAGCAATGAAATGGGTATGACCATTTAGGGAATAATAGATCAGTGCTGTTCTCTCCATATAGGTGCTCCTTCTGAAACCAGTTTAGTAACAATACCATGGAAAAATCAGTTTCACACTATTTTTACCCTCCTTGCACTTTAGGAATATATTTTTGCAATAAAGTTGCTACCAATTATAGTTGCTATTACCACTTCTTCCAATTACAATAAAACCACTGATGGTACAAGAAGACTTTTCCAACAGTTCAGATCATACTTCAGCTGAAATGAAAAAAGAAAGAAATCAGAATCGAACATTTTGAGGGGTGTTTATGGGTGTAAAACAAAACGAGCAACTACCATATAGTACCTATCTACAGCCAAGCCATCTCTTGGACTTTACGCATCCTGCCATTACACACCTAATTGAAAGCAAAGGGTGGGATACCATCAAGGGCGAGTACGAACGCATAGGAGATATATATACCTTCGTCCGCGATGAGATCGCATACGGATATACGAGGTCGTTCTCCTTCCCTGCCTCCATGGTCCTGACCAAAGGGTATGGCAATTGCCTTACAAAGAGCACTCTCCTTATGGCTCTTCTACGAGCAGTGGGCATTCCCTGCCGTTTCCATGCCACAACCATAAGCAACGTCATATTCCGGGGACTACTACCGAACGTCAGCCGCAAATTCTTTAGCAAAAGACCTTTTCATGCCTGGGTAGAAGTTCTGTATGAAAATACGTGGCTTACTATGGGAGGGCACATTGTAGACAGGCCCTATCTACTGAATCTGCAAGCAATGTTCCCAGATTATATGGGCAGCTTCTATGACTATGGGATAGCTGTGCTCAACTTCAAGAACCCCGATAATAGGTGGAACAAAAACCATACGTATGTCCAGAATAAGGCGATTGAGAAAGATTTGGGCCTCTTTGATACCCCTGACGATTTCTTTTCCAAGTTTCCTGAAGCAGAAACTTACACCAAATCATTTCGCTACAAGACCATCATGAGAAAACGCCTGAACAAATCAATACAGAAAGTGAGGAACAGAGGCTGATCCCTTAATCTCTGTTAGGGGCGCTTCTTGTCTTGGTCTCTTGTGACAACAGTTTTCTTCTTTGGTGTCTTGGTCGCTTTGACTTTTTTAGGGGAATTTATCTTACTCTGAACCACATGGGGTCCACGACTTTTGGCATGGGCCTTCTTTTTTGGTTTGGATGTATCTTTTTTCTCTTCCTTGCTGGCTACAGGTTTATCCCCATTGGGTTTCTCAACTGCCACGGTCGGGATGAAGTGCGTAACAAACGAGGGCTTCTTGCGGTTCTTCACATAGAAGTATCCGGCGATGGAGAATACCAATGCCCCGACATAGTTGACGAACATGTCCTTTATGGTGTCATGCAGCCCTATATCCAGATAGCCGCCAAGGCCCAGATCTACACCGTTGACCGTCACTGATTTGATAGTGTCTAAGGTCACGACCTTCTGGGAGTTTGTCGGGTCAAGCATCACCGAATGGATGGTATGGATGATGGTGTCCTTTTGCATATCGGTAGCAAATACCATATCCATGAAGTACTCCAGAAACTCCCAAAAGACTCCTATGGTCATTGAGAAACAAAAAGCAACTATAGCGAGAAAGAAGGGTGAGAGCCGGAAGGTCCCCTTCTGGCTCTGGTTAAGGATGTCCACCAGGGAAAACCCAATGGCGGCTGCCAGAAATCCGTTTGCCATGTGCAGCATCATATCCCAGAAGGGAAAGGCAACATAGTAGGAGCGCATTTCGCCCAGGATCTGGGCTGCAAAGATAAAGAACAGGATGGAGTTCTCCAAGGCAGGGGGGATTTCGATGCGGGTATGGGTCTCTATGAAGGAGGGGACTGCAAACAGCATGATGGCCAACCAGCAGAAGAACACGTTCTCATAGTTTTGGGCAAACAACTGGTTGATCATAATGAGAATGACCACCAGCCTCAGAAGGTAGTGCACTATCTGAGAGCTGTCACGCTCGGCGACCATCTGGGCGAAGGACATCCTGTCTGGTCGTTTCTTGAATATCTTCACATGCTTTCCTCTCTCGTAAGCTATCTTGCTAGGTAGAGAGAAAGATTTCAAGTGAAGGCCAAGTGAAAAAATGTATACCATCGTTGTCCAGGGTTATCAGGCTGATTTTGGTCTTGCAAGAGTTTCCTATCTCCAGTATACCTTTCCTATGAAGCTAATTCCTAAAGGTTTGATAGACTCCCATTTCCACCTGCTTGCCATGCAGAAGAAAGGCGTTGATATCGTAGAGTTGCTCAACGAGATGCAAGCTCTTTCCATGCAAGGCATCGATATCGGCATCGACTACGATGACCTTGGTCAACGTGCTACCCTTCTCTCTGCCTACCCCTTCATCCATATGAGTGCGGGCATAGGGCCATGGGGTGTCGACTCTGAGCATCTTCCAGTCAAGCAACAGCTTGATTGCCTCTCAGCATCCCTATCACAGCACAAGGTGTGTGCCATTGGGGAGATAGGGTTGGACAACCACTGGGACTACGGTACAAAACAAGGTCAGCAGGATTTGTTTGTCGCCCAGATGGATATGGCTGAACAGAGAGCTCTTCCCATCATCATCCATAGCCGAGAGGCTGATGATGAGATGGCTGCCTTGTTACAGGAGCGCACCTTTACAAGGCAGGGCATCATGCACTGCTTCCAAGGATCTAAGGAGCTTGCCCTGCTTGCAGTCTCTAAAGGTATGTTCATTTCATTTGCAGGTCCGCTCACCTATAAGCCCAATAACGAGATGAGAGAGATTTTCACGTGTCTCCCCCTCGAGCATATCCTGCTTGAAACAGACAGCCCCTATTTGAGCCCGGTTCCCTGTAGGGGAAAGACCAACACACCCCTGCATATGGTACACATCTACGAGGCAGCTGCATCTTTACTTGGAATGAGCACTGAAGACCTCGTTTCACAGATGAAGTCCAATTTTTCTGCATTCCTAGGGTGAATAAGACTTGAGTTCAGCCTTCAGGGCTGACAATCTGAGCCAAGCCGGTTGACCTGTTTCATTAGATTGGGTAAATTTATAGAGAATAAACACCTTACGTTCAAGAAGGAGCAATCTATGACATCCTATAAGGATCTCGGTCTGGTTAATACCAGAGACATGTTCGCTAAAGCAGTAAAGGGTGGCTACGCCATTCCTGCATACAACTTCAATAACATGGAACAGCTTCAGGCCATCGTACAGGCCTGTGTAGAAACAAAATCCCCTGTCATTCTTCAGGTTTCGAAGGGTGCACGCGATTATGCAAACATCAACCTGCTCAGAAACATGGCCCGCGGCGCAACAGAATATGCCAAGGAACTTGGCTTTGATATTCCCATAGTCCTGCACCTTGACCATGGCGACAGCTTTGAGACCTGCAAAGAGTGCATCGACAATGGATTCTCATCTGTCATGATCGACGGTTCCCACCTCCCTTATGACGAAAACGTTGCAGTAACCAAGCGTGTTGTGGAATATGCACACAAGTTTGATGTTACCGTAGAAGGTGAACTTGGTGTCCTTGCTGGTATTGAGGATGACGTATCTTCAGAAGTCAGCCACTACACCCAGCCTGACGAAGTCAAGGACTTCGTATCCAAGACCAATTGCGACTCCCTTGCTATCAGCATCGGAACCAGCCATGGCGCCAATAAGTTCCAGCCCGCACAGTGCACACGCAATGCCGAAGGCGTCCTTATTCCCCCTCCATTGCGCTTCGACATCCTTGAGGAAATCGAGAAGATCCTTCCTGGATTCCCCATCGTACTGCACGGTTCCTCCTCTGTTCCTGTAGAATATGTCAACATGATCATCGAGAATGGTGGCAAGCTCAAGGACAGCGTAGGGATCCCTGAGGATCAGCTTCGCAAGGCAACCAAGAGTGCTGTTTGCAAGATCAACATCGACAGCGATGGACGCCTGGCAATGACCGGCATGATCCGCAAGGTGATGGCTGAGAATCCTGGTGAGTTCGATCCCCGCAAATACCTCGGCCCTGCCCGTGCAGAGTTGAAGAAAATGTATATGTACAAGAATAAAAACGTATTGGGTTCTGCTGGCCAGGCCTAACCGTTACCAGTTTGGAGAAGCCATCCGAAGAGTATTCGGGTGGCTTTTTTCGCATCCGAAGGGGTGGTACTTTGACATAGGCTGATGCTTATGTTATATTTACCTTCACTGGCTACTAATAGCCGGTTATCCCTATTAAAACCGTGATTTCATAGAAAACACTAAGGAGTTCGATTGGCTACGAAGGATTTGAGGATCAACAGACAGATTCGTGCTAGAGAAGTATTCGTCATTGATGCAGAAGGAAAACAGAGAGGTATCATGAGCACATTTGATGCTGTTATGCTAGCTGAAGAGGTTGGAATGGATCTGGTGGAAGTTTCCCCAAACGCTAAACCCCCAGTATGCAAGATACTTGACTTCGGAAAGTACAGATATGAGCAGGAAAAAAGGCTCAGAGATGCCAAGCGAAACCAAACAGTAGTCAAGATGAAGGAAATTCGGATGCAGCCCAAGATCGAGAGACACGATCTTGAAACCAAGTCCAAGTTTATATCTGAATTCCTTGGTGAAGGCAATAAGGTAAAGGTCAGTATCCGCTTCCGCGGCCGTGAACTCGCTCATACTGAGCTGGGTAAGGTCGTACTGGATAGGATACTTGCAAAACTTACCGAACTTGGTGTAGGGTACAACCTTGACCGTGGTGCGGTTATGGAAGGGAGAATGATGAGCATGATCGTCAGCCCCCTGAAGAACACTACCCCTGCCAAGAAAGACAATTAAGAAACAGTATCCCGCATGGGATGGTGAATATGCTGCTCCAAGGGGTTCTTGTTCCTTGAGAGCGCAAGTTTGGAAGGTGCAAAAAAATGCCCAAAATGAAAACAAGACGGTCCGCTGCAAAGCGGTTCCATGTTACCGGTACTGGCAAAGTCCGCTATAAGCATCAGGGACTTCGTCATATCCTCACTAAGAAAAGCAGTAAGCGCAAGGGAAACCTCCGTGCTACTGGTATCCTAGCCGATTGTGAAGCAAAACGGGCCAAGTCCATGCTTCCTTACGCGTAAGGGGGTGGGAATATGCCACGAGCAGTAGACGGAACAAAACACAAGGACAGACGTAAGAAGATTTTGAAGCTCGCCAAGGGCTACTATGGTCGCAGAAGCACCAACAACCGTGTTGCAAAAGACGCAGTTGCCAAAGCCGGTCAGTATGCATACCGTGGTCGTAAAGAGCGCAAGCGGGACTTCCGCAAGCTCTGGATCGCCAGAATCAGTGCAGCTGTGCAGGCTGAAGGGATCAACTACTCCCAGTTCATGCATGGTTTGACTCTTGCAAATATTGAGATCAACAGAAAAGCTCTCTCCAATATGGCTATTGAAGACAAAGGAACTTTTTCTGCTCTCGTGTCACAGTCTAAGGTTGCCCTGGGCAAATAAGCCCAAGACAATTCACAGAGATTTGGTAAGGAGGGGCTATGTCAATTCTTGATAATGTCCAGATGCTGGAGTTGCGCACTAAAAAAGCAGCTGGTCTCATCGCAATGTTACGCAGAGAGAAGGGAGAACTTCAAGAAAGGTTCGATCTGGTCAATACGCACAATGCGGAACTAGAAGAGTATGTAGAGAAATTCACTACTAGCAACAAGCTCATTGAAGAGAGTATTGCCGGTGCAATGGAGAATCTTGCAACCATCGAAGGATTGGATGATATTCTTCTCATGGACGATACCGCTCTCGAGTTGGAAGCTGCTGAAGGATTCACCGCTGGTGATACTTCCGGTTCTGACGAGATTGACCTTGATATCCTTTTGGAAGAATCTCCTAACCTTTGACAGATTGCTTGCAAGCTAATGATGTCTAGGAAGACGGGGCCCAACGGCCTCGTTTTTCTTTTCTTTAACCCCCTTTATCAAACCCTCTTCTTATTGTACGATAGAGGTACGGCAGGACAGCCTGCCATAGATATTTGACATTTTCCTGCGGTGTACACTTGGAGCAATCGTCTCTTGGCTCAACTTACACAAATGGGAGACGGCATAGCTGATTTGCATTGATCCGACCTCTTCGGAGGTTTAATGGAACAGAATTTTCAGCCAACTGGTTTCCCCCTTGAACCTAAGGTTCAAGAGCTAGCTCCGAGACCGGCACCGCAGGTTTTATCTTCTATACAGGATATTTCCATGACACAACCCAACAAGACTTTACAAGACCTGGTCTTTATTTGCCTCCCCTCCTCCATGGAACGGGACCTTGGCGACTTTCATATCGACCCTTCAATTGAGATTCCTGTCCAGCTACCCGCTGGAAAGGACAATCTCGAATCGACAGAGATCAGCATAGAGTTGCTTGTTGCAGGAATGCTGAAGATCATCGCATTCGACCCTGACCACAAGAATTTCCCCTATTACAGGGACTTTGTGCTTGCCGTGCAGAGCGATTCCCCAGAGGAACTGAACCTGGCTGCAATCTCTCAAGAACAGAAAGAGAACTATGATTTTGCAGAGGAGCTCTTCCTCACGGTCAACCATCTCGCACCCCAGAGCCCTACCTACATCAACCTTGCAACCTTCTACAGCAAACGCGCTTCATTGGATACTAGCAAGGGCACTTCCTATGACTTCTACCAACAGAAATCCATGGAGACCCTCAAGGAAGGAGTCTCCTTGTTTGCAGATGATGCTCCGCTATTGAGTGAGCTGGGCTTCTTCCACCTCTACCAGGGCAATGTCGAGATAGCCAAAGAGTATCTTGACCGTTTCCTAGAAGTCTCGGAAGAAGGCGATAAACTCGAACATGTTAAGAAGATCATGGGCGACATCGACAACAAGCTGAACAACGACAAACTTCTGATGCAAGCCTATGACCAGATACAGATGGCCAAGGAAGAAGAGGCCCTTACCAACCTGGAGCACTATCTTGGGGATAACCCCAAAGTATGGAACGCTTGGTTTCTCAAGGGTTGGGCACTGAGACGCCTAACTCGGTTCTCTGATGCTGAAAAAGCCTTCCTATCCTGCATCTCCCTTGGGGAGAGCAGCAGCGACATCTACAATGAACTTGCCATCTGTGCCTTGGAAACAGACAAGAAAGATCTGGCCAAGAACTACCTCAATACCGCCATCGACCTTGATGAGAAGAACATCACCCTCCTTTCCAATCTGGCCTACCTGCATCTGAGAGATGGGGAGTTGGATGAGGCAAGGGAGTTCTTGGAACTTGCCAGAAACATAGATGAGAAAGACCCGGTCATTGTCCGTCTGATGAGTGATTACGAACAGACTACAGGCGAGAAGCTCTCTTCTCCCATCGTCCAACAGTTTGTAAACACTGCAGAAGTGCTAGATAAGGACAAGGAAAAACCTTTCCACATCCAAGGCACCGAAGAGGGTGACGATCTGGAAGTTCCTTTTGAAGAAGAAGACGACAACACTGAGGAGTGATGCACCATGCGCTTTACCAGCTCATCCGCCCAAGAGACTTCTGACTTGGGCTTTCGCATTGGAAAGGCTTGCAAAGCCGGCTCGATAGTCTCCCTTCGTGGAAGCTTGGGGGCTGGAAAGACAGTGCTTGCCAAGGGCATTGCAAAGGCGCTGGATATCAGAGAAGCCATTGTAAGCCCAACCTTTACCCTCATGCAGGAGTATGAGGGGATGCTTCCCCTGTACCACATGGATTTGTATAGGATCAGTGGCACCGATGAGTTTGAAATGATCGGTGGGGAGGAGATGCTCTATGGAAATGGGGTGACTCTCATAGAGTGGAGCGAAAAGATTCAGGATATGCTACCCGATGGGACAATTTTTGTCGATATTAGTATTATGCCCGACACCAAACGGGAAATAACCATTGAAGGAATAGATCTGTGAACATCCTAGCCATTGACACCTCAAGCGATGCGATACATCTGGGCCTGGCCCTTGGAGACGAGCAGTCGTTATTCAAGCGCTATGAGGTGCAGATCGTAGCCAATGGCTCCAGACATTCAGAGTCCTTGGTTCCTCTCATGCTCAGCCTGTGCGAGCGCAACGGTCTCTCCTTTAAGGATCTGGACCTGTTGGTATGCACAAATGGCCCCGGGTCCTTTACAGGGCTGAGGATAGGCATGAGCGTCCTCAAAGGTATTTCCCTGGCTAGTGGCATCCCCCTGTGCTCCGTCTCTACGATGGATGCGCTGTTTGGGTGCGTCTCTCATTTCCCCGGTGCGATCATCCCTGTCATCGATGCAAGGAAGAAACGGTTCTACACTGCCCTCTATGCTGAGGGGAGACGACAGAGTGCCGACCTTGATGTTGATGTACCAGAGATGGAAACACTTATGGAAGGATACCCAACAGTGCTCATCACCGGCTTTGATGCCGTAGCGTTTGCTGCAAAGATCAAAACCTACGAGGGTCAGCTCTTTGTTGATGAGAAGCTTTCTGCAAATCTCCCCCTAACCCTGATCAAGATGGGTTGGGAGAAATTCCAGAAAGAAGGTGCCGATGATATCGGCG
This sequence comes from uncultured Sphaerochaeta sp., assembly GCA_964469205.1. Taxonomy (GTDB): domain Bacteria; phylum Spirochaetota; class Spirochaetia; order Sphaerochaetales; family Sphaerochaetaceae; genus Sphaerochaeta. Next base: position 4,070 of record CAYXYD010000050.1, on the reverse strand, counting down.
TAGGTCCTACCTACGTGCGAAAGAGTGACGCAGAGCTAGTTTTACAAGAGAAAATACGTTCCATGGAGGAAGAAAATGATTGAACAAGATATTTTAATTATAGGGGCAGGGATTGCAGGCATGTCTGCAGCGCAGTACGCATCTCGAGCAGGACGCTCTGTCACCGTTATAGAAGAGCTCGCACCAGGCGGACAGACCATGTTCATTGACATGATCGAGAACTACCCGGGCTTTGAAGATCCCATCGGCGGTTATGACCTGGCAGTCAAATTCCAGACACAAGCTGAGCGCTTTGGCGCAAAGATGGCATACACCTCGGTAACCGCTCTCAAAAAAGAGAAGGACCTCTTCATCGCTGAAACCAGTGGTGAAAACTATCAGGCCAAAGCAGTCATCTTGGCGACTGGAGCAAAACACCGCCACCTCGGGGTCGAAGGCGAAGAGGCGTATGCAGGTAGAGGCGTCTCATACTGCGGCACCTGTGACGGTCCGTTCTTCCGCGGCAAGAAGATTCTGGTTGTAGGTGGAGGGGACACCGCCCTCACTGATGCAATCTTCCTTTCCAAGATGAGTGAGCATGTTACCATCGTCCATAGAAAGGATCGTTTCCGTGGCCAGGACAACCTTGTCAGGCAGGTGGAACGAAACAAGAACATAGAGATCGTGATGAACCACACCCTTTCCAAGATTGAAGGGGATGGAAACAAGGTTACCAGTACTGTCCTCAATGACTTGAAGGAGAACAAGGAGTATACGCGCGAGTTCGACGCTGTATTCATCTTTGTCGGTATGTTGCCCCAGACCGGATTGCTCGACAAGACTCTTCTTGACCATGACGGGTATGCCAAGACCAATGAAAGGATGGAAACTGCCCTTGATGGACTCTATGCTATCGGGGATGTTCGCGACACTATTTTCAGACAGTTGATTACTGCAGCAAGTGATGGAGCCATCGCCGCACACTGCTCAAGCGAGTATATTGACGAGCTGGAAGGGATGGAATACGTGTAATTCGTACTCCTAGCTCATATATCAGTAGTTTGTCCTTGACGACAACTAGTCCTTAGTGGTCTAATTGAGCTTATGAAGATACTCATGGTCTCAAGTGAATCAGTCCCATTTTCCAAATCGGGTGGGCTAGCGGATGTAGTAGGAGCTCTTTCTACTGCTCTTAGCGACTTACAAGCCGAGGTGCACGTACTCTTGCCATGCTATGGCAGTGTAGACACCTCGGATTTTGTTGACAGCAAACTCTCTCTCGATCTTGATCTTTTGGGAAAACAAGAAACAGTGAAGTTTATGGAGAAGGAGTTGGATGGGGTTCTCTATCATTTCTTATGCCACCCCATGTTCAATGCAAGGTTAGGCATCTATGGTGATACCTCCTTCACTCCCTATCTGGACAACTTGGAGCGCTACTCCTTACTAAACAAGGCTGCCCTCCCCCTTTGCAAAGAGCTTAACTGGAAACCAGATGTCATCCATTGCCATGACTGGACCTGTGGCTTTGTGCCTTATCTGCTCAAACAGGACACTTCCTCATTCTTTGCAGGGACAAAAAGTGTCATAACCATCCATAACCTCGCTTTCCAGGGAGAGTATTCCCGTCTGCAACTTCTTAACACTGCCATTGAGGCAGAAGAGAAGATGTTCCATGGACATACTCCAGTGAAGAGAACCAATATGCTCAAGACAGGTCTTGAGTTTGCCGATGCCATTACCACGGTCAGCCCTACCTATGCCCAGGAGATCCAAAGCGCCGAGTATGGCTGTAACCTTGAGCAGTTGCTCACCAAGCGCAGTGATGTGCTTACTGGCATCATCAACGGGATCGATTACCAAGAATGGAATCCTGAGAAGGACAAGTTCATAGACAATCATTTTTCTGCAGAGGATCCTTCAGGTAAGGAAAAGACCAAAGCGGCTATCCAGAAGGAGTTCGGCCTAACTGTCGATGCTTCCATCCCTCTTTTTTCCATGATAAGCCGCATTGCAGACCAGAAAGGATTTGTCGAACTGTTGGCAGGCTCTCCCTGTGCACTGGAAAAGATGGTACGCACTCTTCCCCTGCAGATGATCATCATCGGTACAGGCGAAAAAGGCCTTGAAGACAAGCTTATCGATCTGGGAAGAAAATATGACAACCTTTCGGTAAATATCCTTTTCAGCAATCGTGCTGCCCATAGGGTTGAAGCCGGTTCTGACTTCTTCCTGATGCCCAGCAAGTATGAGCCTTGTGGTCTTAACCAGCTCTATTCCTTGCGCTACGGGACCATTCCTGTGGCAAGAAGGACAGGGGGCCTTGCTGACAGCATCATCGATTTGGATGAGCATCCAAAGAAGGGAACAGGAATTCTCTTTAGTTCCATGACCGCTGATGCTATAATGAAAGCGACTGGTAGGGCTCTAACTTGGTGGAAAAAGGGGAATCCGACTATTTCTGAAATACGTAAGCGTTGTATGCAGTGGGACAGTACATGGATAAAGTCAGCCCGTTCCTATCTTTCTATTTATGAGAAAAACACAGAGGGGAGAAAGTAAATGAAACAGAAAAAATCAAAGGCTATTGCAATTGTATTGGGTGGTGGTAAAGGTACGAGACTTTATCCGTTGACTATGGATCGCTCAAAGCCTGCAGTCCCCTTCGCCGGAAAGTATCGCTTGGTTGATATCCCCATTTCAAACTGTATCAACAGTGGAATCCGTCGGATATACATCTTGACACAGTTCAACTCAGCATCGCTACACAACCATATTTCCAATACGTATATCTTTGACTCCTTCAGCAGTGGGTTTGTAGAGATACTCGCAGCCGAGCAGACCAACGAGACCAATACGTGGTACCAGGGGACAGCAGATGCAGTTCGTAAGAACCTTAAGCACTTCCATGACCAGAATGCTGACTACTATATCATTCTCAGTGGGGACCAGCTCTATCGGATGAATATCCAGGATATGGTTGACCGTCACATTTCTAGTGGTGCTGAGATTACCATCGCTTCCAAGCCTATAAGCCGTGAACAGGCTACAGGATTGGGAATCATCGGCTGTGATGAAGAGGGTATCATCAACAAGTTCTATGAGAAACCTGCGAATGATCTGGACATCTCTGACTACAAGGTATCAGAGTCATTCATGCTCTCTTCCCTGAATAAGAAATTGGATGCTTCCAACGAATACCTTGCAAGCATGGGCATCTATGTCTTCAATGCAAAAACCATGGAAGAGGAGCTCAACAACGACAAGGCCGACTTCGGCAGGGAGATCATCCCTGGGGCGATCGACAAGAGAAGGGTCGCCACATTCCTTTTTGATGGTTTCTGGGAGGATATCGGAACTATCAAGGCATTCTATGAGACAAACCTTGATCTGGCCTCAATCAATCCACAGTTTAACTTCTATGATGAGGATATGCCCATCTACACCCATCGTCGCCATCTCCCTGCTACCAAGGTGAACTTCTGTAATGTCAGTTCCTCCTTGGCCTCAGAAGGCTCTATAATCACCAACGCCTATATCGTTAACTCAATCATCGGCGTACGCACCCTGATCGAATCTGGAGCATCTCTGGATGGTGTCTACTGCATGGGTGCTTCCTTCTATGAGACAGAGGAAGAGAAACAGGAGAATACCCGTAAGGGCATTCCCAATGTAGGCCTTGGAAAGGGAACTATCATCAGGAAGGCCATCATCGACCAGAATGCTCGCATTGGAGATGGTTGTCGTATCGGTATCGATGATATTCCCCGTCAGGAAGGAGACTTTGCGATGTATTCGATCCATGATGGGATCATTATCATCAACAAGAATGCTATCATTAAGAATGGATCGGTCCTATAAGAGCGGAAATTCAAGACTAAGAATATTGAAGAAAAAGGGTTTGCAAAGATGCAAGCCCTTTTTCTTCATCACCCCTCTTGTATTCTTATCCTTTGGCTAAGCACCTTCTTTTCAGACTATAAAAGCCTGGCCGACGATGATTATCGTCGGCCAGAAGGGAAAAACCAGAAGGAAGACTATCGCAACTTCCAAGCTATATCAGAAAGAAATAGCTGCTGCTTCAATGAGGT
>CAYXYD010000049.1:0-15897 GCA_964469205.1 uncultured Sphaerochaeta sp. | reverse complement strand
TCTGCACCTGCTGCTACCAGCTTTGCCACAGAGTGGACTACAGAGGCGAAAGCGCCCTGATAAGGATCTTGTTCCATAAGGAAAGGATCATAACCCCAAGCCATAACAGAGGCAGTAGTAGTCTTGGCCTCCCCTACAGGAAACAGGGCCGCCATCACAGAAGAGGGAGTTATTTGATGCTCACCTCCATACGGCATGAAAAGGGAGGAGGCGCCTATGGTGGAGTCAAAGCGCTCAGAGAGCCCCTGTTGCGAACATACATTCAAGTCTCCCATCAGGGCGAGCAGCCTCTGTTCTAGGGAGTCTCTTGCTGTTTCACTCTTCTTCTGGTTTTTTCTTTGTGGAATAACAACGGAGGCATGCTTTTCAGCGCCATGACTATCAAGGAAAGCTCTGCTGATCTCAACAACCTTCTCTCCCTGATGGAGCATCACCAGGCTTTGTTCTTCAGTGACGCGTGCCACGACAGAGCTTTCCAGATTTTCTTCAGTTGCCAAGGCTTGGAAAAGGCTGACATCCTTTGCCTCAAGGACAACTGCCATTCGCTCCTGGGACTCGCTGATGGCAAGCTCTGTCGCACCCAGGCCATCATATTTGGTAAGGATGGCATCGAGGTCGATGACCAATCCGCCTGCAAGCTCCCCTACGGCGACACAGACTCCCCCTGCCCCAAAGTCATTGCACCGCTTGATCAAGGTCGAGGCTTCAGATCTTCTCATCAGGCGCTGAAGCTTACGCTCCTCAGGAGCGTTGCCCTTCTGGACTTCCGAGCCACAGGTTGCCAGCGATTCTGAAGTATGGCTCTTTGACGAGCCTGTAGCCCCACCACACCCATCACGCCCGGTGCGCCCGCCGACAAGCACCACTATATCTCCAGTTTGGGGAACCTCACGCCTGACATGCTTGGCCCTCACCGCCCCGACCACAGCTCCCAGCTCCATATGCTTTGCAATAAAAGCCGGGTGGTAAATCTCCTGGACCAAACTTGTAGCAAGGCCAATCTGGTTCCCATAGGAGCTGTTGCCGTTGGCTGCGGTCACCACCAGCTTCTTCTGGGCAATCTTTCCAGGCAACGTCTCTTCGACCGGGACCAGAGGACTTGATGCTCCGCTGATGCGCATAGCCTGGTACACATACGCCCTCCCAGAAAGGGGATCGCGGATGGCCCCCCCTATGCAGGTGGCGGCCCCTCCGAAAGGCTCGATCTCTGTGGGATGGTTGTGAGTCTCATTCTTGAACATCAAAAGCCATGGTTCTTTTTTTCCATCAAGGTCGACCTCCACCTTCACAGAGCAGGCGTTTATCTCCTCAGACTCATCCAAATTGTCAAGCTTGCCCTGCTTTTTGAGGACCTTGGTCCCGATAACGGCAAGGTCCATAAGGGAGATGGGTTTCTCAATACCCAGCTCCTTACGACAGGCGAGGTAGAGCTCATAGGTAGCCTGAACATCCTCACTCTCAATCTCTATTGAATCCAAGGTGGTGAGGAAGGTCGTGTGGCGACAGTGGTCTGACCAGTAGGTATCGATTACCTTCAGCTCAGTATGGGTAGGGTCGCGCCCGCTATCAGAGAAATAGGAACGTACCAGGCAGAGGTCGTCAAGATCCATGGCAAGGCCCTCACCGAGGGAGAAGTCTTGAAGGGCCTCATCATCAAGGGAGGAAAAGCCCGTAAGCGTCTCCACAGATGCGACCTTGGCAAAGGGAAGATGCAAATCCTTAGGAAGGGCCATATCAGCCTCAGTAGCTTCCACAGGGTTTATCAGATACTCCCTGATGGTTTGTTTCTCGCTTTCCGAAAAAATGCCCTCCAACACATACACCCTGGCACTACGAACCAGGGGACGATCGGCAGAGCTGATAAGCTGGATGCATTGGGCCGCGGAATCAGAACGCTGGTCAAACTGGCCAGGGTGATATTCTACAGCAAGGATGAAGGAGGGGGAGGCAACTTGAGGCAAGATATCGTACAGGTCATCAACCTGCACCTCGGAGAACACCGTATGCTTGCACCGCGCCAGAAGCGATGGCTCTATACCCTGGATATCATAGCGGTTGATGATGCGCACACCCTGCAAGCCTTCGATACCCACATATAGCTTCAGGTTTTCAAACAACGCCTCTTCGACAACCCTAAAACCCTCTTTCTTCTCAACAAACAACCGGTAGACCATACTGCCCCCCTACGCCTCGAGGGCGACTTTCCCAATATCCTTGCGATACTGCATCCCGTCAAACGAGACCGAATCCACACTTCGATAGGCCTTTTCTATTGCTTCCTTCAAAGTCTGTCCTGTGGCAACAAGATTCATTACACGCCCACCATTGGTAACCAGGCGGGTCCCATCAAATGTAGTGCCTGAATGCAGGCACATTATGCCCTCTTCTGCCTCACCTAGGGTTATCTTCTTACCAGTCTCATAGGAGAGAGGATACCCTCCACTTGCAAGGACCACACAACAGCTGCTCTGGGAGGAGAACTTCACTTCAACATCTTGTAGTCTCTGTTGGGAAACAGCGACCAAGATGGACAAGAGGTCACTCTCAAGGAGCGGAAGCACCGCCTGCAGTTCAGGATCGCCAAACCTTGCGTTATACTCAATGACCTTGGGTCCGTCAGGGGTAAGCATGAGACCAAAATAGAGGCATCCCTTGAAGGTTCGCCCTTCCTTGTTCATCGCATCCATAGAGGGAAGGAATATCCTCTGCATGCAAAGCTCTTGCAATGCAGGCGTATAATAGGGGTTTGGTGCTATCGCACCCATACCCCCGGTATTCGGTCCCTGATCACCATCAAAGGCACGCTTGTGGTCCATAGACGATGGAAGGGGAACGAGGGTTACCCCATCGGTGAAGGTCAGCACTGAGACCTCGATACCAGTGAGGAACTCCTCAATTACGATCCTTTCCCCACTTGCACCGAATACCTTGTCCACCATCATAGCCTTGATGGCTGTCTGCAAAGCCTCCTTGGTGTGTGCAATGACCACCCCCTTGCCCAAGGCAAGGCCATCAGCCTTTACCACGCTAGGTAAGGGGCAACTCTCTGCATAGGCGAGAGCATCTTCTACCCTGGAAAATACCTGATACTCTGCTGAAGGTATGCCGTAACGCTTCATCAAAGTCTTGGAAAAGACCTTGCTGCCTTCCAGGATCGCAGCGCGTCTGTCCGGGCCAAAACAGGGAATGCCTTCAGCTTCCAACAGGTCAACCAGCCCAAGGACCAGAGGGTCATCAGGCCCCACCACTGCAAAATCGACCTTTTCCTGCTTGGCAAACAGGACGATCCTGTCCAACTCCTTCGTCCCTATCGGGACCAAGGTGGCCCCCTTTGCCATCCCGGCATTTCCAGGGAGGGCAAAGAGTCTGCCTACCTGCGGATTTTGGGAAAGGCTTGCAACCAGGGCATGTTCACGGCCTCCCGACCCTATTACCAGGATATCCATGGCTTAGTGGTGAAAGAGTCTGATCGAATTGCAAGCCATCACCATCGAGTACTGGTTGCACGCTTCTATGACCAGGTCGTCCCTGACAGAACCGCCAGGCTGTACGATATACTGCACTCCGCTACGCTTGGCCCTGTCGATATTATCCCTGAAGGGGAAAAAGGCATCGCTGGCGAGTGAGACGCTCCCGATGGCCTTCAGATATTCCTTCTTTTCTCCTAGGCCAAAGGACTTCGGACACTCAGTGAAGAACCGCTTCCAAGCCTCGCCTTCAAACAGGGAGGTCTCAGGACTGTCAGAGAGATACTGCTCGATGGCATTGTCCTTGTCATTGCGGCTCAGCTTTGGCAAAAAAGGAAGATTGAGCACACACTCGCTCTGCCTCAGGTGCCAGAGATCGGCCTTATCCCCTGCTAGGCGGGTACAGTGGATGCGGGACTGCTGACCCGCCCCCACCCCGATGGTCTGCCCGTTCTTTGCATAGCAGACTGAGTTGGACTGGGTATACTTGAGGGCGTTGAGGGCGACGACCAGATCTATCTTTGCCATATCAGGCAACTGCGTATTAGTGGTAACGATGGGTTTAAGCACATTCGAATCGAGTCTGATGTTATTTCTCCCCTGTTCGAAGGTGATGCCAAAGACTGTCCTACTCTCCTGTGAAGGAGGGACATAGGAAGCAGCTATCTGGAGTACTGTGTACGACCCGTTGCGCTTGGTCTTCAACAGGGCCAATGCCTCATCGGTATACCCCGGGGCTATGACTCCGTCGCTTACCTCAGCCTTGATGCACAAGGCTGTACTGAGATCACACACACGGCTGAGGCTGACAAAATCACCAAAGGAAGACATGCGGTCTGAGCCACGAGCGCGGGTATAGGCAGTTGCAAGGGGGGAAAGAACCCTGTCCTTTGGGACAAAGTACATCTTGCGTTCGGCATCACTTAAGGGAAGACCCACCGCAGCTCCTGCAGGACTCACATGCTTGAAGGAGGCGGCTGAGGGCAGGCCCAGAGCCTGGTCCAAAGATGATACTAGCTGCCATCCGTTGAGGGCATCAAGCAAGTTGATGTATCCGGGTTTGCCACTGAGGGTGGTTATCGGGAGCGCCCCTGTTTCTGTGAAGATTCTTGCCGGCTTCTGATTGGGGTTGCACCCATACTTGAGTTCCATACTATCCATATTTACCTCGTGTGCTTGTTGATCAATCTCTGTGTAAAATTCCCTGTTTCCAGGTCAGTATACCTGACATACAGTGCGATCCTATTATCCCTATCAAGGCTAGACCAGAGCCTTTGGGAAAATAGCTCAATGTCTTGGTTCAGGCTAATCTCCTTGGGCTTTCCTACGAATGAAGGAAGGGGATCGCCCTCATCCTCATACGTATGTATCAGATGAGCCCGTCCTGATCTAGGCTCCTTATAGGGAAAGAACTCTCTCTTGCATTCCCCCTTATCCCGCTTGAGGATGGAAAGCGTGTAGGAGCACGGGTTGGCCAGATCAAACATGCCGCTGATCCTCGGGGTGTAGGCTGGCTCATCGGGTTCATACTCTCGCGTTTTTAAGGCCTCTTCAAAACTGTTCCCCTCTGAGAGAAAGGAAGCTATGGTATCAGTCTGGTCCCCGTTGGTCACGACGAGGGTGGTTCCTACCATCCTCAGGGGGTGGTAGATGATGAGGGAGGGATCTTCCAAGGCCGAAACGTCGAAGGCCTCTGTCTTCAAGGCATCTCCTTCCATTTCCAATATCCGATTACGGCTATTGTTGCTGCGCCCCATGAGAAAATAGGCAATAACCGCCTCTCCCTCAGCCGACAGCCCCATAACAATGCCTCGTCCCGGATACGTTTTGTCTTGCAATAGCTGCTCTATTTCCATCCTATCCTCCATTGATTGGCAGACCTTTCGGGTAGCACGGGGCAGCAATACCCACTCCGCCTCCTCCATGATCCGCCGCTGTAAGGTCGCGGGGGTATCATCAGGATGGACTGCCACTGCCTGTTGAGCCACTATGGCACCCCCATCGGGGACGGCATTGACGAAATGCACCGTTGCCCCGCTGATCATCACCCCGCGCTCCAAGGCTGCCTGATGAACCTTCAGCCCATAATACCCTTTGCCAGAGAAGCTCGGTAAGAGGGAGGGATGGATGTTGAGGATCCTTTGGGGATATTTCCTGACAAAGTCCTCTGAAAGCAGGGAGAGAAAGCCTGCAAATATGATCAGATCTATCATATTTTCCCGTAAAACCTCCTCAAGCCTAGCCTCAAAAAGATCTGGGTTTCCCTTCACCCGTTGTACGACAGAGGTGGGGATGCCTGCATTCTGGGCACGCTTGAGGGCATAGGAGCCCTCCCTGTCTGAGACAACCAAAACTAGGGAACCCCCACCTAGACCCTCTTTAGCTTGGGTATCAATCAAGGCCTGGAGGTTTGTCCCCCCTCCGCTGACCAAGACAGCAATAGAGATCATACGAGCAGGATCCCTGCATCACCTTCGACTACAGTTCCTAGGATATAGGAGCCTTCGATGGAGGTGAGGGCTACTTGTGCAGCAGCCTTGTCGAGGACAAGGACCATGCCGACACCCATGTTGAAGGTGTTGTACATATCAGTGAGGGGGATGGAACCCTCCTGCTGAATCAGGGAAAAAATGGGCAGGACCCGAACATCCTCAAGCAGGATCCTCGCCTCCTTGCCAGGAGGAAGACAGCGGGGGATGTTCTCATAGAAGCCACCGCCTGTTATATGGGCCGCAGCCTTGACCCTTACCTTCTTTGCAAGTTCAAGAAGAGGCCGGACATAGATCTTGGTAGGTTCAAGCAGGGCCTCTCCTAGTGTACATCCTAACGATGGTTCAAAACGGGCAAAACAAGAAGGGTCGTCTTCAAGGTTGAAGACCTTCCTGACCAGGGAGAAGCCGTTGGAGTGGACCCCAGAGGAAGGAAGGGCGACCAGAAGGTCCCCCTCTGCAATGGTGGAAGAGTCAAAGACTTTGGTCTTGTCCACGACCCCTACGGCAAAGCCGGCAAGGTCATACTCGTCTATGGGATAGAACCCGGGCATCTCGGCCGTCTCTCCTCCGATGAGAGCACAGCCTGCCTCAATGCATCCTGCTGCCACCCCTTTGACAATGCTTTCCACCTTTTCGGGTTCAAGCTTTCCCAAGGCAATGTAGTCAAGGAAGAGTTGGGGTTCGGCACCGCAACAGATGACATCATTGACACACATCGCCACACAGTCGATACCTACCGTATCATGCTTGTCCAAGAGGAATGCAAGCTTGAGCTTGGTCCCTACCCCATCAGTACCACACACAAGCAGGGGATGGGGCGTCTTGGTGACATCGAGCTCGAACATGCCTCCGAAGCCACCAATGTCGGAACGTACCCCACTGGTAAAGGTCTTCGCCACATGGCTCTTCATGAGCTGTACTGCCCTATAGCCTGCATTGATGTCCACACCGCTTGTGCGGTAGCTCTCATTCTGTGTCATTGGTAGTCTCTCCTCCAAGGAAGTGCATATACTTGTCCTTGCCCTTGCACGCAGATGGGGGGCAGGGATACTCACCGGTAAAACAGGCAGTGCAAAAGCCGATACAGGGATGGTCCGACAGTTTGGTCACGCTTTCACAGCTGAGAAAGCCCAAAGAATCAACATCGAGGAGGTTGAGCATAGTCGGATCATCATGCTTATAGGCAAACAGATGCTCTGATGAGTCTATGTCGGTACCGAAGTAGCAGGGGTAGAGGAACTTGGGGGCGGCAGAGCGCAGGTGCACTTCCTTCGCCCCCGCTTCGCGAAGCAGGCGCACGATGCGCTTGCTTGTCGTGCCTCGCACTATGGAGTCGTCGATAAGCACCACACGCTTGCCCTTCACCGTAGAGGCGATGGGATTGAGCTTGATGCGCACAAGGTCTTCGCGCAAGCTTTGTCCGCTCTGAATGAAGGTGCGTCCGATATACCTGTTCTTGATAAAGCCGATGCCATAGGGGATGCCCGACTGCCGGGAGTACCCAATGGCTGCATCGATGCCACTGTCGGGGACGCCTATGACGACATCTGCCTGGGCTGGGTGTTCCAAGGCAAGGAAGGAACCAGCCCTGAGACGGGCCTCGTGTATCGACACCGTATCGATGACGCTGTCGGGTCGGGCAAAATAGATGAGCTCGAATACACACAACGCGGGCTTTTGGGTATTGCAGAAGGTCCTGATGCTTACAAGAGAAGGCGCCTTATCCTGATGGGACTCGACCACGACGATCTCCCCAGGCTCCACATCCCTGACAAAGGATGCACCCACGGCATCGAGTGCACAGCTTTCGGAAGCGAACACATACCCATCATCAAGCTTGCCGATGCATAGGGGCCTGAACCCCCAAGGGTCGCGGATGGCGATGAGCTTGGTCGGAGACATGACCAAGAGCGAGTAGGCTCCCTTGATCTCAGCCATGGTCTTCTCTATTGCTTCTTCTATGCTGGGGTAGCAGAGCCTGTTGCGGGTGATGATGTATGCAATGACCTCAGTGTCACTGGTGGTGTGGAAGATGGAGCCCGTCAGTTCCAACTCCTCGCGAAGCTGCGCATCATTGGTGAGGTTCCCATTGTGCGCAAGGGCCAAGTTCCCCTTCTGGTGTGTGATGACCAAGGGTTGGACGTTAGTGCGCGAGTCAGGTCCTGTTGTCCCATAGCGTACATGGGCGATCGCCATGCGACACTTCTCATTGGAAGGGAGATGCTCGGCCTCAAACACATCCTTGACCACGCCCTTGTCCTTATGGCAGGTAATGACACCCCTGTCATTCAGGGCTATACCACACCCCTCCTGGCCCCGGTGCTGCAGGGCATAGAGGGCATAGTAGGAGAGTGAGGCAACATCCTCAACCTTCTGTGAGTAGATGCCGAAGACACCGCACTCCTCATGCAGACCACTCATCAGAGGGCCCCCATCAGGCGGGCGAGAATCTCCTTGTAGGCATCCTCCACCCCCCCAAGATCTCTTCTGAAGCGATCCTTATCGAGTTTTTCATGAGTCTTCGTATCCCAGAACCTGCAGGTATCGGGTGAGATCTCATCAGCTAGGATGATAGAACCATCTTCTGTCCTGCCAAACTCCAGCTTGAAATCCACCAGCTCGATGCCCAGGGGCAAGAGATAAGATTCAAGGATCGTGTTGATCTTCAAACTATATTCTGTAATCTGCTCAAGCTCGTCCTCGCTTGCCAGGCCCAGGGCCTTGATATGGTATGCATTGACCAATGGGTCTCCCAGGTCGTCACGCTTATAGCAGAACTCCAGTACGGTAGAGGAAAGCTTGAGCCCTTCGTCCAAGCCCAGCCTTTTTGCAAGGGAGCCGGCTGCAATGTTACGCACTATCACTTCAAGGGGGACGATCGTCACAGCCTTGACGGCGGTCTCGTTTTCATTGAGTTCCTGGAGCAAATGGGTGGGGATCCCTTGCTTCTCCAACTGGGTCATCAGGTGGTTGCTTACCCTGTTGTTGATAGCACCCTTGCCTGCAATACTGCCTTTTTTCAGGCCATTGAAGGCTGTCGCATCATCCTTGTACGAAACAATGTAGATCCCCTGCTCATCCGTTGCATAGACTTTCTTCGCCTTGCCTTCATACAGTTGCTCCGTCTTTTTCATAACTGCCTCCTGCAATAAAAAAAACCCTTACTGGGTAAAGCTCCGGTTGATCTTCTCATGTGTATCCAAGACTGCCTGCTCGCCCGCAAGCCTTCTTTGTGCAAGCTTTTCTTCCAACCCCTGGTCACTGAGGGCAAGTATCTGAGCTGCAAGCAGGGCAGCATTGGCACTTCCATCGATGGCAACCGTTGCAACAGGAATACCTGTTGGCATCTGGGCGATGGCCAAAAGGGCATCGAGCCCCCCGAGTGTAGCTGAAAGCGGGACTCCGATGACAGGAAGCAGGGTGTGAGAGGCAAGGACGCCACCTAGGTGTGCGGCCATGCCAGCACCTGCAATAAGTACCCCGTAACCATTGGAGACGGCAGTGCGGGCGAACTCAGCAGCTTGGATAGGGGTCCTGTGTGCAGAGAGCACGTGGACCGAAAAGGGTATGCCCAGTTCCTTGAGGATGGGGAGGGCCTTTCCCATCACGGGAAGGTCTCGCTCACTGCCCATCACTACAGCTACTCGTTTCATAGGGTATTCCCCTCACACTTGGTTTGCATAGGGAAACAGTAGTGAAAAATAGAAAAAAACACAACGCTAAACCAGGAAAACATATAAGAATGTTGCAAAACTTGAGGGGCAGCACCTAATAATGCAACACTACCTACGTTCTAATGAATTGTTTTAGCAATAATACGACAAATTTGTTGCTATCTGCGATAAATACCTACACGATCAGACAAACAGCATCATCTACCTCGTATGTTTGTTGTAAAGTCTCTCTTCAAGCTTCCCATCGACAAGGTCGGTGTAACGCACATAGAGTGCGATTCGGTTATCCTTGTCGAGGGCTTTCCATATCTTCTGTGAGAAAGCTTCAATGTCCTCACCTATCGTCACTTCCCTAGGACTTCCTGTAAAGGAAGGAAGAGGATCCCCATCCTCTTTATAGGTGTGGATAAGCTGTCCGCCACCTTTTGTGGGATTACTATACTTGAAGAATTTCCTTCTGCATCCTGCTTGTCCTTTCTTGAGGATGGAAAGCTCATACGTAAAGGGTTCCTGCAAGGAGACCAGAGCGCTGATGCGAGGGGTATAGTTCGGCTCATCTGGTTCATAGGTACAGCTTCCCAATGCCTGTTCAAACGTTTTCCCCTCCTTGAGATAGGAAAGGATGACATCGCCATGGTCGCCGTTGCTCACGATAAGCGAATCGGCAAACCTCTGTATGGCGGTGTAGTGAATGAGGGAAGGGTCCTTGACCTGTTTTGGGTCAAAAGCCTCTGCCTTGAGGGTCTCTGCATCGAGTGTCAACACTCGGTTTTGGCTGTTCTCACTACGTCCCATTATGAAATATGCAGAGACTGCCCTCCCCTGTGGGGAAAGCCCCACTATGATCCCACGTCCGGGATAGGTTTTTTCGCTCAGCAGCTCTTCAATCTCCATACTATTCCTCCAATAAATATTTTATTCTCGTTTTTTCAATACCTTCACAGTCAGGCGCACTGCATCTTCAATGCACAAGGCACAACTATGAAGTTCCACACCTGTCCCCAAGCCCCTGAGGTCCTTACAGACCAGGCTGTTGTTCTGCTGGAGAAAAGCTGCGACGATCGGCTCTACCAAGGCATAGGTTGCAGCCTTGGTACCAGATGGGACATCCCCCTTGCTGGACAACAGCGATGCGATGGCTACCGCTCCGCTCACTGCCCCGCAGGTAGCCTCCCTACCGCCCATACCACCCCCGAAACCTTCCAAGAGGGCAAAGAGGGTATTCTCATCTATATCGACCTGGTCCAGGAAGGCACAGGCTACAGCCTGTGCACAGTTATATCCCTTATCGTTCAAACTTCTTGCCATGTCGACATATTCACGTTCTGTGTGCATACGATATTCTCCCAAGTATTATGCTTCCCTACCTGTTTTTTGTAGGTAGTAGTGGTAATCACCTTCAAAGACCTGCATCTGTCCATGATCGATCTCAAAGACCCTGTTTGCAAGATGCCGAAGGAAGTAGCGGTCGTGACTTACAATGATGATAGTTCCCTCGAACCGCGTCAGTGCATCAAGGAGCACCTCCCGGCTTTGAATGTCCAGGTGGTTGGTAGGCTCGTCCAATATGAGGAAGTTTACAGGAAGGGCCAGCATACAGGCAAGCATGACGCGGCTTTTCTCCCCACCGCTGAGGACACCGACCTTCTTGTCGGTATCGGATCCGGAAAATTGAAAGGAACCCAAGAGGTTCTTTATGCTCCCTATAGAAGCCAGAGGTGTCCGCTCAGAGACCTCTTCAAAGATGGTGCGATCAGGATCAAGCACATCGGATGAATACTGACTGAAGTAGCCAAGATTCACACTGGCACCCAGGGTGACCTCTCCACTGGTGGATTCGGTAATGCCTGCAATGACTTTCAACAGGGTGGACTTACCTGCTCCGTTTATCCCGGTAAGGGCTATGCGGTTGCCTCGCATCACCGACCCTGTAAGGCCACTAAAGACCGGAAGGTCATCACCGTTTGCCTTCTTCCAGCTCTTTGCAAGGTCTTTCATCACCACTACCTGGTCGCCACTTCTTGGGCTGGGGGAAAACTCCACCTGCATGATCTTCGCCTCTGCAGAAATGGTGATGCGATCGATCTTCTCCAGTGCCTTTATCCTGGACTGGACAAGGGAGGCATGGGAAGCTCTGGCTGCAAAACGGGCTATGAACTCCTCGTCCTTGGCAAAGCGCGCTTGCTGACGGTTAAAGGTGGCAAGCAACTGCTCGCGTCTAATCTCACGTTCGCGAAGGTAGAAGTCATAGTCACCGCTATAGGTGGTCACACTTCCGTTCGCCACCTCTATGGTGCGCTTGCACAATCGTGTCATGAACTCGCGGTCATGGCTTGTCATGACCAGGTCTCCCTTGAAGCTGTTTAACCAAGCCTCCAGCCAGACAATGGACTCGACATCGAGGTGGTTGGTAGGTTCGTCCATCAAGAGGACATCGGGGTTGAGGACCAATATCTGGGCCAGGGCTATACGCATCTTCCAACCACCGGAGAAGTTCTCCACCGGTTCGTGAAACCGATCAGGTCCTATGCCTAGGCCTGTGAGCACCTGTTCGGCCCTATTGGAAAGGTCATACCCGTCACGGGCGATAAATTCTGTCTGCAACTCCCCATAGCGATCCATCTCAGCGTCACTGAGCCCCTCACCCATCCTATGCTCTAGGCTAGTGAGCTCTTCTCCGATCTCGTAGACCGAACCGGCTCCCCTGAGCACTTCCTCCAGGGCTGAGTTTCCACTCATATCCCCTACTGTCTGGGAAAAATATCCGATGACGGTATCGCCTTCAATGATGAGCGTGCCATCATCGGGCTTCTCCTCTCCTGCTATAACCTTCAGCAAGGTAGACTTACCCGCCCCATTGGGACCGACCAGACCTATTCTATCTTGGGGACGTATAAGCATTTCCGCCCTATCTAAAAGTACCCGTTGCCCATAGGCAACGCTGATTCCTGTTAATTTGACCACAAAGACTCCTAAGTGAGAGAGTCTACCAGAATGGCCCTATTTTGTCATGACCGTTTCCCTCGCTAGGGAAAAAGCCTATACTCATGCCAAGAGGTGAATATGGAAGGGAATCAGCGTAAAGATATCAAAGCAGGCTTGAAAGTGGCAGTCATCCTCAAGGAAGACCAGAGAAGTGGGGCCCTGACAGAAGGGGTGGTCAAGGATATCCTTACAAAGTCACCCAACCACCCCCATGGGATCAAAGTGCGCCTCGAGTCAGGCCTGGTTGGAAGGGTTGCCAAGATCTATGAGAACACCCCGTAGATAGGGGTTCCGCAATGCTTGCATTTCCCATATTCGAGTGAGGAGCTAATCTTGTTTTGCTCATCGATGAGAGAGGTGTGGCATGAGGGGCAGAAGGTAGTACGCTCTGCTTCACTGTTACCACTGTAGATATAGGGGATCCCTGATTGTTTGGCCAGTTGGACCATCTCCGTCAGATAGGATTCGCTGGTGGCCCTGAGATAGGCCATCTTGTAACGCGGGAAGAACCTGCTCAGATGCCATACCTGTACACCCCGCTCATGCAGCAATTTGCCCAAGGCCTCGACATCCTCTTTGGTGTGCATCGACTCGATGAGCATGGTGGTGACTTCCAGATGGGCTTTTGTCTTTGCAATTGCCTCTATGGCATCAAGGACCACCTGCTGCTCCCCTTTGCAGACATCCTTATAAAAAGCCTCATCGCCCTTTATATCAATATTGAAGGCATCTATGACTGGCAACAGCCGATTCAGAGCCTCCTTTGAGAAAGAGCCATTGGTGACCATGATATTCTGCATACCAGCCCTCTTTGCCAGGGTGGCGACATCAAACATGTAGTCCTGCCATACCAGAGGTTCACTGTAGGTATAACTTATGGAATGGCACCCTTTCTCCCTTGCCAGAGCTACTATCTTGCTCGGCTCGACTCTCTCACTGGCAAGGGAAATAGTGGGCTTGCCTTGACTCAACAGATAGTTCTGGCAGAACTTGCACGCAATGTTACAGCCAAACAGGGCAAAGGAGAATGTCTTACTGCCCGGGTAGTAATGATAGAGTGGCTTCTTTTCAATGGGATCGACTGCCATAGCCTCAACTTGGCCATAGGTGGTGGTAACAAGCTTTCCCTGCACATGCTTACGCACATTGCAAATCCCAGTTTGTCCTTCGACTAGGTTGCAGTGTCTCCAGCAAAAGTCACAGACAAGGCAAAGGTTACTCATGCTTCTTCCTCCGAAAAAACCTCAGCCTG
Organism: uncultured Sphaerochaeta sp.; assembly: GCA_964469205.1. Taxonomy (GTDB): domain Bacteria; phylum Spirochaetota; class Spirochaetia; order Sphaerochaetales; family Sphaerochaetaceae; genus Sphaerochaeta. The sequence continues at coordinate 2,027 of CAYXYD010000049.1, read as the reverse complement.
AAACACCTCCAACTCGCACCTGCTGTCTTTCCAAGCGGTGGGAGGAAGGCCTGCCTTCATACAGAGGTGCTCGAGCATCTCTTCAGTATCCCACCCCTGTTCAGGGGCTACCTGGGGAAGAAACACTGCACGGTTATAGCTTTTGCTCAGGATGACGCCATCGACTCCGATGCGAATTTCTTCATAGGATGAGATTCGCTTCGGCTTGGTCAGCACAGAGATTTCAATTATCAGGTCCACCAGCTCATCTAGACGAACAGGTGAGAATCGAGAGTCATGGAAAGCCGATTCCCGAGCTAGGTCCGCAACACTTTCTGCAAGCGGAGAGAGCCCAAAGAGATTTCCGATGCAACCCCGAAGGGAGGAGGAATTTTCCCCATCCCGTTTTTTCAAGGTCACGAACAAACCTCGCCTCTCCTGATAGAGAGGGGAAGGGCTTTTCTTGATGCTGTCAAAGACCTCAGTTGAGACAAGGCCAAGGGAACTGGATATGAACTCCCTTGCAAGGGCCAACAACATGGTTTTTTCACTCATATCCATGGTCAACTCCAAAGGATGGTACAGTAGGCGACAAATGCCTCATCATTCGAAGGGGCGATGTCGTATGAGCTGTAGTAGGAGGCGATGCTTCCCTTAAGACCCAAGCGCTTGGCGATCTCACTGACGATGACAGAGGGGGCAATACCACATATGGTAGGCTTTTTCTCTGCAAAGAGAGCAAGTGCCTCCTCGCTCTTGCCTTCAGCGAGAAGACGGGCCATGGCCAAGTCATCTTCCTTCACCCTCTCACGCTGTGCACTTTTCCCCAGACGAGCGTATGGGGCATAGTCGAAACGCCTGCCATAGTGGGTGAAGTCACTGGAGGCAACCAGAAGAGTCTTACCACTCTTCAAGGACTCCCTGCCAATATCAGAAACCAGCTTGTCACAGAGTTCGGAAAGGACAAAGCCATTGGTGATTTTGGAGATGAGAGCCGGGCAGTAGGCTATCTGATTATCACGCTTCTTGTTCAGATAGGCGATGAAAGGCAGAACCATCTCCACAGCATGTTCGCGCTCGATGGCCTGGTCGAATCCTTTATTCACACCAGGCAAGGAAAATCCCCCTATGGGCCCCAAAGGGGTCGCGTAGGAGGAGAAACTGCCTCCGACTATCCTGTCAGGATTGAGAGAGGTAGTGTGAGAAGGTGCGAGCAGCACAAGCCTTTCAGCCTGAGGGGGGAGATTGTAGAAGAAGTCTGCCATCCCCAAAGCAGAATAGGAAAGCCCCGCATGAGGGAGCACAGCACAGCTTGCCGAAGGAGGTTGTTTTTTCACAAGTGAAAAGGCTTGGAAGAGAAGATCTTCCAATACATGTTTGTCTCTAGGATACCAGGAGCCCGCAAATTTTGCGCGCCGCGTACCTTGAGAACTGTTTTTAGCGCTGAGCATACAGCCTCCATTTTCAGGGAAGGACCCTGTACTCTTTATGATAATACATCGAGCATAAATTGCAAGGTGCGTTATTTCTTCAACAATCATACTGTGAGTGAATTTTTTTCCTACAATAGAATTATTACTCATGCTATGATACTCTTATGAGAAACAAAGTCTGCCTTATAGGTGTGCTTACCAGTTTCTTTCTTATTCTCATTTTTGTGTGTTCTTGTGCGACTTTACAAGAACCGCCTATCTCTAACTTTGATCCTTTGCTCTTTCCAACTGAAAATTTTTATATTGGCATAGGAATTGGCAAGGATAAAGACAAGTTCAAGGCAAAGCAGACAGCCAAGATCCTTGCAAAAGCTGACTTGGCCTCACAGATAGAAACGACCGTCATCTCGAAAAAAGAAGCATCAATGTTGGACGACGGTTTCAACCAGAGCTCTACCTATAAAGAACTCATAGAAGAAAGCCTGCTCCAGAAACTCGAAAACATCAGCTACATCGAGGAGGATTTTTCACCTAAAAATGGTCAGATTACTTATGCCATCTTGACATCCTCCCCCACCTAAAGGAAGGGGATTCCTGTTCCCCCCTTATGCCGGT
>CAYXYD010000048.1:0-15933 GCA_964469205.1 uncultured Sphaerochaeta sp. | reverse complement strand
AAACCTCAGTGACGATGCGATAACCTTCAAGGGATGGTATAAGAACAGGGTGCTGCATATCCTGTTGGTATTCCTCCTTACCAGTTTCGGCGCTTCCATTGGAAATGTGGTGGTATTCCCCATGCTTCTGAAGATGATGCTTTAAGCAGGAGTCCTAACTAAGTAGAGGCGTCCTTGATAGGGCGTTTTTTTTATAGGATAAAGACAGTATCAGTACGTAATTTGCAGTCTTATCACCCCTTCAGGTCTATCCATGGCCATTTTTTACTCATGGAGTTACTTCCATTGGAAATGTGGTGGTACTCTCCATACCACTGAAGATATGCTTTAAGAAGGAGTCCTAACTAAGTAGAGAGATCTTTGATAGGGCGCTTTTTTACCGGGAAAAGCCTTATATGCTCCTCTGTAGTGCTATGCCCTCCAGTCTCTTTGAAACCCAATGATGGAAACAGTATAGGTGCTCTCTGTCCCCTGATGGGCAACAGTAGCTCTCCTTCTCCATCCGTGACACCATTCTTTCGAGAATGATGTATTAGGAAGGAATCCTAACTAAATAAGGGCGTCTTGGTTTAGCGTCTTTTTTACAGGGCAGAGACAACATCAGCCTCAAGGGGCTATCTGATTCCCATTCAGGTCCATCGATGACCCCACCCACCATTGCTCATGTATCATAAGATTCACACCTCGGTTCCCTTGATGCTGTGAAATCCGATCAAACACCATCAATACTCTGGTACAATACATCCATAAAGTTTTAGAACATGTACTTTTACTTGATATATACCTATGACATAGTAAGACTAAATTCTTATATTATACAAATATAGTATCTATGGATTATTCTTAATTCTGATTTATAACCATCCAAGTGTCACAGGTTTATAAAATAGTTATACTTTTAATTTAATACAATATATGTATTTATAAAATATTTGATATTTTATTGATTATTTTATGCATTTTTTTATAATATCTATTGACATAAGTCGAAGGAGGTTGTATTGTACAGATGTGCTTAGGAAAAAGGCACTCAAAAATCTTGCACTGGAGCCAACAAGCTCCCAAAGGAAAACACCATGAAAAAATCAATAGCTATCCTCCTGATCCTCGTACTCGCCACTGTCGGTCTCTTCGCCGCTGTAGACAATGACAAGAAAGATGCCACCATCAAGATCAACGCCCTTGTAAATGATTACTCCGCATTCGGCGTCTCCAAAACTGCAGTCGTTGAAAATGGATTCAAGTCCATTGCACTGTTCCAGAAATCCGTATCGTCCTCCGTTGATACTAAAGTCGAAATGCTCGATCTGCATTCCTCTGTGAAAGTTGGCTTTCTCTCCGGCATCAACAACACCACGGGCAAGGTGAAACTTAGCATCACTATCGCCGACCTAGTTTCTGACAATGGCAAAATAGCCATGCTGGTATCTCCTACCGAAGCAACCATTGCTCCTTCAGCAAGCAGCAAGTTTGGAACACTGCAAAACACACTTATCCAGGTCAAAGAGAAAGAAACAGGCGCTGCTGCCCTCGCCCCCGCTGGCACATACACAACCACAATAACCATCTCCCTTATCTCTGGATAATAGACAGCAGCATCCCCATACGCGAAAAGACCTCCCTAGCGGAGGCCTTTCGCTTTGTATAGCTGTGAATTTTTCTGTTGTAGATCTGAAGAGTGGACCTCAAAAAGGTCTGTTGCTTTGCCTTTTTCATAATGATGTCAGGAACTCTCCCTATCCCCAATCAAAATCAGTATGTGTTATGTAAGGGTGGAACAGACTCCCAATGCTTTCTTGATGGTATCCACAGGGTAAACCTTCAGATTACCCTTGGTCTTGTTGCTCTTTGGCAGCAGTACCCTTTTGAAGCCTAGCTCGCTAGAGGCCTTCTCACGCTTCTCAGCAAATCCTACTGTACGAACCTCACCTGCCAGACTCATCTCCCCGTAGGAGACCAAGGAGGAGGGTAGGGACACGCCTTTCAAGGCTGACCACAAGGCTAAAGCAAGAGGGAGGTCGATAGAGACTTCATTGAGCTTCATCCCTCCTGCAACGTTAACATAGATGTCCTGGTCATTCAGCCGGACCTGAGCATGGCGTTCCAAGATAGCTGCGATCCTCGTAACACGGGCTGTGTCTATGCGATCGGAGTAGACCCGGGAGAACCCATTTTTTGAAGGGACTGTAAGTGCTTGGATCTCCACAAGAAATGTACGTGATCCCTCGACCACTGCCGTATAGGCAATTCCTGAAGGGGCACTCTCCCCTTCCCTATCGGTTATGAAGAAGGAAGAGGGGTTGGTCACAGCAGTGAGCCCTTTCTCGCTCATATGGAAGATGCCGATCTCATCGACAGACCCGAAACGGTTCTTCGCTGCCCTGATAAGGCGCACACCACTACCCACCTGATCAAAATAAAGTACGGTATCGACAAGGTGCTCGATGACCTTAGGACCAGCCAGAACCCCTTCCTTGGTGACATGGCCAACAAGGAACAGGGATATGCCGAGCTGTTTCGATATGCCCACCAGTTCAGTGGAACAGAACCGTATCTGGTTTACCGACCCGGCAGGGGAGGCCACCTCACTGCTTGAGAGGGTCTGCAGGGAATCGATAACCACTACCTGGGGTTTCATCTTCTCAAGCACATTGACCAGCACTTCAACGCGCGTATCACAAAAAATGGAAATCTTGGAAAGAGAGAGACCAAGACGCTGGGCCCTGAGCTTTACCTGGGATGGTGACTCCTCACCTGAGACATAGAGAACTGTACGCTCAAGTGAGCATTTCTCTATCATCTGCAACATCAGAGTCGATTTGCCAATCCCAGGCTCCCCTCCCAACAAGATGGAGGAGCCACGCATGACTCCCCCGCCCAATACACGATCGAGTTCGGAGATACCACTCTCATAGCGAAAGCCAGGTTCGACCTGGATATCCTCGAGCGAAACAGGCTTTGTTTCAAGGCTTATCTTTGCCGTCTTCCCAGGTTTGCTTTGTTGGATCTGGATAAGCTCCTCTTCAAAGGAGTTCCAGCTTCCGCAGTCAGGACAGCGTCCCAACCACTTGCTTTCTGTACGGCCACACTGGGTACAAACGAATTGTAAAGCCTTGTCTTTCACCTATATCTCCTTACTTTGTAAAGATTAGAAACTAATTAGCTCAACATCAAACACAAGATAGGAATCGGGAGGGATGATACCAGGATACCCTTGAGTCCCATAGCCGAGTTCTGGCGGGATAATGAGGGTGCGCTTCTCGCCTTTGCTCATGGTCTTGAGAGCTTCGTTCCATCCCTCAATGACATCCCCAATAGCAAACTCAGCAGGAGCTCCTCTTTTAACAGAGCTGTCAAACATCCTTCCATCGAGAAGAGTACCTGTATAGTGCACGGTAACCTTCTGTCCCTGCTTGGGGGATTTCTTGCCATCACCAGATTCATTGACTACATACTTAAGACCACTTGGAGTCTTGATTGCATCAGGCCAGCGATTCTTCAGTTCTTGTTCGAGCTTGGCGTTTTTCTCTGCATTGCGATTCTTTGCCTTCTCTTCGGCACCTGCTACCAGCGTGGTGAATGTTTCACGTGAAACATTGAAAGCCTCAGCCTCACTACCCTTTCGCACAATCTCAACACTCGTGAGCTTATCACCCTGTGCGATCGCATCTACAATATCCTGACCCTCGAGAACCTCTCCAAAGATTGAGTGCTTGCCATCGAGCCATGGGGTAGGGACGTGGGTGATGAAGAACTGACTGCCGTTGGTTGCAGGACCGGAGTTGGCCATGGAGAGTTTTCCAGGCACGGTATGCTTCAAAGAGTCGTCAAACTCATCAGGGAACGTGTATCCAGGGCCACCGGTGCCGGTGCCTTTGGGACAACCACCCTGGATCATGAAGTTCTCAATGACCCTATGGAAGGTGAGCCCATCATAAAAAGGCTTGTTCTTTCCATTGATATTCAAGGAACCCTCTGCCAATCCAATAAAGTTGGCAACAGTCATTGGAGTTTTCTTGAACTCCAAACGTAGGGTGATGTCACCCTTTGTGGTATGCATGACAGCATACATGCCGTCAGCGAGTTTACTTTTTTCCATTATTACAAATCTCCTACAAACTATACTTCAAACAGATCGGCCCCTGGGGCCAGCAACTGGTACAGCCTTTCCAACTCTTCGCTGGAGGTATAGGAAATTTCTAACTTTCCCTTCTCCAGAGAACCTTTCACTTCCACCTGAGAGCCGACTGCGTGGAGGAACTTATCCTCAACACTAATAACATCCGGGCTTTTAGGCAAACTCTTCTTGGGTCTTTTCTTCTTATCCTGATAAGCTACACGCTTTCCCTGGTTAAATTGGGAAGCAAGCTGTTCAGTAGCCCGTACCGAGAGATCTTTTTCCAACACGGAACGATAGAGAATCTCCCTATCAGCAGGATTCACCACAGAGAGAAGAGCCCTTGCCTGCCCTGCAGAAAACTTCCCGGCAAGAAGATCATGCTGCATTGTACCAGTCAACTGCAACAGCCTCATGCTGTTACTGATAGTTGAGCGGTTCTTTCCCACTCTGGAAGCAAGCTCTTCTTGAGTAATTCCAGCCTCTTGAATAAGATAGGCATACGCCTTAGCTTCTTCTATAGGATTGAGGTTCTCCCTCTGGATGTTCTCTATCAAGGATACTTCAAGGCGTTGCAGGTCTGTGAAATCCTTTACGAGAACTGGGATAGTTTCCAGTCCTGCCATCTTTGATGCACGAAAGCGTCTCTCACCGGCAACGATGCTATACTCACCGGGGGCGATCTCTTCAACCAGAATCGGTTGCAAGACTCCCTGGTTCTTGATGGATGCTGCCAATTCCTTGAGACTAGCCTCATCAAACTCTTTACGGGGCTGGCGGGGGTTGGCCCTGATATTAGCCAAGGGTATAGTCAGGACTGCAACCCCTTCAGGTTGTTGTCCCTGTGCTGGAGCGATGCCCAATGCGTTTTCCAAGACTGAGTCAAAAGAGTAGTCATTCATCAATGATCCTATACCTTTGCCTAGCCCATGTTTTTTATTAGGATTTTGTGACACGGTTTGAGACCTCCTTTGCGAGTGCTTCGTAGGCCTTAGCTCCACTACTGGCCCCATCATAAATATCAATGGGAAGATTATGAGATGGGGCTTCCGCTAGACGAATGTTTCGTGGAATTACCGTAGAGAAGGTAAGATTGGGGAAATAAGATGAAACGTCATCAACCACTTCTGTGGTCAGATTCGTCCTTTTGATGAACATCGTGAAAAGAATCCCCAAAATTTCCAGATTAGGGTTCAATGACTTCTTGATATTGCCTATGGTCCTCATCAAGAGATTGAGCCCTTCCATGGCGTAGTATTCACACTGCATGGGTATTATAACCTGTTGGGCCCATGTCATTGCATTGACAGTCACCAGCCCCAAGGAAGGGGGACAGTCTCCAAGGATATAATCCCAACTGTCATCCAGGGTGGACAGAGCTCTCTTTAAGAACTGTTCACGTTCATACTGGGCTACCAGTTCGATGTTGAGTCCAGCCATATGGATGTTGCTGGGAATGACAAAAAGGTTATCAACCACTGTCTTTTGGCAAGCATCCTTTGCTGAACACGTTCCCGCTATGACTTCATACATTCCAGGGCCCCTGCCATCTGCACCGATCCCACTTGTCAGGTTGCCTTGTGAATCAAGGTCGAGCAACAGTACCTTATTCCCCATCTTAGCCAATGCGGAACCAAGGTTAACTGCGGTTGTAGTTTTTCCTACACCGCCTTTTTGGTTTAAAAAGATGATTTTTTTCACACTCATGTACCTACTATAAGGAAAAGACGAACACTTGTCACCTAAAATGTTATACTCCTTGACCCTTGGGCGTCACTATTGTATCTTTATTTAACCCTATGGAGGAAAATAACATGGAAGATAAAGTCAAAAAAGCACTTGAGGACATTAGACCCTCACTGCAAAATGACGGAGGCGATATCGAGTTTATCAGCTTGGATGGCACCGATGTGACTGTACGTCTGAAAGGAGCCTGTGCAGGCTGCCCAATGTCTCAGATGACTCTCAAGAGTGGTGTTGAGCGATATCTCAGAAACTTCGTAGATCCTAAACTTACTGTGATAAACGGCACAGAACTCTAAAATATCCGTTTACAGCTTTAAACGTTTCACGAGACTTGTTCTCTGTGAAACGTTTTTTTATGCCCTTAAACCTCTTGTTTTGGTAGCATTGGGCAGTTTTCTACACATAGTTAAGTAATCATCTTCATTGTTTCACGTGAAACAATGACGTCGGCTCAACCTCAATTTGAACAAATTGTTACAATATGGTCACTGCCCAATAAACATCTCACTACAATTTTACCTTTAGTCTAGAGGATGCTTAGAAACATCTCCTGTATGTTTCACGTGAAACAATGATAGTTGCTAATTCTATTCGTTTCCGTTCTCATAACCAAGAGGCCTTGAATAAGCCCAACAGCCTTACCCCTAGGGAATACTTTGCTCCTGCTTTGCTTGTTTCACGTGAAACAAGCAAGACAAGTATGTATACAACAACCCAGCAACTAGCTCGATCACCAAAGAAGACTTTACTTGCAAACGCTCTCTTTTCTAGTATTTTTTCACTCTATTTCCATCGGTGTTTTTACCAATTCTGTTTTGGTTGGTTTTTCCACTAAAAATTTACAGAAAAATCCAAAACGTCCTAAAACTGTTTCCCAGAGCGTCATTTGCAGGTTTTTTCTTAGTGTTTCTATGCAACGCAACAGATTGGCTTGGGTAAATTCAATCTTTTTAGCCCAAAAACAATGCCGTTTCTGAATCAGGAACGGCATTGTCTAAAGTACTATACAAATGTTTTTATTCAGTCTCTGTCGGAGTTGATTCTTCCTCTACCTCTACAGATTCTGTGCTTTCAACCATGATTGGAAGAACACCTTCAAGGAGTTCATCCTCTTCAAGCTCTTCTTCTCCCTCATCTCCTGTGGATGCAATTGCTACAATGGAGTCCTTAGCCGACTTCATGGTAACTACCCTCACGCCAGTAGCATTCCTGCCCTGGATGGAGATGTTCTTCACATGCACTCGAAGCGTCTGACCCATAAGGGTTACACAGACAACATCATTCTCATCGTTGACAGCAAGAGCACCGACAATGAAGTCTGCCTTACCGCCAAGCTTGTAGATCCTCTGACCTTGGGTTGCCCTGCCATGGACGGTGAAGCTGTCGAAGGTGACCTGCTTACCCTGACCATTTTCGGTGACCATGAGAATTCTCTTGGTATCATCAACCTTCAGCAGGCCTGCAACCTCGTCATCATCGAGCAGCTTGATGCCACGCACACCACGAGATGCACGACCCATCGCCCTGACATCGGATTGTGCGAACTTGAGACCACGGCCCTTTCTGGTGATAAGCATGCACTCATCTCCTTCCTGGACAAACTCGCTGTGCAACAGCTCATCGCCTTCATCAAGGTAGATGGCAATGATGCCACGGGCCCTTGCATTACGAAAGTTATAGAGAGAGACCTTCTTCACCACACCAAGACGGGTAGCCATCATGATGTACTGGTCCTCACTGAACTCCTTGAAGTTGATGATGGAGGTGATCCTCTCTGTAGTCTCCAGCTGGAGGATGTTCTTCACGTTGACTCCCTTAGCATTCTTGGAAGCCTGGGGAATGTCAAAGACCTTGGTATAATATCCTTTACCTGCATTGGTGACAAACAGCACATACTCGTGTGTAGAAGCGACAAACATATGGTCGACGAAATCGCCGTCCTGCAGTTTGGCGGTCCGACTCCCCTTGCCAGCCCTTCCGTGGGTGTCATACTCCCCGGTAGGGATACGCTTGGCAAAGCCCTTATTGCTGATAAGGACCACGACCTCTTCATTCTTGATGAAGTCCTGCATCGTTGACTGTCCGATCTCCTCACGGTTGATCTGGCTCAGACGACGATCCTTGGGGGCAAGGCTTGTTGGAAGTGCCCGTATTTCGCTCTTTACCACAGCAAGGATTTTCAGCTCATCAGCGAGAAGCTCCTTGTAGTAGGCGATCTTCTGCTCGAGGTCTGCCAGTTCATCAAGGATCTTGGAAGATTCCAGATGACTGAGACGTCCGAGCTTCATGTCGATGATAGCCTGTGCCTGGATCAAGTCCAGACCAAAGCGGGAAATAAGCCTTTCAGCGGCGACAGAGTTGTCGGGAGACTCCTTGATGATGCGAATGACCTCATCAATGTTGTCCAGTCCAATCTTCAGACCGCGTAGGATATGTGCCCGCTCCTGAGCCTTTCTCAAATCATACTGGGTCCTGCGTATCACAACTTCCTTGCGGTGTTCAATGTAATGGAACAGCATATCCTTAAGGTTGAACTGCTGCGGCTTTCCATCGACCAGGGCAAGGTTATTTACGTTGAAGTTTGTCTGAAGCGCTGTGCGGGCAAAAAGCTGGTTGACGACAACCATCGGCTCACTGCCCATCTTCAGCTCTACGACAACACGGATTCCATTACGGTCGGACTCATCCCTGACCACAGATATGGAGGGGATGGCCCCATCCTTACGGAGGTCATCGATTTTCTTGACCAAGTCTGCCTTGTTTACCTGATAGGGTATCTCGGTAAAGATGAGATGGTCCCGCCCATTGTCAAAAGACTCGATCTCATAGCAGGAACGCTGGACAATCTTGCCCCTACCGGTGGTAAAGGCATCCTTGATGCCCTGCATCCCGCAGATGATCGCTCCCGAGGGGAAGTCAGGTCCCTTGATATGCTCCATCAGCTCATCAATGGTGATATCTGCGTTCTCAATGACAGCACAGGCAGCATCACAGATCTCCTGAAGGTTATGGGGAGCCATATTGGTGGCCATTCCGACAGCAATACCGCTGCTGCCATTTGCCAATAAGAAAGGAAAGGCCCCGGGCAATACCGTAGGCTCGTCCAGAGACTCATCATAGTTGGGACCGAAGTCGACGGTCTCCTTCTGGATATCAACGAGCATCTCATCACCGATGCGGCTCATCCTCACTTCGGTATAACGCATCGCAGCAGCCGGGTCGCCGTCAATGGAACCGAAGTTACCCTGTGGAGTGATCACAGGATATCTGAGGGAGAAATTCTGGGCCAGACGGACCAGGGCTTCATAGACAGAACTATCCCCGTGGGGATGGTACTTACCCAAGACGTCACCGACGATACGGGCACTCTTCTTATAACTGGAGTTTGCCCTGATTCCCATCTCAAACATATCGTACAAAATTCGCCTGTGCACAGGCTTGAGCCCGTCACGTACATCAGGCAGAGCTCTACTTACAATTACGGACATGGCATAGTTGAGATACGAGATGCGCATCTCCTTTGACACATCCACAGAAATTATCCTGCTCTTGCTTTCTTCTTCCACAATACTATCCTTTCCTAGACATCCAGATTCGATACATAAACGGCATTAGCGTCAATGAAGGCCCTACGGGGCTCAACCTCTTCACCCATGAGCATCGAGAACACCCTATCGGCTTCCTCGGCGTCATCAAGACATATCTGGCTGATCATACGGGTTTCCGGATTCATGGTAGTCTCCCAAAGCTGATCGGGATTCATCTCACCAAGACCCTTGTACCTCTGGATGGAGGCCTTGGTGCCTTCGTCGATCTTGTACTTTTCAATAATTCTCAGCCGTGCTTCCTCGTCATAGGCATACTCCACCTTCTTACCAACGGTAATCTTATAGAGGGGAGGCATGGCAAAATAGACATAACCGGCCTCAATGAGTGGGCGCATGTATCGAAAGAAGAAGGTAAGCAGGAGAGTTCTGATATGCGAACCGTCGACATCAGCATCAGCCATAATGATAACCTTATGGTATCGGGCCTTGGTAATATCGAAGGTGATGCCATTCTCGCTCTCGTTTTCCAAATCCCTTCCGGTATTGTTGTAGCGTGTGATGCCTGCCCCGAGCGTTGAGATGACAGGCTGTAGCTTGTCATTTCCCAATACACGGAACTCCTGGGCTTTCTCTACGTTCAGCATCTTTCCCCAAAGAGGAAGAATTGCCTGGAACTTGCGGTCGCGGCCCTGTTTGGCCGAACCACCTGCAGAGTCACCCTCAACGATGAAGACCTCACACTTGAAAGGATCCTTCTCCGAGCAGTCGGCCAGCTTGCCGGGAAGCCCGCCGCCTTCACTCTTCTTACGAATCTGCTCGCGTGCCTTGCGCGCTGCTACCCTACCAAGGGCTGCGCTGATGATCTTCTCGAGTATTTTCTCGGTTACAGCAGGAAACTCGTCAAAATAGTTGCCCAGCTTCTCATAAACCATGGAGTAGACAATACCACTTACTGAGGAGTTGCCCAACTTCATCTTGGTCTGGCCTTCGAACTGAGGTTCGGGAATCTTCACCGATATGATGGCTGTAAGGCCCTCGGAGATATCGCTCTGTTCGAGCTTCTCCTCATATTTCTTCAAGAGTTTGATGTTTTTCTGTAACTGTACGTTGATAACCCTGGAAAGGCCGGTTCTGAAACCGGTGAGGTGAGTCCCTCCTTCTCGGGTATTGATATTGTTCACATAGGAGAGAACCTTCTCGTCGTACTTGTCGTTGTACTGCAAGGCAATCTCTACCTTGACACTGTCGCGCTCACCCTCAACAGAGATGGGAGGCTCGTTGAGCACATGCTTGAACTCATTGAGATAGCTGACGAACTGACTGAGCCCGCCATTGGCATGAAAGGATTTCTCCCGGATCTCTTGCTCTCGCCTGTCGGTGACTGTGATGGTAATGCCCTTGTTCAGGAAAGAGAGTTCACGGAATCTGTTTACAAGCGTCTCATAGCTGAAGGCATTCTGCTCTATGATAGAGTAGTCGGGGCTGAAGCTCACTACCGTACCGGTGCGCTCGCTATCGCCTGTCTGCAGGACTTGGGTCTGTGGAAGACCTTTTGAATACACCTGCTTGAAGATACCACCATTACGGTAGACAACAACTTCCATCCAATCAGAGAGGGCGTTTACACAGGAAACACCCACACCATGCAATCCACCTGAAACCTTATAGGAGTTCTTGTCGAACTTTCCCCCGGCATGCAGTTGGGTCATGGCTATTTCCAAAGAACTCTTATGTTCTGTAGGATGCATCTCGACAGGTATGCCCCTTCCATTGTCCTCAATGGTACAGACCTCCCTGCCTTCCCCATTTTGGTCGAGAAAAACTTGGATATCAGTACAATACCCTGCCATAGCTTCATCGATACTGTTGTCCACCACCTCGTACACGAGATGATGCAGGCCATCGATGCCAGTGGAACCAATATACATTCCGGGCCGTTTTCTTACAGCTTCAAGGCCCTTGAGGACCTGGATGCTCCCGGCAGAATAGGTATTTGTTGAAGCTTCCATATGCGAACCACTATGGTGCAGTGGCGGCTGGAAGTTTCCTTTGTCAAAGCTCCCTTCACTCATTAGTTATATCCTTATGTAATAATAAAAAAAGGCTTACGCCAATCCTTATTGATTATACCAGAAACAGGGGTTTGTTGCAAGTATTCCAATAAAAAACTGGCTATTTATAACTGCTTTTTAGGCAATAAATTATAAGCATCCCTACAAAGGTTATCAAACAGCTCTTGCAAGCCGATGACCGACAGAGTAAAATGGGCGCATGAGCGACACAAACAGTAACTATTATGAATTCTGGCTGGAGACAATCCTCCGTATACAGGAAACGCTGCCAGTACAGGAATACTCGACCTGGTTCAACCGTATCGTCTACGTTGGATCGGAAGACAAAAAGGTCATCCTTGCCGGAGCGAGCCAATTTATCCTCGATACCGTGATAGCCAGATATAGGGATCTGCTGGTAAATACGCTATGCGAACTTACCGGAGAGGAAATTGGGGTGGATTTCATCGTAAAGTCCCTTTCTGAAATACAGGAACACAAGAAGGCTGACCCCTCTTCCATCATTGAGCCACCCAAGGAAGCCAAAACCGCTCAGCCACAACCAAAACAGAAAGCCTCACAAGAGACGACGATGAAGATGAAGAAGAATTGCAACCTCAACTACTCCTACAAGTTCTCCAACTTCGTCATAGGGGACAACAGCACCTTCGCCTACAACGCAAGCCTGGCCATAGCGAAGAACCCGGGGGTCAGCTACAACCCCTGCCTGATCTACGGAGGAGTAGGACTGGGAAAGACCCACCTGCTCAGCTCCATAGGCAATCACATCATCGACAACACCCCTGAACTGAAGGTGATGTACGTCACAGCCGAGATGTTTACCAATGAGTTCATCGACTCTGTAGGTTCAAACAAGATGCAGAGCTTCAAGAACAAGTTCAGAAAGGTCGATGTGCTGCTTATCGACGACATCCACTTCCTGCAAGGAAAGGACGGGACACAGGAAGAGCTCTTCCACACCTTCAACAATCTCTATGAGTCCAAAAAACAGATGGTATTCACCTGTGATAGACCCATCAGCGAGCTTAAGAACATCAGTGACCGTCTCAGTTCCAGATTTGAAAGGGGATTGAATGTCGATTTGCAACCACCTTCCTACGAGACAAGGGTGGCCATCCTCAAAAGCAAGACAAAGCAGAAGGGAAGCTCCATGAGTGAAGAGATCATCGACTACATTGCAACCAACGTCTGTACCAATGTGCGTGACCTGGAGTCTTCACTGACCAAGCTTATAGCCTTCAGCGAGCTGCTCGACCAGCAACTTACCCTGAACAAAACCAAGGAACTTTTGGGAACCCTGCCTTCCCTTGCGGCAAATGCTAATCAGACTCTCTCCATTGATACTATCATCAAGGTCGTCGGCGAGTATTTCAACGTCAGCTCCTTTGAGATAAAAGGTAAGAAAAAGAACAAGAGTCTCATCCAACCCAGACAGATATCCATGTACCTTGCCCGGGACATTACCGAGTACTCCACCACTGAAATTGGGACCGAGTTTGGAGGTCGCGACCATACCACCGTAATGCACTCATACGACCGTATAGAATCCTTGATGAAAAGCGATGAAGCCTTCACCAATACTGTGTTAAAATTGAAGAGGGACTTAATGAATGTTAAGCGGTAAATTTCTGTGGATAACCTATGGATAGGTTGTGGATAACTTTCGAAACCTGTGGATTGCCAAATTTGCTTGTGGAGCAATTGTGGACAACTTCGAGAGTTATCCACAAGATGACAAAAACTAAGGATAGGTTGAATAATGAATTATTCAGTTATCCACAGAATCCGTGCTACTATTACTACTATTACTAACTTATATTAAATATTAGGAGTTAAAGATGAAATTCGTCTGCAGCAAAGAATCAATCCTCAATGAAGTCATATATTCAATGGATTTTACAAGTCAGAGAAACTCACTTTCGGTCACATCAAACGTCCATTTGGAGACCTCTGACGATCGCTTACGTATCAGAGCTACTGACCAGAAAGTTGGCTTCAACACAGAGATAGCAGTCCAGACTTTGGAGGAAGGAAAAACCATGGTCTACTGCGACAAGTTCCTAAACATCCTTCGCTCACTTCCAGAAGGTAACATTGAGTTCACAGCACACAACGGAGTCTTTGCCATCAAGCCAGAAGGGCAGAGCATTGATTTCAAGTTGAGAACCATCAATGCCGATGAGTTTCCTGCAATGGAAAGCATAGGGGACAACTCCTATTTCACCATTGCACAGAGAAGCTTCAACGACATGGCCAACCAGACCATCTTTGCAATCAGTGAAGATGAGACACGCTATTTCCTTTGTGGACTCTATCTTGAAAGAACTCCCACCGGGATGACCATGGTAGGAACAGATGGGAGAAGGCTTTCCATTGTAGAAAGAAAGTTTGACGAAGAAATCCCTGCCTTCTCACCAGTCATCATTCCACCGAAGTTCTTTGCAGTCTTGAAAAAACTCTCCACTGACGAGGGAACACTCAAACTCTGCATCACAGAAAACATCATATTTGCCCAGATTGCAGAGAGACTTTTCTACTCGACTCTGATAAAGGGACAATATCCAAACTATCGAAGAGTAATACCTGAAAGCCAGAGCTACAGCAGTATCATGAGAATTCAGGATATGCTTGATGCCTTGAGGCGTGTATCTCTGCTTGTTGAAAATAAGGCAAGACGCATATACCTGGATATCAGTGAAGCAGGAATCCTGCTTACCAGTGATGAAAATGAAGTTGGAGAGGCAAAGGAGATCATCCCGTGCAAGTATGAAGGACCTGAAAACAAGGTATCGCTCAATTTCACCTACCTGATGAATCCCCTCAAGATGATGGAAGGTGAATTCTTCTCCATCAACTTTACCGAACCTACCAGGGCTATGACCATCAAAGCTGAAAGTGAGCGCGATTACTATCATGTCATCATGCCCATGCAGCTCAATGCTTGATGGTATTCACTGAGATAAAGACCGTTCAATTTAGAAATCTAACTCCTGAGGCTATACCTGTCGACAAACGACAGGTATTCCTCATTGGGACAAACGGCCAAGGCAAGACGAACTTTCTTGAGGCAATCTACACGCTTTGCTATGGTTCTTCCTTTCGCTCTTCACAGTTGCGCGAACTGGCAAGCCATGGGGAAAAATCCTTCAAGCTGACTGGCAAGTATCTGGGAGAAGACAGCCTTTCCCATACGCTGGTCTTGGAATATCAGGATGCGAAAAGACGGGTATTTCTTGACGAACGGGAGATCAAGGACAGAAAAGAGCTAATTTACAACATCCCCTGCATTGTCTTCAGTCATGATGACATTGCTTTTGTCCGAGGGGAACCAGAGCAAAGAAGAAGGTTTTTCAATCAGACGATGAGTATGTACGACCCTCTTTTTTTTGATGATATGCGTCGCTACAGGCTTCTCTTGAAACAGAGAAACCTTGCGATCAAGGAAGGGCGGTATAACCTGCTTCCCGTATATGACCTGCAGATGGCAAAATATGGTCTTGCCATCCAACAAGAGAGAAAAAAGGCTGTTGCTGAGTTTGACCAGATATTTCCAGAAATGTACAGGAATGTATCAAATTCTGATATCAACATAGAAATTCAGTACCAACCTTCCTGGTCAGGGTGCACAACCGAGGAAGAAATAGTAGAATATCTTGCAAAAAACAGGCAGAGAGATCTCAATATGCTGACCACCACCAGTGGTATCCATCGGGACCGGTTCAACATTGTCCAGGATGCCGGGACCTTTTCGCAGATAGGGTCTACCGGACAGCTCAGGCTTGCCTCGCTGATCCTGCGTACTGCCCAGATGGCTTTCTTTCACAAGAAGACGGGTAAGAAACCCCTTATCTTGGTGGATGATGTGCTGCTTGAACTCGATCTTACCAAGCGTGAGAAGTTTCTCTCGCTCATGGAAGGGTACAGCCAGGCATTTTTCACCTTCCTTCCTGAGGAGCACTATTTTGCTCATCTAGCAAGTGAAGATGCTTTGGTTTATGATGTGAGGCAAGGGAGCTTTCTAGGGCATGAAGGATAAGAAAAAGCGTATTTGCAAAGATGGCGAACCAATAGAAGGCAAAAAAGTGCTGGATATGCTTCTTCATAGGCTTGATATACGCACAGATAACCCAAAAGCAGCGATCGGGATGAATTGGCAGGATATAATTGGTACGAGACTCTATCCACATGTTAAAATAATTGATATAAAGGGGAGTACGCTGGTGCTGAAAGCGGACCACCCTTCTTGGGCCCAGATAACCATGATGCAACAGAAGAGGATACTTGCTTCCATACAGAGGAAATACCCCTCCTTGGGAGTAAAGTCACTTCAGGTTGTTAGCATCTAGTTACTTGACCTAAAGAAACGAGCTCTATATACTGCACCACTCGGGGGAGTATGCCTCCCTTTTACTATGAATACTATCCGCGTAAAGCGATGAAAAATTGGAGA
>CAYXYD010000047.1:0-16353 GCA_964469205.1 uncultured Sphaerochaeta sp. | reverse complement strand
CTAGAATTAAAGCATCATAGGGGAATGTGAGTTTTTCACCTGACTCACTGTTTTGGGTTTGTACTGTTTTATTTGTACGGTCTATTTTCAACGCTTGGGTATGTGTATGCACATTTACCCGGTACTGTTCATTGAAGGTTTCTTGACTAGCTAGGATTAGTGAAGATCTGTATTCAATATCTCCTCCAATGTAGTAAGGCAATCCACAATTTGCAAAAGAGACATCCGCCCCTGCTTCAAGCAGTGTTATATTCACATCATTGTTGATCCGTCGTGCACGAGCCGCTGCAGTAGCTCCTGCTGCAACTCCTCCGATTATCAAAAGATTTTTCATCATATTCTCCTCGTATTCTTACCTAAATATATATTCACTAGGTGTTTTTGGCAAACTGACACTGTTGCTATGTGCCTCTGAGGCAGTTTTCGTTTCCCAATCAGACCAAAGTTGCAAACACCTCTTACAATCACACCTCTAGGGGGTGCGATTGAGCAATTCATTGGAAAGCGTCCCCACCGGACAGATCGTACACCAGAGTCTAGGCCTGTAGAGCCGTGACAGGCCTATGCCCAATATTGTTGAACTGAGTATCATCGAATACAGGCGATAGGAGAGGTGCATCACAGCAGAGGGAGCCTCTACTGTGATGAGTTGCGGTAGCGGCACAAACGGGATGGCTATGAAAAGTCGTATGTACTCCATGCTTGGCATGTTGTCCATGGCCACCTGGATGGTCGATCCTGTGATAAAAAGCAAGTTGAGCCCGAAGTACCAGAGCATCGCCTTTTTCAGTGTTCCGTTGGAAAACTGACGGGGGATTTCCCTCTTTTTCTTATTCTTATTCTTTTTAGCTCCTGTCTGCATTAGCAGCAAGGCTCTCGGGCAGTAGGTAGAGCACCAGACCTTTTTCTTGTATCGGGCCAACAGGATAAAGGGGATCGCCATGCAGAAGAATGCGAGCAATCCAAAGAGGATCGATACAAAGCCGAGGGAGAAGTAGAGTAGGGTGATCAGGAAAAGGGCTGGGATAAGCCCTCGTTTCCTGTTTTGCTTGGTGTCCATGTCTAGGCTCTCTCCATTACCAGGGCCCTAGGCATGCAATAGCGTGTGCATTTGCCACAACCAGTACACTTTTCGTAGTCGATGACAGGAGCTGCATACCCTACTTGGGAGAGGGCCCCAAAATGACAGGCAGAGACTGAGGGACAGCGGTGGTTCTCTGGACAACGGTGTGTCTTTACGATGAGAGTCTTTTCTCCTGGTGCCTCATTTTTTTTCGAACTGGTGGAAAAGAACTGCATGAAATCAAAAGCCATATGGTTTCTCCCATGGGGGTAAGGTTATGGTGTAGGTGTTTTTCCTACAATGAAGAGAGCATACAGAAAAGATGGGATAAGGTCAAATGATTGTTAGTAGCAACAGTTTGTATAGGCAAATAGATTGGGGTGATCTCCTTATCTTTCCTCATGGTTTGTCTTGCCGAGTACCGAGCAAACCCGCTATAGTTTTCACGGGAGGAAGGCAAATTGAAGAAAGTTGTCCTGGCTGAAAAGCCGAGTGTTGCTAGAGAGCTTGCACGGGTACTGAACTGTTGGAAACGCGATAAGGGGTATATCGAGGGTCCTGACTACATTGTTACCTGGGCTTTGGGCCACCTGGTGGAGCTTGCCCAGCCTGCAGTCTACAGCGACAGCTTCCGGCGATGGTCGTTGCGCGACCTGCCGATGCTACCCAATACCCTTAAGCAAGAGGTCATCCCCCAGAGCGAAGATCAGTTTGCCGTGGTGAAGACCCTCCTTAACCGCAAGGACGTCGATGGTGTCATCATAGCCACCGATGCCGGACGGGAAGGCGAACTTGTTGCCCGATGGATCATGAAGGTGGCAGGGTATGAGGGCGAGGCGAAAAGACTTTGGATCAGCAGCCAGACCGACAGCGCCATCAGCGAAGGCTTTGCAAACCTCAAGGATGCAAAACTCTATGAAAACCTCTACAGCGCCGCCGAAAGCCGTGCCGCTGCCGACTGGTATGTGGGCATGAACGTGACGCGAGCCCTTACCTGCCACTATGATGCCAAGCTCTCTGCCGGCAGGGTACAGACTCCGAGCCTCGCTCTCATGACAGTTCGTGAAGATGAGATAGAAAGCTTTGCCGGGCAGTTCTACTGGACGCTGAAGGCTGACTTCGGTTCCTTCGCAGCTTCCCACTACACTGATGAGGATACCATCCGCATCAAGGGTGAAGAGACGGCCAAACACCTGGAAGAGACCCTGGTCGGTAAGAGCGGTATCATCACCAGCTTGGAAACCGTGGAGAGGAACGAACAGCCACCCTTGGCTTACGACCTTACCGAACTGCAGCGTGATGCGAACAATCACCTGAACTTCAGTGCAAAGGAGACCTTGGATACGCTACAGAGACTCTATGAGCAGCATAAGATCGTGACCTACCCAAGGACCGACAGCCGCTACATAACAAGTGATATAGTAGCGACCATCCCCCAGAGACTGCGCTCTCTGAGCCTTACCCCCTTTGCCCCCCTTGCCAATTCGTTTGCCCTTGATGGCTATAGGATCGACGAGCAACGCTTTGTCCAGGACCTGCAGGTCACTGACCACCATGCCCTCCTCCCAACCGACCAGAAGGTCGATTTGACAAAACTATCCAAGAACGAGCTGGCCCTTTGGGAACTCATCGTCATGAGGTTCCTGGAAGTCCTCAGCCCCGACTACCTGTACAAGACCACCACTCTCGTCTGCGAGGTGGAGGGTTCTCGGTTCCAGACTCGCCTTACCATACCGACCCAACAGGGTTGGCGTGATGTAGCGCGCCTCATCGGACGACGCAGTGCAGAAGCACTGCTTGAGGACGATGAACCCTTCAATGCAGCATTGCTCTCCTTGAAGGAAGGCGGCTCTGTTGTCATTGGCTCGGTGAAGACCCGGCGTATGGCAACTGCCGCACCCTCGCGGTATACCGAAGCGACCCTGCTTTCGGCAATGGAGCATGCAGGGCGCCTGGTGGAGGATGCAAAGCTCAAAAAGCAGCTGGGCAATGGCTTGGGCACCCCCGCCACCCGTGCAGACATCATAGAGAAGCTTATCAAAAATCACTATGTCGACCGCCAGGGTAGGGAGCTGGTCCCCACTGCCAAGGGTCGGGAAGTGGTACGTCTTGCCCCGGACCTGCTGTGCAGTGCCCACCTCACCGGCAAGTGGGAAGAGCGGCTCTCCCGCATTGCAGAAGGCAAGGAGGACAGCACCCTCTTTATCGAGGATATCAAGGAGAGTACCCGCACCCTGGTAAAGCAAGTCATCTCCAGTGGAGAGACCTACGCTCCCCAGTTCAAGGAATCAAAGACCTGTCCACACTGTAAGGCTCCGATGATGAAGGTCGTCGATGAGATAGGGCAGAACCACTTTATCTGTCAGCGGCTCTCCTGTTCCTACGAAGAGAAAGAGATCAAGAAGAGGATTTTCCTCGAAAGCACTGAAGAAGAGACACCCACAGTTGTTGTTAAAGTTGTAGCAAAGCCCAAAGAGAGTGGGGTAGTAGCTCCAAAGAAAAAGCTGGTGATAAAGAAAGCCCTTCCTAAGAAAGCAAAACCTGAAATGCAGGGCTTTTCTCTTCCTGATGACCACGCTTCCAAAGCAGAGAAGAAGAACTATACCTGGGAGACTGTCATTGAAGTGGTGCGACCGAGCAAGCTCACCTACCAGAGGGATAATCGTCCTCGGGAGCCTAAAAAGAGAGAAGATCGCCCATGGGGTAACACTAATGCCCCTTCTGCTGTGGTCAACGAGACCCCTACTGCAGGGGGAACCTTCGCAGATTTCATGAAGGCGAGCGAGGAGAGAAAGAAAAGGGATGTGAAGAAAAAGAAATAAAGTAACAATATTGTTATAATAAAAACATTCTGTTATACTATAGACAACATTGTGCTATTTCTGATAGACTATTTTCATGTTGGAGGCATCATGAAAGTAGCTATAGTCGGATATGGAAAGATGGGAAAGCTCATACGCAGTCAAGCCCTTGGCCTAGGGCATGAAGTGGTTGCTGTGATCGACCCTGTATCAGAATCGCCTGAAGTCACCGATACGAACCTTGATGCTTCTACGCTCAACGGATGCACGGTGGCCATTGATTTTACCCATCCTTCTGTGGTGGTGGACAATATAGTCCTTTATGCCCGTCTGGGCATCCCGGCGGTCATCGGGACCACCGGGTGGTATGAAAAGCTTGAGAGCGTCAGGGAGGCCATTGATGAAAGTGCGTGTTCCATCATCTACAGCGGCAACTTCTCCCTTGGCGTCGCCCTCTTTTTCCAAGTGGTCAAATATGCATCCCGTCTCTTTGGCAAAAGTGGTCTTTACGACCCCTTTATCCAAGAGACGCATCATGCCCAGAAGGCTGACAGCCCTTCAGGAACAGCTGTCATGCTCTCTCAGATGGTGTTGGACAACACACCGCTCAAGAGCTCAATCTACTCTGATACCTTGCACCGAAGGCGCGAGGAGTCTGAGATCCATGTCTCCTCAGCGAGAGGTGGCTCAGTTCCTGGAACCCATACAGTAACTTTTGACAGTCAGGATGACACCATAGAGCTGACCCATCGGGCACGGTCCCGAGAGGGCTTCGCTACCGGTGCTCTCAAGGCTGCCTCGTGGATAACTGATGGTAGGAAAGGGTTTTTTACCCTTGATGCCATGCTCGAAGACGTATTTTTAGGGGAGAATGAATAATGAAGGATATTAATTTCAGGGGAGTGTTTACCGCAATGGTGACCCCTTTTACCAAGAAGGACTTTTTAGATGAGGATATGCTGCAGCATATCGTCGAGACGCAGATAGAGAGTGGGGTCGCAGGCCTGGTTCCTTGTGGGACCACAGGCGAAAGCCCGACCCTCAGCCACGATGAGCATGACAGGGTCATCGCCCTCACCGTAAAGTTTGCCGATGGCAGGGTCCCGGTCATTGCCGGAACTGGCTCGAATGCGACCAGTGAGGCAATAAGGCTCTCACGACATGCCCAGGAGGTCGGCTCCGATGCTGTATTGCTGGTGAACCCCTATTACAACAAACCTACCCAAAAAGGGCTGTATATGCACTTCAAGGCTATTGCCGATAGTGTGGACATTCCCTGCATCCTCTATAACATCAAGGGCCGCACCGGGGTGAACATCGAGACCGCAACGGTCAAGGCATTGAGTGAAGTCTGTCCGAATATCGGAGGGGTAAAGGAAGCCAGTGGCGACCTTGACCAGATGAAGGCTGTCATTGCTGGAACCCATGGTGCCTTCCGTGTCCTCAGTGGTGACGACAACCTCTGTCTCGACCTTATCGAGTCAGGGGGAGACGGGGTCATCAGCGTAGGGTCAAACATCTGCCCCAGGTATATCTCTGATATGGTGGCTCTCGCCTTAAGTGGTGACATGAAGGGAGCCCGCGCTATGGAAGCCAACCTTTCAGGGTTCTTCAGGGCATGCTTTCTTGAGACCAACCCCATTCCCATCAAGAGTGCCATGGCACGCTATGGTTGGTGTGAGGAATCCTTCCGCCTTCCCATGTGTACCTTTGAGAATGAAGAGAACCGCAAAAGGCTCTACTCTGAGCTTGACAAATTGGACGCACTTGGTGCCTTGACGAGGAGAATCTAGAGATGGCTACGATAAATAAGAATTTTGAGAAGCTGGCAAGTGGGTATCTGTTCCCCGAAATAGCCAGAAGGACTGCCGCTTGGCAGAAGGTCAATCCGGGAGTTGGTATCTTGCGCCTCGGCATTGGCAACACCACTGAGGCACTTTCTCCAGCAGTCTGCACTGCCATGAGAGAGAAGATCGACGCACTGTCAGACCGCTCTACCTACAGTGGATATGGCGATGAGCAGGGCGATACCTACCTCCGAGAAGCTCTGGTAGAGTATTACAAGCGCTATGGGGTCAATCTCGAACCTACGGAGTTCTTTATCAGTGACGGGGCAAAAAGCGATGCGGCAAACCTGCAGGATATCTTTGGTAAGGACAATGTCGTAGCGATACAGGACCCTGCCTACCCGGTCTATGTCGACAGCAATGTGGTCGGGGGAAGAACCGGTCTCTTTGACAAGGAGAGTGGCCGTTACAACGGCTTTGTCTATCTGAAGAGCAATGAGGAGAATGGTTTCATCCCCTCACCTCCGAGCGAGAAGGTTGATCTGATATACCTTTGCAGCCCCAACAACCCAACCGGCTCTGTTGCAACAAAAGAGCAGCTCAAGGCCTTTGTCGACTATGCCATCAAGAGCAAGAGTGTCATCATCTTTGACAGTGCCTACAGCGAATATATCACAGAAGAGGGTTATCCCCGCTCGATCTACGAAGTTGAGGGAGCCGAGAAGTGTGCCATTGAGATAAACAGCTTCTCCAAGTCTTCCGGCTTTACCGGCGTCAGGCTGGGATGGACCATCGTACCCAAGGCCCTTGAGTGCGAGGATGCAAAAAAGGGTGTGCTCAACGCTCTTTGGAACAGGCGCCAGTGCACCTTCTTCAACGGGGCGAGCAACATCGCCCAGGCAGGTGGCTTTGCAGCCCTCAGTGGTGATGGCTATGAGCAGAGTAGGGCGTTGGTCGACTACTATATGGAGAATGCCCGCATCATCCGTGAAGGTTTGACCCGAGTGGGCCTTACCGTCTATGGTGGGGTCAACAGTCCTTACATCTGGGCGAAGACTCCCAACAATATGCCTAGCTGGGCTTTCTTTGACCTGTTGCTGGACAAGTGTCATGTGGTGGTCACCCCAGGGGCGGGCTTTGGACCGGCAGGAGAGAGCTTTGTGAGGGTCTCGTCCTACGGACATCGCGAGAATGTACTGAAGGCAATTGCTTCAATTGAGGAGAATCTAGAGATATGAGTGAGAAAACCCTTCCTGTGAGTGCACAAAGGCTTCAGGCCCTGGCCGAGAAGATCCCCACCCCGTTTTATCTGTATGATGAGAGGGCGATAGTGGAGAATGCGCGTCAATTTACCCGCCATTTCTCTTGGGCCCCAGGCTTTCGCAACTACTATGCGGTCAAGGCCTGTCCCAATCCGAGCATCCTCTCCATCCTAAGGAAGGAAGGCTTTGGCAGTGACTGCTCTTCCTTGCCAGAGATACTGCTCAGCCAAGCGTGCAACATCACAGGTGAAGACATCATGCTCACCAGCAACGATACCCCCCCTGAGGAGTTTGTGGCAGCATACAAGGCCGGGGCCATCATCAACCTCGATGATATCACCCACATAGATGCCATGATCGAAGCCTTGGGAGAGGTCCCCTCTCTTATCTGTTTCCGTTATAACCCAGGTCCTGAGAGGACCGGCAATGCCATCATCGGCAACCCTGTCGAAGCCAAATACGGCCTCACAACAGCTCAGATCGTCGATGCCTACAGGATTATGAAGGAGAAGGGCGTAAAGCGTTTCGGTCTACACACCATGGTCGCTTCCAACGAACTTGACGGCACCTATATCGTGGAGACTGCTAGGATGCTCTTCGAGCTCTGTGTGAAGATCCAGAAAGAGACAGGTGTCCGCATTGAATTCATAGACATGGGCGGTGGTATCGGCATCCCCTACAAGCCTGAACAGGAAAGCATGGACCTAGCGGCGGTAAGCCAGGGCATGAGCGAACTTTACAAAGAGATCATCATCCCGGTAGGCCTCGATCCCCTCAACATCGTCTTTGAGTGTGGAAGGGTCATCACCGGTCCTTATGGCTACCTGGTCAGTCGTGTCAGGCACGTTAGCAGCAAGTATAAGGAGTATGTGGGCATCGATGCTTCCATGAGTGACCTTATGCGCCCTGCCCTCTATGGTGCCTACCACCATATCACCGTTGTTGGAAAAGAAGATAAGAAGAGTGATCATATCTATGATGTGACAGGCTCGCTGTGTGAGAACAATGACAAGTTTGCCATAGACAGGGCTCTGCCGGAGATTGAGAAGGGGGACCTTTTGGTCATCCACGATGTCGGAGCCCATGGCCATGCTATGGGGTTCAACTACAATGCGAAACTCAGGCCTGCTGAATATCTCTTAAAGGAAGATGGTTCGGCCGTCATGATCCGCAGGGCACAAACCTATGATGATTATGTCGCGACTCTCCGCTTTGACGGAGCTGAGGTGGTGCTCTGATGCATAGTTTTACTCTCCGTGTCTACTATAGCGATACCGACTGTGGCGGCATTGTCTACCACGCCCGGTATCTGGACTTTGTCGAGCATGCGCGCACTGAGTTGCTCAGGGATGTCGGGAAGGCTACAAAGCAGACTGGGTCCCATAGTGCCCTCATGGAGCAGGAGATGGTCCTGGTGGTAAAGTCGGCCAATATCGATTACCAGAGACCTGCCTATCTTGATGACCTGTTGACCGTCGAGACCGAGATAGAGACCGCAAAACGCTTTTCCATCATATTTCGTCAGACAGTCAAGCGGGACGGGGAGACAGTCTGTGTTGTCCTGGTCAAGGTAGCTGCGATAGACATGACCACCATGCGTCCCAAGCCGATGCCCGAGTGGTTTGTCCCGGCCTTCAATGCGCTGTAGGTAGGCTCTTCCAGTCTGTGGTATAGCGAGGTGACAGGTAGGCCTGACCCATCAGGTCGGCCTTGATCATAGCCCCTGCTGTTCCACAGACTAGGGCCCTTTTGCCATAGGATCGTTGGATCTCCTGCACTACAGGGGAGAG
This sequence comes from uncultured Sphaerochaeta sp., assembly GCA_964469205.1. Taxonomy (GTDB): domain Bacteria; phylum Spirochaetota; class Spirochaetia; order Sphaerochaetales; family Sphaerochaetaceae; genus Sphaerochaeta. Next base: position 7,650 of record CAYXYD010000047.1, on the reverse strand, counting down.
CCGTTCTTCCTGGCTGATCCTCTTCTGTTCCTGCTCGGCATTGAAGAGTGTATACTGATGCACCCCCTCCTCCTCAAGATATGTTGCCCACACCCTGCTTGCCTTGTAGGGTGCCTTTCTATATATGGAGGTAAGGCATATTTTCGCAGCAGCAAGAAGAGTCGGTGTGTAGTCAGAGCCTTGTGCTAGAGTCACTGTTGCACTGGGACTCTGGTAGTCATCTCTGAAACGGCTGGTATAGAGTGCTACGGTAATCTCCCGCGCCTGCTTGCCCCGCTTTCTGAGTTTTGAGCTGAGGGTGGCACAGTGACAGGCCAGGCTCTGCTCAAGGTCCTCAAAGCTCTCTTTTGGTTTTTCGAAGGAGATGCCGCTACATAAGGAGATGCTCTTCTCCACCTCTCTGGGGATAGAGGGTACTCCCCGAAGCTCTCTCGCTGTCGCCAGGCCGGTGACCGTGCAGTGCTTTTCGATCCATCTTTCATCCTTACAGGTGAAGTCATAGGCTGTACGCACCCCTAGCCTAAAGAGCTGCTCCTCGCGCCTACGTCCGATGCCCCAGACCTCTCCAATTGCAGTCCGTCTAAGCAATGTCTCCTCATCTTCCGGATAGAGAATGCTGATTCCACCAGGCAGACGCTTGCCTTCATGGTTGGCCAGTTTCGCAAGTGTCTTGGTGCGGGCTACCCCTAGGGAGACAGGTATGCCGGTAAGACGGATGATCTCGTCACGGACAGTTTGTACGTGGTCCTCTTTGGGTTTCTCAAGTGAGAAGAAGGCCTCGTCGATGGAGTAGACCTCCCTGTTTCCCACAAGGGTCAACAGCGTATCCATAACCCTGTCGGAGAGGTCTTGGTAGAGGGTGTAGTTGGAGGAGAATATGGCGGCCCCGACGCTCTGTAGGCGCTCACGCTCCTCAAAGAGAGGGGCCCCACGCTTGATGCCAAGCTTCTTGGCTTCGCCTGAGAGGGCGACGATACATCCGTCATTGTTGGAAAGGACCACTACTGCGCGACTGCGCAAATCCGGGCGGAAGAGGCGCTCACACGAGGCGTAGAAGCTGTTGCAGTCGCACAGGCCGATCATCTGAGGCACCTTACGACCGCTGTGACCACTCCAAAGAGGATCAGCTCCTCATCTTGTGCCACACGGATGTCAGCATAGGCAGGGTTTTCAGCATGAAGGATGGCCCTTCCTCCTTCGATGATCAGTGTCTTGACGGTAAAGGAGCCGCTTATTTCCGCTACGATGACATCCCCACTTTTTGCCCTTATGGTCCTGTCGACCACCAGGATGTCCCCACTGAAAATGCCTTTCAGCTTCATGGAGTCGCCGCTGCAGCGAAGGCAGTAGGTGTTGGCCTTGTGCTTGAACAGCAGGGCATTGAAATCGAGGCTTTCCTCCCTGCTGTCTTGGGCAGGGGAGGGAAAGCCACAGCTTACTGTTTCGAGAAAGAAAGGTATGTGTAATTCATCCATGATTCCCATAATCACGACTTGCTTAACACTTGTCAAGTGTTTTTAGTTGATTGGCATATTTACTAGGATGGTGGTGCTTCCCAAGCTTCCCAGCTTTGCATGGTTGACGATGATATCATAGCGGTGTGAGCCTGCCTTGGGAATCGAAGTGTAGGAAAATCCATCTGCCTCTACAGGCATCCCTTCACAGAACCATGAGGCCGTAAGCTCGCCTACCGTTACACCCTGAAGGTTGCTAGGAGCAAAGGTGAGCGTCACACTCGTTCCTGCAGTAGGGGAAGTGGGGTTGCAGGTCACACTTCCCTCTATGGGCATCATGGTGTCGTTGATGACAGTCATGGTGAAGTTGGTGGAGCGGTCTCCTATCTTCAGTTCCAGGGCTCCAGTAGTGGTAGTCTCAGGTATGATGCGCACAGCCTCAGCAGAGCCACTGACCAGCACATCCTGGCTATAGAGCTTGGACGAGAGCATAAACGAGCCCGAGGGGAGGTTTGCACTAAGGCTGGCCGTACCTGCTGCAATATTTACGGTCGGGGGAAGAAGGGAGACGACCTCCCCTTGTTGGTTGGTCAAGCTCAGTTCAAGGCGCACATCACTGGCTACCTGGTCAAGGCGCCAGGAGTAGGAGAGGGAGAGTGTCCCAACGCCTACGAGCTCTGTAAGATGGATGGTTGCAGTGCTGGTTGCAGAAGAGAGCATCGTATCGAGGCTGCCTTGGGCCAGGATGGCTCCTGTGCTATTCAGGGCTTGGGCGGTGAGGGACCATTTTCCCATGAGCAGCTGCCCAAGGGTCACCGTCGAGGAACTTTCGGTGACATCGACGGACTCACCATTGGGACCAGTGCCAAAGATCCTATACTCGGCGATGGTCATGGCCTCTGATGCCGGAAGCAGGCTCCGCTCCTGCATTGCATACTTCTCACAGGCAAAACGGACTACCAGGTCGGAATGAGTGCCCTTGCTGTCATTGCAGCTGGTCATGAGCAAAAGTGCTACGAACGTGATAAGAAATAGTCTTTTCATGGAGATCTCCTAAGAATATGTTTGACACTTAAGGAGAAGAAGGGTCTTGTTCGCTTCAATTGGTATTGGAGAAAGAGGCCTGTTTGTCTATACTGGGAAAAATTGGAGAGTGATATGGAAGAAACAATGGTGGTCAGAGTAACTGAGGGAAGCATTGAGCGAGCCCTTCCCCTTCCTTTGCACGCTTGCTGGGGTGGTGCTGAAGATGTGGAGGCTGCAGTAAGGCTTAGCCATGAGGGAAGGTTTTTACACCTCAGATTCTCCATCCAGGAACCCCAGCTCAGGCGTATGTGCACAGAGCACAACCAGAAAGTACATACAGACAGCTGCATGGAGATTTTTCTCCAGCGCGAAGGGGAGAGCGAATATATCAATTTTGAGTTCAGCGCCAGCACCAAGGCCCTTGTAGGGCATGGGAAAGAGAGAGCCGGTCGTACGCTCTATCCCTCTTTTGTCATGGATGAGATTCCCCTAACGCTTACCCTGCTGGAAAACAACAACAGAGTGAGCCGTTACCGTCTCGATGTAGTCATAGACCTTGTCCTGTTCGGTCTTATGAAGGAAGGGGAGACCACTTCTTTCCTCAAGCTGAAGGGAAACATCTATAAATGCGGCGATGGGCTCAAAGAGCCGCATTATCTCTGCTATGCACCCATAGGGACACTGAAGGCGGACTTTCATACCCCTTCCTATTTTGTTCCCTTCAAGTTTCTCTAACAAATGATTCACTGGATTTCTGTTTGGGAGATCAAGGAAAAGCGAAACCTTAAGCCTTCATTGTGTAAGCTACCATCAGGGAGAAAATCTGTTTAGACCATGCTTATACGCTTGTTCCTATGATTCTGATTCTTCGGGTTCCCTGTCTTTGCTCCCATAAAGGTCTCTTCACCGAGGAGTTTCTTCAGGGCAAGATGTGCCAGGTTCTGTCCGAAGATTGCGGTGATGGTGGGAAGGCTTCCCAATACGTTGCGCCTTCGTCCCTTCTCGCTGATCTGTTCGTTGAACTCTGCATACTCTTCCTCTTCAGGGCTCTTGTAGGTATAGCGCACCTGTTCAGACGAGTAGACAACCTCAATACCCCTTCCTATCCCCCGTTTTCGCAAGTTGGACCGTACCTGCTTGGCAAGAGGGCACCCAAAAGAGTCCATAAGGTCGCCTGTCCTGACGAGGGAAGGATTTCTTTTCAGGGCAGCACCCATGCTGCTTATGATGGGGATTTGCTTCCTGTAGGCCATTTCCAGTAGGGCGCATTTGGGGTTGAGCGAGTCTATGGCATCAATTATCAGGTTCACATCGGCGGTAAATATCTGCTCGACTGTCTCGTTTTGGACAAACAGCGAGAGCTCTTCAACGATGCAATAGGGGTTGATAGCCTTGATGCGATCCCTGGCTGCCTCTATCTTGGACACTCCTATATTCTGATGGGTTGCCAAGATCTGGCGGTTGAGGTTGGTTATGCTGATCAGATCAAAGTCAACAAGACGCACTGCCCCTATACCACTACGGACAAGGGATTCCAGGCACATGCCTCCCACTGCCCCTAGGCCTACCACCGCTACCTTCTTGGTATGCAGGGCTTCGATCGTCTCCTCACCTAGGAGGCGCGTTATTCGTAAGAATTGCTCTTTTTGCACGGTTGTTCCTTATCAGAGTATCCCTATCCTTGTGCATAAGACCCCCGATCAGCGAGTACTGCTCTTCAAGGGTTTGCTCGTAGGGTTTCTCTTGTGTGTCATAGTCGGTTTCAATGGCAAAAGGGAGAGAAGAAAGTTCCTCCAACCTTTTAGCCAGTCTTGTATGTTCGATCCCCGGAGCCAGTGAGAGAATACACCCCTTATCAGAGGCTATCCTTGCCGTTTCCACACTGCCTGTAAAGCCATGCCAGAGGATGGTGGGCAGGCGGCTTCCCGCCTGTTCCAGGCAGGAGAGAAACAGGCCATCAGATTGCACCACATGGACGGTGATGCTCCTTCCGAGGGAAAAAGCCAGGTCCAGGGCAGAGAGCAGGAACCTTTGTTGACCTTCCAGATCTCCAAAGCGCTTGTCCAGGCCTACTTCCCCTACCTGCAGGTGGGGATGGCTTTCCAAAGCCAGGGCCAAGTCTTCAATTGGAGGTAGACCCCTATCAGCAAGGGCACCTAGGGCGCCAATGCCAGGATAGGGTAAATTTATGACCACAGGCCACTCAGCTTGGTATGAGGTGCAGTAGAGGGCGTCCTGAATTTCTCGTTCGTCTGTCAGGTGACGATGTGCATCAAACATACGGTATCCTAGAATTTTCACCATCTGTTGGTCAAGTTAGAGCAAGGGCAAGATATGGGGATCAATAGAATTAAATGGGTTTAACTCTATTGCAGTAATTGTAGATAAAATTAAATGAATTTAACTCTATAGGTGAAATATTGATTAGAGTTAAATATATTTAATTCTGTTGTTGATTGTATGGTTTGATGTTATGCTTATGGGAGAGGGTAGCTATATGAAAAAAGGCTGGGTGCAACGAGAACTTTATCTCAGGAGAATTCGTCCCTTCTATGACTCTGAGCTGATTAAGGTTATCACAGGTGTCAGGAGATGTGGTAAGTCAATACTGATAAAACAGATTCGACAAGAGTTGTTGGATACAGGAATAGAGCCTGAGCGTATTACCTATCTCAATTTTGAAGATTATACACTAAGGTCCCTGAAAGAAAGCGATACCTTCCATGCGCATATGGTGGACTTACTCAATCCAAAGATCAAACACTATCTTCTCTGCGATGAGATTCAGAATGTCAAGGATTTCGAGCTGGTGGTTAACTCGCTCAGATCCACATTCGATGTAAGCATATTCCTTACCGGATCCAATGCAAGATTGCTTTCAGGGGATCTTGCTACACACTTGGGAGGGAGGACGATCTCGCTGAAGATGATGAGTTTTTCCTTTAGTGAATTCTGTACCTTCACTGAGTTACCTCCTGAGAAGAGTAGTCTGAACGAGTATATGAAATGGGGTGGGTTTCCCTTGGTGTGTAGTGCAGGCACGGAGGAAATGAAATACGCTGTGCTTTCAAACCTGTATGATTCCATTGTCTTGAAAGATATTATCATGCAGAGCAAGGTCTCCTCCCCCCATGTCTTGGCAAAAGTAGTGGAGTATCTTCTTAGTACGAGCTCTTCAACCGTTTCAGGAAGTTCAATCGCTAAAGCGCTCAATGCAGACAATGTAAAGGTCTCAGAACCTACGGTATATGACTATATCCGCTACTGTGAGGACGCATGTATCATTTCAAAAGTTGAACGTTTTGATATCCGGGGGAAAAAGATATTGTCTTTCGCACAGAAGGCGTATGCCGCTGACCTTGGCCTGTTTCAATTAAAAAAGAACCGAGTGAAAGGGGAATACGGCGCCCTTATTGAGACTCTGGTTCATAACGAGTTGGTAGGACGTGGATACCAAGTTTTTATTGGGAAGACCCAGAACGGGGAGGTCGATTTCATCGCCCAGAAAGAGGGTAAGAAATTCTATTTGCAAGTGGCATATGTATTGGAAAGTTCCAAAACTATCGATCGTGAATTTGGAGCCTTTAAGGATATTGAGGACAACTATCCCAAGTACGTAATTTCTTATGATGACTTGAAGCATTCGGGAGTGGACGGTATCATCCATCTTCCCTTGCTTACCTTTCTATGTGACGAACAAGCCATGCACTAGGCGTTTCTTGTCAGGGAACATCATATCTAGGACCTTTGGCAGTCTGTGTCACAGCAAGAGGGCGAGGTAGGTGACCACTATGCTGATCAGGATGGGGAAGACCATGCCACCTTTGGTGTAGGCGATGAGAAAGGAGGCCCCTATGCCTGCCAGCCCTGCATACCATTGGGGGGAGAAGTCCAGGATAACACCGGGGAATACCAGAGGTCCGAGGGCGGCTATGGGTAAGAGGCGCATGGCTCTGGACACGAAAGGGGGTAGTTTGTTCAGGAACTTGGCATAGTAGGGTAGGGCCCTTACCGCAAAGGTTGCCAGGGCTGTAGCTAGGATATAGACAAAGATTGGGAGGTTCTCTTTCATGGCAAGACCTCCGGTTCTGTAATGATGATCGCTCCAAATATGGCGGCACTCAGCATGGAGATGACAAAGGCCCAGCCACTGCCCATATGCAGGAGAACAATGAGGATGGAGTTCATGATCGCCGAGACGCCTGCGATGATGAGCACCATCAGGCCCTTCTGGCGCAGTTCCTGGGCAAAGAGGGAGATGAACATGGCGTAGAGGGTGACCCCCACCGCCATCTGCAGTTCAGATGAGAGTATCATTCCGATAAGGAAGCCCAGTGCTGTGCCTCCCACCCATCCGAGGTAAGAAATACCCTCGAGTCCTGCCATGTAGGGCCAAGAGAGCTTTTGGTTGTGCAGTACCGCTACAGAAAATACCTCGTCAGTAGTCCCATGGGCCAAAAGGAGGCGTTTGGGTCCATGGATTCCCTTTTCCAGCTTCTGGTTGAGGGCTGCCCCCATAAACAGGTAGCGCAAGTTGATCAGGAGGACCCCGATGAAGATCTCCAGGAGCAGCGACCCTGATGCGATGAGGTTTATGGCCAAGAACTGTCCGCTACCGGCAAAGTTGGTGACGGAGAACAGCACAGCCTCCCAAATCTTCAGTCCCACATCCCTACAGACAAGCCCGAAGGCCATGGCTGTGGGAAAGTAGCCCACACAGATGGGAAACCCTTCACGGACACCTCGAGAGAAGGTGAGGCTTTCTTCTGTTGCCTTGAATTTCATATAGAGGATAGTATTGTTTTGGCCCTTTCTCTGCAAGGGGAGATTGTGGTACACTTTTCTCCATGGGGGATGCATATGGCCATTTATCTAGCAAACACAGGACTTGATCTCTTGATCAAAGGCGATTCACTGGATGAGGAGCAGTTGCTCACCTGGTTCAGACAGGCAAAAAGGATTTCTGCAGTGCAGGGAGCCTACTACAGCAAGCTTTTCGACAGTGGTCTTGAACTGGTCTACAGAAGTGTCAAGCAAGGCGATGACCTGGAGATTGCAGGCATCGACATGCATATGAGCGGTTCTTGCCTCTGGTTGGCAAAGCCTCTCTCTCGCGTAGGGGTGGGAGAAGCTCTTGCAGTCTCGCTGTTGATGACCAATGCCGATGAGA
>CAYXYD010000046.1:0-16450 GCA_964469205.1 uncultured Sphaerochaeta sp. | reverse complement strand
ACCGATATTGCTCCTGATGTAGAGGAAAAAGCATGGCTACTACGTATCAAAAAGTTGACTATAAAGAATATGGAATTCATGGTTATTGGCTCTCCCTGTGATATTTTTTCTATTTTAATGCAAATCATTTGCGTTATTATACCAATAAAAGTTGATAAGCACCTTGCTAATTGGAATTAAATCATTTTAATGCATAAGCTTGTATGTCCAAGTATTCCATGAGAGGGAAAAGGGTGCTATGCTAAATCGATAGTAAAGTGAAACACTATGATTTACTTTGATTTAATTAGACAGTAAGAATACATAAAATTTTACTTATAGTGTTGGGTAGTAGATACCTATATATGCATGTAAGAAAGATGCTGAACAAGTTGGCAATAAAACTGTTTGATAAATCAAAAGAGGAGATCCAAAATGAAGAAAAAGAAAAGAAATAGTATCATAATCATGGGAACTCTGCTTGCCGTAGTATTACTGGTGACGACCGGGTGTGATCTCGCGGGCCCAGATGCTAATGAAGATGGCGATTCAGATAGTACGAATATTGTTTTCCAGGGTGCAACTCAGACAGGCGGAATATCCGGCACAACAGACTCCACAGGTTTGACCTTGTCCTTTGATGGTGATCCCTCCGCTTTGACAGCTGACTATATCACCATAACGGGAGCTACCAAGGGAGCTTTAAGCGGAAACGGTACAACAAGAAGCCTTGGGATTTCAGACATTACAGTCGGTAACGGCGAAACGCTCTCAGTTACAATAACAAGTCCCGATAGGTATGCGATAAGCGGCTCGTCAAAAACAGCTTTGGTGTATAGACACAATACAGCTATTGCTTTCTGGGGTATAAATCAAGCCGGTGGAGCTTCGGGTACAACTGATACCACAGGTTTGACCTTGTCCTTTGATGTTGATCCCTCTGCTTTGACAGCAGAGCACATCACCGTAACGGGAGCGACCAAGGGTGCTTTAAGCGGAATTGGTCTAATGAGAAACATTGCGATTTCTGACATTACAGTCGGTAACGGCGAAACGGTATCCGTTGCAATTACAAGTCCTGGGGGGTATGCGATAAGCGGTTCTCCAAAAACAGGGGTGGTGTATAGATACAATGTACCAGTTGCTTTCCAGAGTGCAGTTCAGACCGGTGGAACATCCGGCACTACAGACTCCACAGGCTTGATCTTGACCTTTGATGGTGATCCTACAACATTGACGACAGCGAACATCAACGTAACGGGAGCGACCAAGGGAGCGTTAAGCGGAAGCGGCACAACGAGAAGCCTTGGGATTTACAACATTACAGTCGGTGATGGTGAAACGCTCTCAGTTACAGTAACAAGCCCTGATGGGTATGCGATAAGCGGCTCAACAAAAACAGCGGTGGTATATCGCCATCCATTCACTGTTCTCTTTGATGTGCAAGGTGGAGATGCTCTTGATCCAGCAACGAAAGAGGTAACCAATGGCCAACCATACGGGGTATTACCAACACCAACTCGTGAAAAACATACATTTGATGGATGGGCGACTAAGAGAAATCGTGATGGAAGACTTGTGACTGAAGCATCCATTTTTACAGAAACTTCTGACCTCACCCTGTATGCAAGGTGGTTCTTTAATGTGTACGAAGGTCCAGCCGGAGGCCTTGTATTCTATGAGAATCTAAATTATGCCCAAGATGGATGGAGATATCTTGAGGCCGCTCCATATGGATGGTATGACGGAGTGTCAGATTCCGAAGGGGCGTACACTGGTGATAATGATCCTGAATTTGAATGGGGCGCAACGGGATATACCATAACGCCTAGGACAGAGATCTTTATAGGGACCGGAGCGAATAATACTGAAAACATTGTTACGTATCACGACTCATTAATCACTCTATATCCTGAGAGAGGGGATTATTATACCAACGGGACAAAATATTATAGTGGTACCGATGGGACAGTGGCTGCGAAGGTCTGTTATGACTATTCTAGAGATTTTGGGGGACAAACATATGACGACTGGTTCTTGCCGTCAAAAATCGAGTTGGATCTGATGCATAAGCACTTGGAACTACAAGATCTAGGGGAGTTGTCTGGTTACTATTACTGGAGTTCCTCGGTGAAGACACGCACTAACGCATGGGGTGGGTACTTCTCAGATCTTTTAGGATTTATTGCAAGCAACGCCCGGTGGAAAACTTTTAGCGTTAGGCCTATACGGGCCTTTATGTAACCATTGAAGAAGGGCAGGGGGGGGGAAAGCCCCTTTCCTGACCCCTTCCTTTGGAACTAGTAACGATTAGGCTATGGATGTACGGTATTTTACTGGAGATCCGTAGCCTGATTCTTTTCTAAATCCTTGCACTACGATCACGGAAGCATAAAAAAAATACTCTTATTGAGATTTCTTTTCGCGAATCTCAATAAGAGTGATACTGTCCGTTACAGAAAGAATCTTAGAGCAATCCAATTTCCTTATAGTAACGAGCTGCTCCTTCATGGATAGGAAGACCCGCTAGGTCTTTCACAGCATCTTTAGGATTCACCTTCTTAAGGGGAGCTTGAGTAGCCTTCAGCTTGTCGAAGTTTTCCCAGAAGGTCTTTGTGAGTTCATAAATGACATCTGCATCAACTCTGGCATCGGTACAAACTGTAATTTTAATGGCTGAGGTAAGCACATCACTATCCTGATTAGGATACGTGCCAGCAGGAATTGTATAGGGACCGTACCAAGGATATTGTGCTTGCAAGGAATCAATAAGGCTTTGTTCGATATTCAAAAGCTTTCCTCCTGCAGTCGAGAGGATTTCAGTTACTGCCGCGTTAGGGACACCTGCCATGATCCAAGCTCCGTCAATCTGCTTGTTACGCATGAGGTCTATTGCTTCTGTAAAGCCAATGTACTGGACCTTCAGATCCTCTGGGTAGTTTATCCCACTGGTGTTCAGGTGAATGCTGGTTTCAACTTCTGTGGTCGACCCTGGAGCTCCTGAGGCAAAACGTTTCCCCACTAACTCCTTCAGGCTGTTGATATTGCTGTTTTTTGACACTACCACCTGGTTTGGATTGGAATACAGACCGATCATAACCCGTAGATTCGGATTTGGCCTTCCTTCAAAAGATCCAATTCCATTAAAGGATTCATACATGATGGAAGTGACGGCAACACCGAGCTGAGCTTCTCCATCTGCTAACATATTGAGGTTGGCAATTCCCCCGGCACTTGCTTGGGCACTGGCGCGTACATTGGGAAGCTTTGTGTTCCAAAGATTGCTCATAGCCGCACCTAAGGGATAGACGGCCCCTGTGGTGGCTGCTGTTGGGAAGTTTATGACAGTCTTTGGGGATTCCTGGGCACCTGCCGCAAACACCATAGAAGGTACCAGTAACGCTACGATCAGTAAGATCAGACTAATTCTTTTCATGAATTTTCTCCTTGTTTAGTGAGTTTTTTTGTATTAATTGCAAGATACTAACAGTTCCTACAAATAAAAGTGCTAACATATCCGTACTAAGTTTTGTTTCAATGAACAGAAGCCCTGCAATAAGAAGGACAACTCTAAACATAGCATTGAGCCTTAAGAGCAAATAACCCTGCAATCCCGCTGATAAGACAATAGCTCCGAAAGAGGCTGTCACAACTGCTCTAATTGTAAGCAATAGCGGCGTGCTGGCAACGGTGCCTAACAGGAGGATGGGGTTATTGAGAAAGAAGAAGGGGATTATGAATCCAGTGAGCCCTAGTTTGACGGCAATGAGACTTGTTTTGGTCTGGTCTGAATCAGCGATTCCACTTGCAACATAACTGCTCATTGCCACTGGCGGGGTAATATTAGATAGACAGGCATAGATAAGGCAAAACAAATGGGCAGCTATGGGAATTGCGCCTGCCTGGATCAACACTGGTACTGAAACGGTGGAAACAATAACATACGCTGCAACTCCAGGAACGCCCATTCCCAAGACGATGCTCATGAGCATGACCATGAATCCACCAAGATAGAGTTGTCCTTCACCGACAATCTTCAACATGATATAACCGAAACTCAAGCCAAGACCGGTGAGGGATACAGTACCGATAATTACCCCAATGATAGCACAGCTCATCCCAACGGTAATGGCTGAGCGAGCCCCTTCAACAGTAGCTGTGACAATAACTGACCATGTCATCCTTGTCGCTTTTCGAAGCCAAGAGGCAAGTACTGTGGCAAAAATTGAGACTACTGCTGCAAACAGGGGTGTATAGCCAAAGCCAAGAAAAGCAATGAGCACCACCAGGGGAATGATTAGATGCCCCTGCTCTTTAATAACTACCAGCGCTTGTGGAATATTCTCTTTACTTAGCCCTGACAATCCAAGCCGTTTGGCTTCAAAATGGACTGCAAAGAGGAGGGTGAGATAGTACAGGAATGCAGGAATGGTTGCTGCTAGCAATACTGTGGTATAGCTTACTCCCATAAACTCTGCCATTACAAAGCCTACCGCACCCATAATTGGAGGTGCGAATTGCCCTCCGGTTGAAGCCACCGCCTCAACAGCCGCGGCAAATTCTTTCTTATACCCGGCTTTCTTCATCATGGGAATGGTGATGGTTCCCGTAGTAGCCACATTGGCGATCGCCGATCCATTTATCATTCCTAGCAGGGCACTGGCGAGGACAGCGACTTTAGCGGGCCCTCCTGCAGTTCTTCCTACCATAGTTAGGGCTATATCATTGATGAACTGGCTGAATCCACTGTATTTGAGATAGGAGCCAAACAGGACAAACAAGAAGATGTAGGTTGCACTCACTCCAATACCTACACCAAAGATACCTTGGCTTCCCCAAATCATGTGGCTGAGAACCCTTTTGATGCTAAATCCTACGTGTCCCAACTCTCCCGGGATAAACTTGCCGAAAAAGTTGAATAGGAGAAACACAAGACCAAGGACGGCTAGGTTTTTACAAGCCCTACGACCCCCCTCAAAGAGGAGGATAAGGGCAATTGCCGCTACCACTAGATCAAGGGGGAGCAAGTATCCCCCACGTTTGGCTATTTCTGTGTAGTTATATAACAGGTAGGCAAAGGTCAAAAGGAGAACGGATACCAACACGATATCCCAAATAGGTGGCAATGATCGTGAGCGCCTTTCCGTAGCATACGTTGGAAACAATAAAAACGTGAAACCTAGAAGGGCAAAAAGATGCCAGGTGCGTAAGGCCATTACATCTATTGAGCCGAAGGTATTTGCATAGATCTGAAAAGCTGTCCATACTAAAAAGAGGACGGTGATCGCCTGCCCAAGAGGACCTGTATAGGATCTCAATTTACCATCAGGTTCTTTTTCTTCTAAAAGTACCCGGGCTTTACGTTCTTCTTCGGTCACAAGAGCAGCTGAATGTTTTCCCATTAATACTTCCCCAAAATTACCCTTCAATCTATTGGGTGTTTAGTTTTAGTCAATTTAGTTATACATTGTTTTGTATATTTATAAAAGTTATATGCAGAAAAATAAATTTATCCTATTTTATGATTTAACGCAAGGGAGATGTTGCCTAATTATCTGGGGTGGTTTGCTTGTATTGGGAATGATCCAGGTCACTATGCTGTTTGCTAGAGAATGTTACATGGTAGCTTTTCAACTTTCAGATCCCAGTCCTTGCCTCTATCAGGTAACGTCTCATCTGCTCTACCAACCCTATGATCTGTTGATGAAGCTCATCAAAGGTTGCTCTCTTTTCGCCTGTCGCCTCATCCATATAGAGGGAGCGATTAAGCTCGATCATGATGGATTGTACCTTCTTGTTCCTGTTGTAGTACAAGATGGGAACATAGGTTCCCTCATAGGGCTTATTCAACCTGACCGAGTATCCAAGCTTTTCAAAGTAGGAGGTCACCAGCTGTTCTAACCCACTGGGAGTATGAAATGCATCCGTTCCGATGCAGATATCAACCCTAGGCAATGATTGGCCCTCCTCAAAAGGGAGGGGACTTGATGGGAAGCTGTGGCAATCGACCACGAGGGCTACATCATTGGCAAGCAGGGCGTACTTGATGGATGAGGTTACACTCTCTTCATTCCGTTGGTGGTATTTTCTCAGCAATTCCTTTGTTTCATGGGGTGCTAGCTCCCGTCTGAGCTTTTTCCCATCGTGGGTGGATGTATAGATAGCTCCCATTCCCTTATTAGCCATTGGCTCTTTTTCATCATCAGTGAACCGCTCAACGTCCAATACCAGACGGGAAACAGGGGATGCTATATAAGGATGGTCTTTTGTGGTAAACAGATCATCCGTATAGCGATCTGTCATGGTAAGGAGTTCCTTCTCTAATTCTTCGTCAAAAAGCAGGAACTGCTCTCTCACCCACTCGGGTATATCCTCCCTTGCATGGGGTATGTGGAAGATCAGGGAGCTTGTAAAGCTTGCCCCTTGTATCGTCTCTAATTCATCCATGCATCGAGCGCTCAATGATTTTCATTCCGATGCTATCAGAATTAACAACCTCATAAGGGTGTATCCAGGTGATACCAGCTGCGGCTTTTGCCATGAGAAGCTCTTTGTAGAGCACTTTTTTGTAAAGGATGTTCAATAGGGTATTCATATGGGGCCCTATGGTCCCCCAAGAGTAGGTATGTTCGAAATACTCCTGTTCACTCTCTGTCAGAGGAATATCAGGGGCAACGTCAGCTTTCTCATCCAGCCACGTGTCTCGCTCGAGTACGTATGAAATGAGGCTTCTGATATCATGGGTGTACTTTTCATACTCTTCGTCCGAGTTTGGATCACTGTTAACATACCATATAGTCCACTCGTTTTTCCCTGTTTGTTTGATAGTAGCCATTAGTGAAGGGATGAAGTAAAGGGGATGGTAAGGTTTTGTGATTGTTCAGCGATGACAGTACTTTGTAAGATAACCCGCACTACACCGTATGGCAGTACAGTTGACTCCCAAGACAAACCGACCTATCTTTGAATTGAACATATCCAAAATATCTATTCCATACAGAAAATTCTCTCTCGTCTGAACGAGTTCTCCAAGGTGAAGTGATTATCTGCAAATATAGATTGCCGCATGTCAAATTCAAAATGACAGGAGAAGAATCGTATGGAAAAGAAGTATTCACCAGAGTATCTCGCTAAAGCTCACAAATCAACCATCTTTCATGAAAAGGAAGTATTGGCTAGTAAAGTCTGTACCTGTTTCTATTGTGGGTATCAGTTTGATCTTAGCAAAGTAGAACACCCTTACTGGTTGGATGAGACCAACCCAAAAGGAAAGACTCTTACCTGTCCTATGTGTTGCATCGATTGCATCATTGGAGATGCCTCAGGCTTTCCTGTAACAGACCCTGATTTCATTATGGCCTTTACGGAAAAATGGTTTGGAGGTATCAGCCGCATCAGTGATGGGCTACCAGTTGAGAAGATCCGAGAGTGGAATATCATCGAAGTGGAGTGAGTTTTTTGCATAGCAATGTAGAAATAGGAAAAGAGCAGGGGCAATATTTTATTGTCTCTGCTCTTTTTACCAATATTGGCTTACTATATTTGTTTTCAAGCTAAGGCTACTATGTCTTAATTTCCTATTTGACCGCTCCTGCAGTCATTCCCTTGATGAAGTACTTGGACATGAACAGATAGAGGATCAACATTGGCAGGATGGCTATGCTGAGACCGGTGAAAAGCAGACTCCAGTTGGTACTATGTTGTCCGAAGAAAGTGCTGAGGCCTACGGGTAGGGTCTTTACTGAATTGGACTGGAGGAACACCAGAGGGAAGAAGAAGTCATTCCAGATAGGAACCGAGTTGTAAATGGTGACCAGTGCGATAGCAGGGGCTACCATAGGCATGATTATCGATCGGTAGATACGAAAATCATTACATCCATCTATCTTGGCCGCATACTCAAGCTCTAAGGGTATGGCCTTCATGAAGCCTGCAAGTATGAATACTGTTGACGGAAGCCCCATAGCCATGAAGATCAGGATGACCGACCAACGGGAGTTTATAAGGCCCAGGGTCTTCACTAGGAGGAACAGCGGGATGATGGCTGCCTTCAAAGGTAGCATGATACCGCTGAGAAAGAGCATGTATACCAAGGTATTACCCTTGTAGGTATAGCGTGAAATGCCATACGAAGCCATTGAGCCGAAGAGCAGCACAAAAGCCATGGCTATGCCAGTGACAAAAAGACTGTTCATAAAGTAATGCGAGAAGCCCTTGTCGATCCAAACCGTCTTGAAGGTCTTAAAAGAGAAAGCTTCAGGAAGCGCAAAGGGAGTGGTTAGGATGGCACGGTTGGACTTGAAAGAACTCATGACCATATTCAATAGGGGGTAGAGGATCAAGAGGACATAGCCGCTCATGATAGCGATAGCTATCGTGATGAATACCTTTCTTCCCTTTGAAGCCCCTCGGTAACGCAAGTCGGTTATCATAGCTGTACCTCCTTGCTTTTTGTCACAAACACAGACAACAGTGAAGTGGCGAAGGTCAGCATGTAGATGACCAGCCCAATTGCAGATCCAATTCCAATTTCAGGGCTTCCTGCGTCTATGGAGCCGAAAGCGGTTCTATAGAAAAGGGTGCCTATCGTATCGGTGGAGTAGTTTGGGGCTCCATCGAGGCCCGTCATTGTATAGATCTGCTCAAAGACATTGAGACTCCCTATGATCGTAAGGACCATTATTATGGTGATGGCCGGAATGATCAAAGGAAAGATGATCTTCCAAAACAGTTTCCATTCGTTGACACCTTCCAGGTAGGCTGCCTCCAGGCACTCCTGTGGTACGCTGTCGATGGCAGCAAGAAAGACGAGGGAGGGAAAGCCCACCCAACGCCAGATATTGACCAGAATTATCGTGGGTGTTGCCAGATGCTCCAGGCCCAGCCAAGCCCTTTGAAGTGATGCAAGTCCTACAAGCTTGAGAAAGCTATTGACCAGACCAGATGGCTTGAGATACATGCCCCAGAGAAATCCTACGGCAACAATGGAAAAAAGAACCGGTATGAAGAATATGCGCTTGAAGAACTGGGCTCCAGGGAGATTTCTACTGAGTAGGTACCCAAAGAACAGTCCAAAGGTGTTCTGTATCAAGGTGGTGGAGAGAAACCAGTACAAGTTGTTCTTCATTGCATTGAAGAACCTCTCTTGGTAGGGAAAGGTAAAGAGGAGTCTCTTAAAGTTATCCAGCCCTACGAAATCAAGTCGTATAAGCTGTTTCCAAGAGAAAAGACTATTGTACAGTGACATGAATAGCGGCAAGAGAATAAAAGTCCCAACGACCAGAAGTCCTGGTGTTATAAAGAAAACTATCCATTTTACTTTGTTGCGCTGGATTTGGTGCATGGCAGTTCCTTAGGTAAGAGTAGGTTGATGCTAAGAGAAATCCTACAGGGGCAATGCCCCTGTAGGAGAATGATCGTTCTTCCTTATTTCTGGAAGGGTTTGTAGTAGGATGCGATTCCATCTTGGATCTGTTTCGCAGTCTGCTTGGCGGTCATGGTATCTGCCATGGCGCCTTGAGCTGCTGCCTGCCATAGGGAAGACCCTGTAGGCTGCTGGTAGCGGAAACCAACGAGGAAGAAGTATGGTGTTGCATTTTCCTGCAGCTCCAAGACACGGGAGATAAAGGGATCTGCTGATGCATCAACACCAGGGACTGCAGTGACCATCTGCATTTCGGTGACCATGGCCTTTCCGAATTCCTTGGTTGAAAGGAACTTCATAAACTTGATCGCCGAATCCTTTTTGGAAGAGTTGGCGTTCATGGCGAAGTTCATGTCAGCGTAGACAGAGACGTAAGCAGGATCTGAAGCCTTCTCACTGGGAACTGCGAAGATACCGAAGTTCAGTTCAGGATTCTGAGTTCTGAAGTATGCTGCCTCGTAGGAGCCAGCGATCAGGTGAGGGGACATCTCGTTGAAGAAGTACGAGCGCATGTCTTCATAGCTGATACCCATGTACATGTCAGGCATGTATTTGGTCAGGGATTTCATTTTTTCAATCATCTTGATGAATGCAGGATCTTCAAAGTTTTTCTTGCCTGCTACCACTGCATTGTAGAAATCGGTCCCGCCGTAGAAGCCAGCACCCATTCCACCAAGCAAGGTCTCAAGACACCATCCGTCCTTTGCTCCGTTGCCCAAGGGGATGTAACCGGCTTTCTTGGCTGCTTCAAAGTTTCTGATCAGTTCGGCCCATGTTTTGGGAATTGAAAGGCCAAGTTCCTTGTAGAGGTCAATGTTGTAGTACATGAAGACAGTCTGACTTATCGCTGGGCTACCGTAGATCTTACCATCTGTAGGACTGGTGGCACCAAGCAGTGCGTTTTCAGAATAATTCTTCAGTTCAGGCATCCATTCTACCAGAGGTTCGAGAAAGCCCGAGTCTGCAAAGGTTGCAAGGCCACCATACGCACGGCCCTGGAACACATCAGGTCCAGCCCCACCGGATAAGGATGCTGCCAGGATTGTGTTGTACTCAGTGTTCTTGTGGGCGGTCTGAACTACCGTGATGTCGGGATTGGCTTTTTCGAAAAGTGCGATCTGCCCTTCGTAGAAGTCAATGTCTTCAGGTCTCCATGTCCAGAATTCAAGGGTGGTTTTGTCCTCACCCTGGCTGGTCTGTTGTTCTGATGCCCCTGCTGCAAAGAGCATGCTTGCTGCACAGAGAGCAACGAACAGGATCAAGAGCGTGTTTTTTTTCATTGCGGGTCTCCTTTTGGTTTGGAAGAAAGTATTTACTTCCATCCAAATTCTGCGCTAGCAACACGGGATTGTCAAGGAAAACAAAAAATAGTTTTATAGTTTTATTTTCATAAGTAAAAATAAATTTCAGAAACCAAAGAACCGTGCTATGCTGAACTTATGAGTGGATGTTTGTATGTGCTCAAGCAGTTTCTCCCCAGTTTAGCAACAAGTGAGCGTAAAATTGCAGAGTTTCTCTTGGAAAATCCAATGCAAGCTGTATCCTTAGGGGTGCAGGAAGTAGCAAGGTCAGCCGGATCGAGTTCGGCAGCATGTATCAGGCTTGCCAATCACCTCGGCTATTCAGGATATTCGGCACTGAGGATGGCACTGGCTAAGGAAGTATTTTCCTCTGAGAGGGAGCAACTCGAAGTTCCAGTCTCCATGATAACAGAGCAGACCTCCACAAGCGAGATAGTGCACTTGGTAGTAACCAGTACAAGTGAAAGCATCAAGGAAAACGAATTCAGGGTCGATATCAAGGCACTGGATTCTGTAGTGGATGCAATTATCCATGCAAACCATCTGGTGGTTTCCGGGGTAGGGGCCTCAGGGATAGTTGCCTCTGATTTTCAGCAGAAGCTCTCTCGTCTCGGACTGCATGCAGTCTATACAGCGGACAGTGATATGCAAATAGTGGAGGCCTGTTCCCTTTCCAAACAGGATGTACTGGTTGTCTTCTCCTATTCTGGGGAGACCAGCAGTGTGTTGAAAGTAGCAAGGGAGGCGAAGAAGAGCGAGGCACAGGTAGTGGCAATTACCAGAATTGGTGGCAACTCACTCTCCCGTCTCGCTGACTGGACACTTCATGTGGTAAACAGCGAATCCCTATTCAGAGAAGGAGCAACGCTTTCACGCTTCGGGCAACTGTTGGTGGTAGACCTGATCTACACCATAATCCTTGTCCGTTCACACGGTAAGGTAGGAGATCTTTTGAAGCGTTCATGGGCGGCTGTTTCGCATGTTTCAGGGTAGAACCGTAATGGTTAAATAAATCATCAGTTAGTGAATGACTGGCAGAGTAAGACAAATATAGACGAGTGGATTTCTCG
Source organism: uncultured Sphaerochaeta sp. (assembly GCA_964469205.1). Lineage (GTDB taxonomy): Bacteria > Spirochaetota > Spirochaetia > Sphaerochaetales > Sphaerochaetaceae > Sphaerochaeta. Next base: position 4,676 of record CAYXYD010000046.1, on the reverse strand, counting down.
TATTAGAACTATAGGAGCTTTCATGAATATCATCATTGCTATCAAGCAAGTGCCGGAGACCAGCGATGTCCAGATGGACAAGGAGACTGGTACCATGATTCGCAGTGGATCAAAGTCGATAGTCAATCCCTTGGACCTATACGCCCTTGAGACCGCTCTCATGCTGAAAGAGTTGCATGGGGGGACGGTGACCGTCCTTACCATGGGACCGGCAAGCGCTGTAAAGGTCCTCAAGGAAGCCATCGCCATGGGCTGTGACAAAGCCGTGCATCTCTCTGACCGGGTCTTTGGTGGCTCTGATACCTGGGCAACCTCCTACGTCCTTGCCAAGGCTGTCGAGAAGCTGGGCATCCCAGACCTGATCATAACAGGAGAGCGAGCCACCGATGGCGATACCGGTCAGGTGGGGCCTGCTTTGGCATCGTGGCTTGATATGGCCTTGATTTCCTATGTCTCCTCAGTTGATATAGTAGAAGGAGATCACCTCGTGGCAGAGCGCCTGATCGAGGAAGGATACCAGAAGGTACGATCAAAGTTGCCAGCCCTCATTACCGTGGTTAAGGAGATAGCCTCACCACGGCTACCAACACTATCGGGAAAGAAGCGTTCCATAGCTTCCACCATACCTGTCTGGGGTGCTGAAGATATTGGCTGTGATGTTTCCTTTATCGGGTTGAAAGGCTCTCCTACCAGGGTGGTGAAGATAGAGACGCCGAGCGTAACACGGCATTGTACTGTCGTGCAGACCACCGATGATGCTTCGATAACAGAGGCAGTTGACCAGCTTTTTAGCTTCCTTGAAGAGAAGAATCTGCTGCCGAAGAAGGGAGAAAACCATGCATGAAGTCTGGATTATAGCAGAAGCCCTTGAAGGTAAGATAAAGGATGTCTCGTTTGAGCTTCTGAGCCGGGGTAGGGCTCTTGCTGATACGTTGCATGTTCGGTTGGGATCAGTGGTACTGGGGTATCAGGTAGAACCTGCTGAATTGCAGAAACTGATCAGCTATGGCTCTGATGTGGTCTATGTAGTCGAAGAAAAAAGACTTGCTTCATTTAGTTGTGAACGCTATGCGAAGGTCCTACAGCATCTGATAAAAACCCATGCTCCTCAGATAGTCATAGCCGGTGCTACGACTATGGGCAGGACACTAATGCCGTATGTAGCTGTAAAGGCACATGCAGGTCTTACCGCTGACTGCACGGAATTGGGCATTGAAGAGGGGACAGGTAACCTGCTTCAGACCCGTCCTGCCATTGGGGGAAATATCATGGCAACGATAAAGACACCCGATTATCGTCCCCAGATGGCAACGGTGCGTCCACGTTCCACCCGGCCCCTAGAACCTGATCAAAATCGAAAGGGAACGATTGAACATATCAAGTTTGCCGAAGAATGGGATGACAATCGTGTAGAGGCCCTGGGTATCCGAAAAACTGATGATGAGCAGATGTCCATTGAAGAAGCGGACATTGTCATCTCAGGAGGAAGGGGACTAAAGAAGAGAGACAATTTCTTCCTAATAGAACAGCTGGCAAAACACTTCGGTGCCCAAGTAGGTGCTAGCCGTGATGCCGTTGACCGTGGATGGGCGAGTTATCCCCATCAGGTTGGGTTGTCTGGCAAGACAATCTCCCCACGTCTCTATCTGGCGTTGGGTATCTCAGGTGCCGTACAGCACCTGGCAGGCATCAAGACAGCCGGATGCATTGTGGCCATCAATACGGATGTGCATGCAAATCTGCTTAACATTGCTGATTTCGCCATTGTAGGGGACTTGTTTGCCATCTTGCCTGAGATAGAGCGTCGCCTTGAGCAAAGGAGCAGGTCATGAGCACTTCCTATACACGAATCACAAAAGAGATTGTCAGTGAGTTAGAACAAATAGTAGGTTCCAGGAATCTGATCACCGATTTGGAGAAGATGGAACACTACAGTCATGATGAGACCTCTGTTGAGGAGTATGCTCATATGCCTGAGGTGGTGCTTACCCCCACCACAGTAGAGCAGGTGGCTGCTGTCATGAAACTTGCTTCCAAGCATGTAATCCCTGTTACCCCCCGTGGGGCGGGTTCGGGTCTCTCTGGAGGTGCGATACCCCTGTTTGGTGGTATCGTCCTTTCCCTTGAGAAGATGAATAGTGTGTTGGAGATTGATGAGGCGAACCTGACCGTTACCGCTGAAGCCGGTATTGTGACCAATGAGCTCAACGAGCACCTAAAGGATAAGGGGTTGTTTTTTGCAGGGTACCCCATGAGCCTTGAAACCTGTTTTCTGGGTGGCAACATAGCTGAGAATGCAGGTGGGGGAAAGGCGGTCAAGTATGGGGTGACAGGCCGTTATGTCCTGGGTATTGAGGTGGTGACACCCCAAGGGGAGATAGTCGAGCTGGGAGGTAAGGTGACCAAGGATGTCAGTGGCTATGACCTTAAGCAACTGTACATAGGCTCAGAGGGTACCTTGGGGGTCATTACGAAGGCGACTATCAGGTTGTTGGGTGTTCCCAATGTAGCATCAGTTCTTTTGGTTCCCTTCAAGAGTGCTCAGGATGCCATATCTGTGGTCCCCTTGATCATGAAGGGTGGCATCGTTCCCACCAGCATTGAGTTCATGGACCGCAGTTCGATAGAGATGACTTGTTCCTACTTGAATGAGAGCCTTCCCCTGGAAGGGGTGGGGGCGATGTTGCTCATTGAGATCGACGGCTCTGATGAAGGGCAGGTCGAACGGGACCTGATAGCAGTTGGGGACCTCTGTATCCAGCAAGGCGCGATGGAAGTGTATATAGCTGAAGATGCATCCAATAGGGAACGTATCTGGTCGGTAAGAAGAAACATTGCAGAAGCCATCAAGGTGTATAGCCCTGTCCAAAGCCTGGAGGATGTCGTCGTCCCCATTGGCTCCATCCCAAATGTTCTTCCTGAACTGAAACGACTTTCAGAGAAGTATGATGTCACCATCCCCTGCTATGGACATGCAGGGGACGGCAATCTTCATGCCACGATCGTAAAGAACCCCCAAAGCAGCATGGAAACATGGCATGACATTGAACCAAAGATTCTTACTGAACTCTATGCCTTCATAGTAGGAGAACTGGGAGGAAAGATCAGTGGAGAGCATGGCATTGGATTGAAGAGAAGGGCTTACCTCAAGACTTTGACTCCTCCAGCTGAGTACAAGCTCTTTGAAGCAGTGAAGAAAGCACTTGATCCTGCAATGATCATGAATCCAGGGAAGATTATTTGGTAAGGAGAGTATAAAAGTAAGTGTCAGTTCTTCAATGCCGTGATCGGAACAACATAGACACCATCTGGTCTTGCATACGCTGCATTGGTGAGACCACATATAATACAAAGGACCTTTGGAGGTTTCCCCTTAGGGTCCTTTTCAATACTTGCCTTGATACGTAATAGGTTTTTAGCAGCATCATCAATCTGGATGGCTCCAAGTTTAATTTCAAAAGCTCCCCAGGAGCCATCACGCATTTCGACTACGGCATCAATTTCATTGTCATTGTAATCCTGGTAATGGAATACTTTGGCATCATTAGCCTCTGCATATATCGTAAGATCTCGTACACAAAGAGCCTTAAATAAAAATCCAAGAGTCTCGAGATCACCAAGAAGGGATTCCTCTGTGGCTCCTAAAAGGGCACATGCAAGCGAAGGATCAGAAAAATGCCGTTTCTCTGATTGTTTGACCCGTAATGATAGTCGGACATTCGTCTTGAATGGCTTCTGATTATCCAAGACGAACATTCTTTCAAAAAGGGTCAGATACTCAGCGATGGTTTCCTCATTGATATCTTCACCATCATAGGCTTTGATATCTCTTTGCATGGCTCTGTTTGATGCAGTTCTGCTTTCATGTCTAGCCAGAGAGTTAAGAACCAGCCGGATCTTATTCAAATCCCTAATGACACCTTCTAGTTTGTTTATGTCATCAGCGATCATGGTTTCGATATAGTGAAGTGGAAACAGTTTAGCCTGATTGAGATCAGTTCCAACATTTTCTGGCCATCCTCCACAGATGATATGCTCGATAAGAAGATGCAGACTGACTTCCCCAGTGAGTACAGGAGATGGTTGCTTGCTGAACATATCTTGTAATGATATTTTTCCTGAAGAGACCCCAGATTTATATAGGGACAAGGGCCGCATCTTGAGTGTTGCTATACGTCCAGCACCACTATGAAGGATGCCTTTGTGTTTAGGGGTAGACGATCCTGTGAGAATGAATTGTCCCTTTTCTCCTCGCTGGTCAACGGCATACCGTACAGCATCCCAAATTGCAGGAGCTTCTTGCCATTCATTTATTAGACGGGGTGTATCTCCTTCTAGGATAAAAGATGGATCCATCAAGGCTAGGTTTCTGTTGTTGAAGTTATGAACAGGATTATCTAAAGGGAAAGAACTATTGCAGTGTTGCAGGGAAGTTATAGTTTTCCCACAGCCTTTTGGTCCTTCAATACAGATAGAGCCAAAAGCGGAAAGATATTCGGTAACCTTGGGATCGATCAAGCGTGGTATGTATTGCTTTGTATCCATGAGCACCGTTTTTGCCTCTTTGTTACAGTATCATAACCCGATATATTTAAAAATATCAACCCGATAGATTTTATAATTTATCCAATATGCCGTAAAACCCCGTCTCTCCAGGTCGGGGATATAAGGCATCC
>CAYXYD010000045.1:10035-16475 GCA_964469205.1 uncultured Sphaerochaeta sp. | reverse complement strand
GCAGGGATTACTCCTTACTCATCATAGTCATGATCATGGCATACGCTACCGGTGCTTTTCAGCTCGCCTTTGAGATAGGCCGTGACCATATCCTTGGCTTTGCCCTGGGCTCCTACAATGACTTCAATGTTGTGCTCGTTGAAGATCTCAACGGCTCCACCACCCATACCACCGCTGATGATGACATTTACGTCCATATCATTGAGGAAGTTAGGCAGGAAGCCAGGCTTGTGGCCGGGGTTTCCTACAGAAGTTTCACTGAGGATCTTTCCCTTCTCGGTTTCGAAGACCTCAAAGGACTGACAATGGCCAAAGTGGCCCGATACACTCTTGTTATCGCTTGCTACTGCAATTTTCAACATAGGTTACTCCAAATTCTCTAATTTTTTTGCTACGTTCTCCAAATGGGGGACGTCGTATCTTTCTATAAGGCCTGCATCGCAAGCCTCACTTATTTTAGGGTCTATGGGCATTTTAGCCAATACCTCAAGGTTATGCTTCTTGGCAATAGAGTCTATATGGCTCTCTCCGAACACCTGGTATTTCTTATTGTTGTCAGGACAGAGGAAGTAGGAGAGGTTCTCCACCAACCCTATGATGGGGATGTTCATCAGCTCTGCCATGTTCACTGCCTTGGAAACTATCATGGAGACCAGCTCCTGAGGGGAGGTCACCATTACGATCCCCTCGACAGGAAGGGACTGGAAAACCGTCAGGGGGACGTCGCCTGTCCCTGGGGGCATATCGATAAACAGGTAGTCCAGCTCTCCCCAGATGACATCGGTGTAGAACATCTTCACCGCATTGGCGATAAGGGGACCTCTCCAGACTACTGCCTGATTCTCATCCTCCAACAGCATGTTGATGGACATCACCTTGATGTCACTTTTTGTGCTTTCGGGCATAAGGGAACCTTCTTCCCCTGTTGCCTTCTTGGTAAGACCAAAGGCCTTAGGGATGGAAGGGCCGGTTATGTCAGCATCGAGGATGGCACACTTGTACCCCTTCTTCTGCATGGTGGTGGCAAGCATGGAGGCCACCAATGACTTGCCGACTCCGCCCTTGCCACTGACTACCGCTATGATGTGCTTGATATAGCTCAGCTTATGAGGCTGGGAACGAAAGTCAAACTCTTCTTTCTCATCGTTCATTCTCTTCTTTCTCATCGTTCATTGCACTGTCTCTAATTCCACAGTCTTCCCACCAGAAAGATACTCCACCTTATCTCTCATGAAGGTGCGCAAGACCTGGTAGTTTTCCTCTCCTGTACAGTGGCAGGTATAGTAGGTAGCCCCGCTAACGAGCAGGGCATCGGCTATCTTGCGCAAAGTCTCCGTGTTTTCGGGCTTTCCTGTCCTGTGGTTATAGAGGTGGAAACCTCCGATGACATGGGTAGGGTAGTGTCCAAAAAGGGTATGGTAATGATCGACGATGTTGACGATTCCCCTATGGGAGCATCCGCTCACCAACAGGCTAACTCCATCCTCTTCTATGACGAGGTTCTGTTCGTGGGAGAAATCATCCGCTTCATAGCCATCTTCTGTTTTCTTGAGCAAGCTCTTGTTCCCTGTGGGGAAGAAACGATCACCCTTAACGTTGGAGAAGAGCGAAATGCCCTCCCCTAGGGGTGTCTCCTTTCCTGTGAAGATGATTCGGTTGTTGGTGATAAGGCTTTCATCGATACCGATGAAGCCATATTCACCTCCCTCCCGCTGAGAGTAGTAGGGACCGAAGGCTGACTTCCGCATATATATGGGGGCCTTGCTGTTCTTTGAAAAAAACGTCTTTATTCCTCCACTATGGTCATAGTGGCCATGGGAAAGGACTGCCAAGTCGACCCTGGTTAAGTCGACATTGAGCTTCTCCGCATTCTTTGCAAACAAGCTGGTGGCACCAGTATCAAAGAGGATGGTCTTCTCTTTTGCCTCTATGAAGAGGGAGAGACCGTGTTCAACTTTAATCTCCTCTTTGCAAGAGGTGTTCTCTACGAGGGCTGTAATCTTCATCTGCGTATTGTCTCCTTCAGCATCTGCACTGTTTTGGCATAGAGGGCTCGCACTGCTGTGCCACTTGGACTGGCATAGTCAATGACGGTCTTACCCTCATTGACAGCTTTGACTGCTATCGGGTCAAAAGGTATCTTTCCTGCAAAGAAAATCCCTTCCTTCCAGCAAAAAGACTCGATCTTGGCAGCGAGCTCATCATTGGTGTCACTCTTGTTGACACACACTGCGATGGTAACCCCTAGCTTGGCGGCTGTCAGGATGATTCTCTTCATGTCACTAAACCCTGAGATGGAGGGCTCGGCCACTATAAGGGCAAGGTCTGCTCCGGTAAGGGAAGCAATGACAGGGCACCCTATACCAGGTGAGCCATCGATGATGGCAAACTCTGTCTCCAGGGAAACATTCTTGAGCTGGTCCTTCACCTGAGTAACCAATAACCCAGTGGTGCCGCTACCCATGGAGAGGGTGGCGGTGGAGAAGTGAGCATCCTTGTTGCTATAGAGCTTCAGCTCCCCAGCCTTAGCCTTTACCATGGTAATGGCCTTCTCCGGGCAGAGGTATGCACAAAGTGTACACCCCTCACAACTGATTGCGTCTACTATGTATTGCCCGTCCTTTTGCTCGATGGCATGGAAGCGGCACACATCGGAGCAGAGTCCACAATTGGAGCAGAGGGAGGGATCGATCACAGCCTTATCAAGGCCGTAGTAATCACTAATTTTCTCTTCAGGAAACGGGTCCATGACGAGATGGAGGTTCGGAGCATCGACATCACAGTCAGCAAATGCCTTAGCATCTGCAAGCTTGATAAAGGCACTTGCGATGGTGGTCTTTCCCGTCCCTCCCTTGCCGCTGAGGATTAATAGTTGTTTCATTTGCGTACCTCCTCGAGGGCTTTTTCTAGGATGGAGGAGAAGACTTCATGGTAGTGCTTGTCTTCTCTGGCAGCTATCTTCCCTACTGAGTTGAGGCTACCCAACTTCTTGTCAAAGGGAATCCTGCCGATGATGGGTATGTTGTTCTTGATACAGAACTCCTCAGAGGGGTTTTTCCCTTCTAGGGTCTTGTTCAGGACCACAGCATGTGGTTTGCCCAATAGGCTTACCAACTCCTGGACCATTGCAAGGTTGTGAGCTCCAAAGGTGGTGGGTTCTGCTATGAGGATGCAGAAATCAGCAAGACGAACGCTCTCAGTAACAAGACAGCTACTTCCAGGGGGCGCATCTATGATGGTCAAGCCAGAGCTCTTGTGTTTGAGCAGTTCCTCAATGATAGGAACCCCTGAGTTTTCTCCGATGTTCATGGAGCCCGATATGCTTCGTACCGCCCCCGATCGTCCGATGCTCATCTCGCCTACCGCACGGTCCTGCTCTGTAAGGGCTTTCTGTGGGCAGACATAGATGCATCCGCCACAGCTGTGGCAGATATCATCAAAGATCATCAGGCGATTGCCGATAAGGGCCAAAGCATTGAAAGCGCAAAAGTCCACACACTTGTGGCATCCGTCGCACAAGGCGTCATCAACCACAGGTTTCTTTACGGTGACCAGCTTCTCAAACTCCTTGGTGGGGTTGAAGAAGAGGTTCCCGTTGGGCTCCTCGACATCACAGTCGATATAGGTTGCTTCTTTGGCTACAGAGGCAAGGTTCACTGATAGCAATGTCTTGCCAGTGCCTCCCTTACCGCTGAGAATAGCGAAGGTTGGTTCAATGGCCATTGTGGTATCCTGCATGTACCTCCTTCAGAGGCTCAAGTTTGTTCTGTACGTGGGCAGAGATACTATCGGCAACGCTCAGGTTCAGGGCCTTGAAAAGCTCAATCTTGGCAGGCTGCAGAACTTTTGCTGCATTCTCGCCACAGCGTATGGTTACCAGGATGCTCACCTTGTTGTCCACAAGAAGCTGTGCTGCCTTGATACCTGCGCCTCCTGGGCTGTCTGCGGCGCTGTTCACTAGGAACGTGCTCTGCTCGGTCTCTGTGTTGTAGAGACAGTAAAAGGGTGCGCGTCCAAAAGAGACGCATACTGCTGAATCAAGACTTTCTTTGTCAGATGGGATTGCTATGATCATAAAAATTCCTCCAATTAGGTTTGGTTTGATAATAATATTACAAATAGTATTAGTTTCTATTCTGTCCTCGGCGGTGTCTACACCCCCGTTCATTAAAACAACTGGGATGATCTTCGTCACACAGGAGGTACTCTCCTCCTTCGATGAGCAGCACCTTGCCGTTTACCAAGCAATCGGCAATTTTTCTCCTTGCCACTTCATATATACCCTGGACGGTGGTTCTTGCTACGTTCATCTGCTTGGAACACATCTCTTGATTGAACCCTTCCATGTCTATGAGCCTTATTGCCTCATATTCATCGACGGTCATCGTGATGGCTTCTCGCTGTCCTGCTCCTACGCCAAGGGGCCCAAACCTGTTGTGTTCAGGAAGGCTACAGACATTTCTCCATTTTCTCGGTCTTGGCACAGTTGCTCCTTACTAAGGTCCTGCAGTTCTCTGCATACCCTGTTATAGACATATGTCAATTACCCTTACATAGTAAAAGTATTACCGGCATATGTCAATAACCTCGAAAAGGAATCTTTCTCTTTTTGAGGAATGGGATGCCAAAAGATCAATCAGCGAGATCATTGCCACCTCCACTTCGTTGCTCTTGTGTGACTTGGAGAAGCTGAAGAGCAACAGAGTCTCCCTACCTATGTCAGCTTCCCAAAAGAAAAGATTCGAAATCGAGGAGAGCATAACTATTAGGTATTAGTATCAATAATCAATATAAGGGTTTATTTCTTTTTTTTGGGGGTAAGACCTATGACAGTTACTAGAATTGTATCAATGGATTCTCAAGGTGAAATCACCTCTGTTTTTCAAGAAACACGCTCTTTATCACTTAAAGTACAGAAAGACTCAGATGTATCATACGTTGTACAAACCGGTACATAAAGTAGAATTATTCCAATATAATATAAATATATTTCCTATTATAGCAATAAGTTAGATTGGAATGAAATATGTTGTTCCGCGTGCATAAAAGATACTTACCAACGCAAAACAGACAGTTCGAGTGGAAATAGAAAAATTGGAAGGGTTTATACCAGGTGGTGAGGATGGTGATGGAGTAGGTACAAAGAAGAGCGGCCTGCCAGAAGGCAGACCGCTTAAAACAACAACAACTAAGTGTTTTTTTGTTACATGATTATGATCTGATCCCGTTCAGGTCCGACCGAAACATACTTGATAGGGGCGCCTACCAGTTCGGACAGGCGCTTGCAGTAGATCTGGGCGTTCTTGGGAAGGTCTTCCCACTTCCGAGTTTTAGTGGTGTCGCTCATCCACCCGTCATACTCTTCGTAGATGGGCTCGGCAATCTCTTGCAGGGCAGTCTCTGGAAGATGGTTGATGATCTCCCCGTTTATCCTGTAGGCAACACAGACCTTCAGCTTCTCAAAGGAGTCCAGTACATCGAGCTTGGTAAGGGCGATGCTGGTAAAGCCGTTGATCCAGCAGGAGAAGTCAGCCGCTACTGCATCAAACCAACCACAGCGGCGGGGACGCCCTGTGGTGGCACCATACTCCTTGCCGATATCCTGCAGTTTCTTTCCTGTCTCATCTAAGAGTTCTGTCATGAAAGGTCCGCCACCAACACTGGTGGAGTATACCTTTGCCACACCGATGATTTCGCTGATCCTGCTGGGGGCAATGCCTGCTCCGCTGGTAGCGCCGCCTGCTGTAGGGTTACTGCTGGTGGTATAGGGGTAGATTCCCCAGTCAAGGTCGCGCATGATGCCTAGCTGGCCTTCAAGCAGGATCTTTTTCTTGTCTTCATAGGCTTGGCGTACCAAGGGAACGCTGTCGATGATCTTATCGCCGAACTGGGTCTTCCATTTGGTACAGAGAGCGAGCATCTCTTCAACTGTCACTTCAGGCAGGCCAAAGTAGGAGAGTTCACGGTTCTTCTGGGGTAGTGTCATCTCCAGGCGGTTTTTCAGACGGACAAAATCAAGCAGGTCAGCTGCTCGTATTCCCGAGCGCGTTGCCTTGTCGCTATAGCAGGGGCCGATGCCCCGCTTGGTGGTTCCGATTTGCATCTTCTGGCTTTTGGACTGTTCCTGTGCACCATCGAGCATGCAGTGATAGGGCATGATAAGGTGGGCTCTTACGTCCACAAAGAGGTTGTTTACTTCAACACCCTTTGTAGCGATGGAAGCGAGCTCTGTTGCCATGGTATCGAAGTTTACTACAGTACCTGCCCCTACGATATTGGTGGTTGTAGGATTGAAGATGCCGCTGGGGATGATGTGCAGGGCAAACTTGCCGTACTCGTTGATGACGGTATGCCCGGCATTGTCCCCGCCTTGGAATCGGATCACGATATCGGAATTGACGGCCAGATAGTCAACTATACGGCCCTTTCCCTCGTCTCCC
>CAYXYD010000045.1:0-10025 GCA_964469205.1 uncultured Sphaerochaeta sp. | reverse complement strand
CACTGTGCCCCTACAATTGATGTTATGTTACTCATCAGGTGCGCTCCTTGGTTCTTTCTTCAAGCATGATTCTTTCGTTATAGGTGTGCTCTTCAATGTCCTCAGCATCCCAAGGGTACTTGATCCAGACATTGCCCAAGTCCAAGCCGGCGAAGTAGTGCTTGATCTCTTCAGGGAACTCGACATCCTTATCCTTCAGCTTGTTGTGAAGGACCAAGACTGCGATTTCCTCAGGCTTGAACTTCAATAGCTCTCCTACGCAGTATGCCAGTGTGGCGCGAGTGTCGTCAACCTCGTCAATGAGCAGAACCTTCTTGCCAACCAGCTGTGACTGTACCTCGTCGATCCATTGGATCTTGGTGGGGTGGTCCTTATGCTTGTTATCAAGGCCATAGTAGGATATTCCCACTGCATATATAGGGCGGTTGATAAAGGTCTTCATGATCCTGGCGGGTATGAACCCTCCACTTCCGATTGCGACGATCACATCGGGATCAAAGCCGGTGGATATAAGCTGCTCGCTTAGATTTTTCACCAACTTGTGAACCGAATTGTAACTTACGTAGAACTTCTTACTGTCCATCTCTGTGCGCTCCTTGGCGTTTAGGCTTGTGGATACATCTCTGCTATATAGGGGAGGGTCCTATACTGTTCGTTATAGTCGAGCCCGTAGCCAACGACCCAGACATCGGGGATAGTGAAGCCCAGATAGTCAATGGTGATGGGAAGGCAGTGTCGCTCTGGCTTGTCCAGAAGGACAGCGGTCTTCACCGAGGCGGGGTTACGGGTCTTGAAACTGCGAATAAGGTAGTCGAGGGTATTGCCGCTGTCCAGGATGTCCTCGATTATGAGCACATGCCTGTTGTTCATATTCTCTCGGGTATCCATCAGGAGGCGGACGTTGCCGCTCTGGTCCCCTTGGTAGGAGGAGAGGGCTATGAAGTCCACCACGTGGTTGACTGAAAGCTTGCGGGCAAGGTCTGCGGTGAAGATGAATGAGCCTTTAAGGACTCCGACCAATAAGAGAGTTCCCTCTTTGTCAGCGTAATCTGAACTGATTTTCCTTGCAAGTTCGTCGACTCTGCGGTCGATAGTATCTGCATCAATAAGAACACGTGAAAGATCCTCTGTCAAAGCAGGGATCGCGAGGGAATCATTCATTGGGCCTCCTCAACGAAACAGGTTTCCCTGTTTGTACCATATCTGTATATGGTAAGGAATACTCGAAAAAGAGGTGAGTGTCAATGTTGGATAGTGGGAAGAAGGGGGTGGAGTGGGGAGATTATTCTACGCCCACTTGACCGGGGTATAGGCAGAAGTTACACTGAAAGTGCCATGAGAGGAGGCCAGCCATGTATGTTGAAGTAACAGCGGACATTCTAGAGATGAATCCCTTTACTGCTATAGGTAAGGATGGATTCCTCATCACAGCAGGGAGCCCTGACAGTTTTAATACCATGACCGCTTCTTGGGGTTCCATGGGTGTGTTGTGGGGGCGAAACATCGTAACCCTCTATGTGAAGGCCAGCAGGCATACACACAAGTTCCTTGAAGAGTCAGAAGGTTTTACCTGCTCTTTTTTGGAAGCTGAAATGAAGGATACGCTGCTATGGTGCGGCCAGCACAGTGGTAGGGACAGTGATAAGGTTGCTGCCACCGGCTTGATCCCGGAGTATATTCCTACAGGAAAAGGCATTGACCGTGTAACCTTCAAGCAGGCTTCGTTGGTTCTATCATGTACGAAAGCCTCTGTCATGCAGGTGGATGCGTCCCAGTTTGTTCTCCCTGAACTAAAAAAACGTTATAAGGACGGGGATTTCCATAGCGTATACATCGGCTTTGTTGACAAGGTCCTTGCCAAGCAATAGGCTACATGCCTAGTACATACAATAGCTTCGGGTCCCAAGGGGCTTGAAAGAGCGGGACTACACATCCTGCCAAGGAGCAATAGATGCTTTTTTCACAGGAACAGGCGCACCAAGCGCTTTCGCTGATGGTCCGCTCGCGTCATTTCGAAGAAAGAATTGATACCTTTTTCAAACACAAGGAAATGCATGGTACCACCCACCTCTCCATTGGACAGGAGGCCACTCAAGCTGGTCTCTCCCTTGCCTTGGATCAGGGGGACTGGATCGTACCGACCCACCGTTGCCATGGGCACACCATCACGCGTGGTACTGAAGAGCAAAAAATGTTCAGCGAAATGTTCGGATCCTCAGACGGCATCTGCAAGGGTCTTGGCGGCTCTATGCACATGACCGATGTCGAGCACTTCAATGCAGGCTCATCGGCGGTGGTGGGTAGCGGTGTCAACCTTGCTACCGGCCTTGCCTTCGCCCTCAAACAACAAGAAAGTGAAGCCATAAGCGTAGCCATCTTTGGTGATGGAGCAACCAGCCGCGGTGCAATCCATGAGTGCATGAACCTCGCATCAGTGTGGTCGTTACCTTTGCTTTTCTTCTGTGAGAACAACGGCTATGGTATGAGTGCGGCAAGCGATAGGATGGTCAGTACAAATACCATCGCCAAACGCTCAGAAGGCTATAATATCGACTATGCCGTCGTCGATGGCAATGATGTACAGGCTGTCTACAAGGCCTCTAAGAAGGCTGTCGACCAGATAAGAAAGACTGGGCGCCCCTATTTTCTTGAATTAAAGACCTACCGCCTCTGTGGCCACTCAAAAAGTGACAGCTGTGTCTATAGGAGCCGAGAGGAGGAGTCCCTCTGGCTTCAGAAAGATCCCATAAAGCTCTTCAGCCAGGTAATGGTAGCGAGCACCCTCTTCACCGAAGAGGATGTCGCCTCCATCATCCTTGATGCAAGGACAAAGGTTGACGAGGCCGCCGTGGCCTCCTTGTCTCTTCGTTCTTCAGTGCTTTCCCTCGAGCAGGCTATGGGGTATCTCTTTGCCCTTGAGGATGAGCTTGAGCCGTATGTCTCAAACGGGAAGATGACCCGAAGGACAAGCTACAGGGAGGCTATCCGCGAAGCCTTGGACGAGGAGATGACGCGCGATAGCGCAGTGCATCTCATCGGAGAGGACATCGGCCAGTATGGCGGATGCTTCAAGGTCACCGGCTCCCTCTATGAAAAACATCCTATCCAACTGCATGAGACCCCCGTCAGTGAAGAGGCCTTTACAGGCCTGGCTGTAGGGGCGGCCATGCTTGGCATACGTCCTATAGTGGAGATCATGTACGGTGACTTCTCAACCCTTGCCAGTGATCCCATCATAAATCATGCTGCAAAGGCCCGCTTCATGAGTGCAGGCCAGCTCTCCTGCCCAATGGTGCTGCGCTCGCCCATAGGTAGCGGAACCGGTCATGGGGCGCAACATACCCAGAGCCTTGAGGCTATGTTTGGTAATGTCCCGGGTCTCATCATAGTCGCTCCCTCTTGCCCCGGCGATGCAAAGGCCCTGCTCAAGAGTGCCATCCGTAGCAACAACCCTGTGCTCTATTTTGAGAACAAGCACCTGTACAACAACCTCGGTCCTGTAGGCGATGAGAACTACGTTATGCCACTGGGCAAGGCTGTAGTGAAGAAACGGGGCACCCACGTTACCATCGTCTCATACAGCCATGCAGTGATGACCTGCCTCGATGCAGCCACCACCCTCAGCGCCCAGGATGAGATAGAGGTTGAGGTCATAGACCTGGCAACCATCAAGCCCATGGACAGGGAGACCATCCTCCGTTCGGTGCAGAAGACCGGGCGATTGCTTGTTGTGCATGACAGTCCTGAGGCAGGGGGATATGGAGCGGAAGTGGTCTCTTTGGTCACCTCCGATGAATCGAGCTTCACCTCCCTGGTTGCACCACCTGTGCGCCTCTGTGGCAAGGAGAGCCCTGTTCCCTTCTCCCCTGAGCTGGAAAAACAGGTTGTTCCCACAAAAGAAGAGGTCGTAACTGCGGTTCGCCGGCTTTTCCGCCCTGTAGAGCCTTTTCATTTTTCCCTGTAGCCGCTAGAATGGTGGCAACTTCGCCGCAATCATTGCGGCGTTGGTTTACAGGAGTAAAAACAGCATGGATATCGATGTAAAGAACTTACATCCCCTGGAAGTCCGCCTCCTCAGACACGTTTCCCTCGGTCAGAATATCACAGGGAACGGTATTGTTGAGGAGCTTGGCTACAAAGTAGGGCAGTGCAACCAGGCTTTCAGCTGGTTGAGTGCCAAGGGGTACCTGATCGAAACAAGCCGCACCAAAGGTGTGTTCTATGAACTTACAGACTTCGGAAAGGAACAACAGGCGAAGGGCACTCCTGCCCAGCGCATTTTTGGTCTTCTTGCCAATGGTCCCAAGTCCCTTCCTGAGATAGCCGAAGAGCTTAAGCTGGAGAGAAGCGAGATAGGCTCTGCTTTTGGACAGCTCTCAAAGTCCGATGTTGTCTTTATGAACGAAGAGAACAAGGCTACCCGAAAAAATGATTTTCTCCCCTTGGAGATAGAAGTTGCCGCTACCTTGCTTACCAAAGGTCTCGATGGCGAGATAGCTGAGGCATCGCTATTGGCTGACGAGAAGCAGGCAATGAATAAGATTTCCAAGAAGCGGGGTGCTGCAAACTCCCCCTTCAAGATGATAGAGCGTGAAGACCTTGTCTTCCGACTTACTGATGATGGGGAGCTCGCCCGCAAGGCTATCTTTGAAAAGAACATCACCGGTGAGGAGCTGGGCTCCGTCACCGCTGAGATGCTTTCAAGTGGTAGCTGGAAAACAGGGACATTCCGCCCTTACGGGCTCAATGCCCCGACATCGAGGCTCATCCCCGGTCGTCACAACCCCTACGGAAACTATTTGCAGTGGGTCAAGGACAAGCTTTGCGCCCTCGGCTTTGAAGAGTTCGACGGTCCTTTGGTAGAGAACGAGTTCTGGAATGGTGATGCTCTGTTTATGCCACAGTTCCACAGTGCCCGTGATATCCATGATGTCTACTATGTGAAGGAACCCCAACACTGCAAGAAGATCGAAGAGCCTTGGCTCAGCCAGGTTGCCCAGACCCACGAAGATGGTTGGAATACCGGAAGTCGTGGCTGGCGCTACTCCTTTGACCATGAGTTTACCCGTCGCCAGGTTCTCAGAAGCCAGGGCACGGTTCTCTCTGCAAAGCAGCTTACCAATGCAAAGGTCCCCGGAAAGTACTTCGGCGTAGCCCGTTGTTTCCGTTATGACCAGGTTGATGCTACCCATGGTGCGGACTTCTATCAGACTGAGGGCATCGTCCTCGGTGATGATGTAAATCTGAAGACCCTGCTGGGCCTTTTGAAGATGTTTGCCGAAGAGATCGCAGGAGCCGAAGAGGTCAGGTATGTCCCGGGCTACTTCCCCTTCACCGAACCCTCCATCGAGGTGCATATCAAGCACCCGGTACTTGGGTGGTTCGAGCTTGGTGGAAGCGGAATCTTCCGTCCTGAGGTGACCAAGGCACTGGGAATCGATGTGCCGGTTCTTGCCTGGGGTCTGGGAATTGACCGCATGGCCCTGATGCACCTCGGTCTGAATGACCTGCGCGAACTCTTTACTCCGAACATCGAGAGTGTTCGTACTAGGAGGGGAAACTAATGCCTAAGATTGAAACTTCAGAAAAGCTGTTCTACGGCTTATTGGGAAAAACCCTCACCGACAGTCAGCTGGAAGAGATTCTTCCTGTTGCCAAGGCCGAACTTGATGGCCATGAGGATGACCTTCTCAAGATTGAGCTCAATGACACAAACCGCCCTGACCTCTGGTCAGCTGCGGGTGTTGCACGCCTCTTGAAGGCGTACTGGGGTGTCGAGGCCCCTGTCTATGATTTCTGTTCGACAAAGGAAGAGACCTTCGACCACGAGGGTCGGGTCCTGCATGTCCATAGTTCTGTCTCAACTGTGAGGCCCTATGGCATTGCCTTTGCTGCAAAGGGACACACTATCGACGAGCATGACCTTGAGGCTCTGATCCAAAGCCAGGAGAAGCTGTGCTCTAACTTCGGACGCAAGCGCAAGACCATAGCGATGGGTATCTATCGCTCCTCCCTGATCAAGTATCCTGTCCACTACAAGGGTGTCGACCCTGATAAGACCAGTTTTGTCCCCTTGGGGATGAGTGAGAAGCTTACCCTTAGGGATATCTGTAAAGTGCACCCCAAGGGCAAGGAGTACGGTCCCATCGTAGCAAACAGTCCCCTGTTTCCTTACATCACCGATGACAATGGCGAAACGCTCTCCTTTCCCCCTGTTATCAACAGCGCAAGAATTGGTGCTGTTGAAGTAGGTGATAGTGAGCTCTTCCTCGAACTCTCTGGAACTGACCTGCCTGATATGCTGCTCGCAGCATCCATCATGGCATGTGATATGAGCGACTTGGGCTTTGAAATCCTTCCGGTAAAGGTTGTCTTCCCTGAAGAGACCCAGTACGGTAAGGAGATTACGGTTCCCTACTATTTCCAGGAGCCTACATCCTGTCCCCTCGCTCTGGTTCACAAGACCTTGGGTGAGAAGATGACTGGAGAAGAGGCTGTGGCCGCGTTGAAGAAGATGGGAATATATGCTTTCTACTCTGACGATACCATCTATGCAACAGTGCCTGAATTCCGCAACGACTTTCTCCATCCTGCAGACTTGGTTGAGGATATCATGATCGGATACGGTCTGGGTAACTTTGAGCCTGAAATGCCTCAGGACTTTACTGTGGGGCGTCTTACAGTGGCAGAGGAGATGGGGCGTAAGGTCAAGGACATCATGGTTGGCCTTGGCTTCCAGGAGATGGTCTACAACTACCTGGGATCGAGACGCGAGTATGCGACCAATATGGAAGTCGATGGGAAACAGTACATTGCCATATCCAATCCGATGAGCGAGAACTATGAGATGGTTCGCCCTTCGATCATTCCCTCCTTGATGGAGAGTGAAAGTGTCTCAGGTCATGCTCCCTTCCCCCATAAGATTTTTGAAGTGGGTAAGGTAGCCTTCCTGGATGATACGGATAACAGTGGCACCACCACCCGGAACAACCTTGGCTTCTTGAGTTCTGACAGTGTCATGGGCTTCAATGAGGTCTCTTCCCTGGTCAATACACTGATGTATTTCCTGGGTAAGGAGTATAGCCTCTCTTCCCTTGAAGGCGACACCCGTTTCATAGAAGGACGTTGTGCTGCTGTCATGCTGGGTGAGACTAAGGTTGGTGTATTTGGTGAGATACATCCCAAGGTATTGGAGAACTGGGGCAGTGACATGCCGACTGTTGCTTGTGAGATCGACCTCGATCTGGTGATGGCTGAGACTAGTAGCTAGAATACAGATTACAAAAAAAGAAACTGAAAACTGGAAACTTAAAACAGTATATGAATTAGATTGGATGGGGAGCTGCTTGCAGCTCCCTCTTCTGTTTGCTAATGATTTTACAAAAAAGAGTATACCAAAGAGAGCATAAGAAAGATGGTGAGAGATACTAGGGGAATCACATGACTCAGCACAGGTATTTTCTTAGTTATAGGTAGATTAATTTTGATGGCTATCCCTTTAACTCCGCAAAGGAAATGATGTTTAAGTGCATGAGCTGGAGATACGATATATCTATGAACATCTTTTCTACAGTAAAGGACAAAAACAAAAGGGAAATGAGTCTCTTTGATGTTGGATATGCTCTTGGGTTCACTCCTTATAACGCCTTTGATTGCGTTTTACAGTCTTGAAGCTAAGGCTGAGTTAAAGGGATACCAATTTTAATTTTTTTTATCATTTATAATTAGAAGCATTTATTGAGAGGTCGTAGCGAAAACGCAAAACATGCTAATTGGTGTATACAAATACGTCACATAAAAACGACGATACTATGGACCAAACTTCAGGGTATTCAAGTTTGAGTGCTATAGCCATCTTTAACAGCCTGCTCAATGGCAGCCAGTTCTTCACTGGTCAGGAAATCAAAATACGCAGTCCTTTTCTTCTCTGAAAGGCGAGCGTTGTTCTGCAGACACATCTGGATGAATAGGTCGATCAGGCGGTCGGGCATATCGATGATATGCTGTATGGCCTTCTTCGTCTTGTCATAGTTGGATAGGAAGGTAAGCTCTTCCACCAGTTCTTTTTCAATGGTCCTCTCTACAAATTGGGCCAAAGCTTCTGCCTGGGAAGTCATATCGATATATTGGTATAAGAAGGAAGTTTCGTCTTCGATAGTCATTTGTCCAATATCACCAAGATGATAATCAATTTGTTGCAACAGAGGCTTTGAGAATGCTTCTAGTGAAGTATCGTATGCCACTGAGTTTTTGAGCATGACGGCCGAAATTGGGAACATGATCCCTTGCGGGGTCATATTCCGTAACGAAAGGATGTTGTGTAGCAAGAACCGATGGATTCGTCCGTTACCATCTTCAAACGGGTGTAGGAATACAAACCCGTATGCGATTGCCACTGCATGGATGATCGGAGAAACATTTCCTTTTTTCATTCGCTTGTGGGACTCTATCAGGCCTGCCATAAGAAAGGAAAGGTCCCCAGGTTTTGGAGAGATGAAATGTATGATCTCCTTCTGATACCCTACTGTTTGTCCGACGTAATTCTGACTCTTTCGATACTCACTATCTTGGAATCGTGGATCAACGATCAGATTTTGAAGTTCTATCAGTTTTTCTTTTTCACAGAAGTCTTCTTTTTCGGCAAGTTCTAGCAAAGCTATGAATTTTTCAGTACGGGATGTATTGGGATGTATGTGCTCAATTGCAAAGGATGATTTTGTCTCTTCCTTGTACAGGAAACTGAGCGCACGACGAAGTAGTTCCTTTGGATATGAGCTGACAACTTCCTCACTCCTTTTTCGTAAATCAAACGCATCAAGTTTAGAGAGTTTCTCAGTCTTTCTGATGATAGGGCAGAAAGCCCGAGGTCCGAGAAGGTTGTTAACGATACGTTGGCGGGAGGATCTGTCACCTATCTGGACGGCATAATAGGATTTTTCATCCAGGAGATTGATATAGCTACCTGGTGTAAGATCTTCGATAGGGAGTTGTTTGCCTGTCAGAAATTCATAGAAAAACCAAATTCTTCGACCGTACTTTCCTGTTGGTCTTGTCAGTATGTACTCGGTAAGTTCTTGCTGGGGTATATGAGCAAAGATAGCAGAAAGCAGTCCCAAGTTGACCCCATCATACTTCAAGGCAAACTGAAGATGGTCACAGGCAGTTTCCCCTGGCCAGTATTGGCTTCTGAAGACCTCAACAACAATCCCTTCTTGTATGTTTGAAGAGTGAGAGCTTGTAGTGGATACCGACGACCTGTGCCAATTGGGTATGCCAGTAAGAGCATACTTTCCTAGTAAGTAGGAATATCCAGCAGGTCGAGTATCAATCGTTTTTAGTTCCATAAGGTCCCTTTAAAATGAGTATTTCACCTCAAATATAGGGTTGATTATAGGCTTTGTCAACTAAAACGGTTACATATTGCTTGTATTATGATAAAATGATATTAATAAACATATTCTGTGTAAAAACGATTAAGTATTTACTCGCATGTATTAGTATCCTTTTTGCGGGTCTTTCTTACACTCCTTAAGAAAGTAGATTGGTTTTCTAATCTATTCATCAAAATCTCTAGATATTTGGTCATAAATACCATGTAGTTTTTATGACCAAATATGAATAGCATGGGTGTTTGAAACGATAGAGAGGATTGGATAGGGAATATAATGCATGCATATCCAATGAATAAGTATGCACCTCTGTTGAATAGGTCTTGACTTGTTACCTCTTCTGGCATTATGGTTCTGCTATGAACAAGAAGCATTACAGCATCCATCATCATCATATGATTATCCGACCTTAGACAGGTGGGCGCTGTTACCTATATACAGACCTCCGCATGTCGCGGGGGCTTTTTTATTGATTTTTTCTAGGAGAAAAAAATGGAGCAGGTGTTACGCATAGCAATTCAGAAAAGTGGGCGATTGAGTGAGAAGTCCTTGGCGATCATCAAGGGGTGTGGGATCAAGTTTGGTTCAGACTCACGTGTACTGAAGGAACAGTCGACGAATTTCCCCTTGGAGTTC
>CAYXYD010000044.1:0-16805 GCA_964469205.1 uncultured Sphaerochaeta sp. | reverse complement strand
AAAGCGGTGCACATGAATTTGACTGGCTTTTTCATTTGAGAATGACCTCCGGTGGTTACTTATTCTTTTGATTTAACGAATGCGGCCACAATGGCTGCAGCGATCTCTGCATCGGATCCAGTGCCTACGGCTACTGCTGATGCGGGACGTTGTACGACGGCTGGGCTTTTTTGAGGAAAGAATTTCCCAACAACGGCACTGAGGCCTTTTGTCAAAAATACCAGCAACGTAAGAAACACGAACACAGTGCCGATGCCGAGTAACATAAGTATTACACCGTTGTTCAGCTGGGCAATGAGTTGTTCTTTTGGTAGTTGCGTTAAGAATACCATACGAACTCCTAATAGTTTTATAGTGGTCATAGCCTAAGACTACGAAAATTCACCGATTCTCAGTATATAGGATTTCCTTATCTTGTTTCAAGTAATGACAGGATACATAATTACTAAAGACGCAACACATATGTTGCACTCTGTTGCAGATAAATTGAATCTCCTAAGTACATGCTAGCAAAATTGATGTACCCATTGCACTCAGATAGTTCAATGGCAAGGAGTTATTCTATTGTTTGGGCAAACAGGAGATTCAAGAGAAGAAGAGATTGTTCTATCCTTGAGCTTTGTGTCACTTTTTTGTCTGAATTGTTAAAAACTGGCTCTCTGTGATGATTCTCTACTGAAGAAAATGTTCTTCTCCCTTGTTTCTTTCACTTCTTTGTCGTATCTTTTCAGAGGATGTATATATCCCAAGGAGAGTTGAATCAGATGTCTGATGGAGTAGATTCTGCAAAGCGTATCGCCGAAGACAAGGCAATACGAACACATATGGATAAGATCGGGAGAAAAATCCTGATAATGAGTGGAAAAGGTGGAGTGGGTAAGACCACGGTCACCATTAATTTGGCCAATGCCCTTGTTGACAGCGGCTGTACGGTCGGAATCCTCGATACCGACCTGCATGGTCCCAACGTAGCGAAGATGCTTGGCTGCGAAGCAGGAATCCTGCAGCCCGACGGTGGTGGGGAAACCTTCTTCCCTGTCGAGGCTAGGAAAAACTTGAAGGTCATGAGCCTTGCCTTTGCCATCACCGAGGCTGATGCCCCCATAGTATGGCGTGGTCCCTTGAAGACGGTAGCCATCCGTCAGTTCCTCGCCCAGGCAGAGTGGGGTGAACTTGACTACCTGCTTATCGACTCACCTCCAGGAACTGGAGATGAGCAGCTGACAGTATGCCAGAACATTCCCGAGCTTACCGGCACGATCATAGTGACCACCCCTCAGGAGGTTGCCATCCTTGATGCCCGCCGTTCGGTGAACTTCTCCCGCAAGATGGGCGTTGCCATCTTGGGTGTGGTAGAGAATATGAGCGGTCTGATATGCCCCAACTGCAAGACTGAGCTTCCGCTCTTCGGCATTGGTGGAGGCAAAAAGATGGCCCTGGATATGGGCGCTCCCTATCTTGGTAGGATTCCCTTGGAAGTTTCTCTGATGGAAGCTGAAGACGCTGGTAAGAGTTATCTTTCACTCCAGCCTGACAGCCCTTCCTCGAAGGCTATCAAGGAGATTGCCGCCCTGATCAATGGCGGTACGGCTTGTTCCTCTTCTCGGACGACCGAGTTTGCAGATGGCTGTTCAGATAAGGAGTAAGGCATATGTTTAATCCATTCAATGAAGATAGTGGGGAAATGAGTCATCTTATGTGGAAGTCCGGCACGCGGGAAAGGGTATTCAAGGGACCTATCTTTGATGTCTGTACCGTTGTGCGCACTTCTACCGATGGAAGGGCCTCCACCTTCATTGAAGTGGATAGCCCCAACTGGGTTACCGTGCTTCCCTGGTATCGTAGTGAAGACGGGACGCCCATGTTTGTCATGGTCGACCAGTTCCGCCACGGCTCCTCCACTGTAACGCGCGAATTTCCTGCAGGAGTGGTGGAGAAGGACGAGGATCCTATGCTTGCAGGCTTGCGTGAACTGATTGAAGAGACAGGCCTTGAGGCGGAAAAGACCCACCTGCTAGGCAATGTGAGTCCTAACTCAGCTTTCATGAACAACCGTTCCAACTTTTACCTGGTGGAAGGGGTACGCCATGTAGCTTCGCAGAACCTTGATGCTAACGAACAGCTCGATGTCTTCTCAGTTCCTGTGGAAGAGGTGATAGCATCCATGGGAACAGGAATCTATGACAATGGGATTATGATGATGGCTTTGGGGTTCTTCCTCAGGGAAGCGCATAAGAGGCCTGAGTTGGTAACTACCATTCAGCAGAAATAAGAACCCAACAAAACAAGAAAAACAGAAAATATAGAAAAACTCGGGAGATCATATGAAAATCAAACGTATAGCAATTCTCGTCCTTTCACTGGCCTTGGTTGCTCTTCTTTCCTCTTGCATGGCAACCAAGGAGATCGTACGGACCATCGAGGTCTCAGGCAGTGGAGAGGTAGAGCTTACAGCTGATGTCGCTTCCTTTAATATCCAGGTAAGTGAGTTGGGAAAGACCACCAAAGAGGCTCAAGCCTTAGCAAATGGGAAGATGTCCTCAATTCTGAAGGTTCTGCGTTCCAGCCAGATCGAAGACAAGGATATCAAAACCAGAGAGCTAAACTTGCGCCCCTCTTACAAGTGGGTCGACAACACACAGCATCTGGAAGGGCAGGTAGCGAGTCAGGGCCTTGCCGTCATTGTATGTGATCTCTCCAGCCTTGGTCTTGTGATAGACAAGCTTGGTGAGATCAGCGGCATCTCCCTTAACTCTGTTCGTCTTGATAAGGAGGATAAGAGTGAGGCCCTAATCGAAGCCAGACAGAAAGCAATTGCCGCCGCTTTGGCAAAGGCTGAAGTCTATGCAAAGAGCGCGAACATGCAGGTAGGTGAGCCGATTACCATCAGCGAGTCTTCTATTGCCAGCCCTTATGAAAATCGGACAATGAAAATGATGGCAAGCAATGAAGCATATGACATGGCTACGGAGATTCCAGCTGGTACTATGACTGTGAGGTCAACAATTTCCCTACTTTTGGAAATGTATAGGTAGTTGAGAGATATATAAGACAAATTTTGGTAATCATTGATTATGCATGATTTTGATAATATTTTGATAAAAGACTTAACAAAAGATACAATAGCTGGTATAGTGTTCTTGTCCGAACATGTGGAGAGATCGACTTATGTCATCAATACATCCACAGTATGTGCCTGTTTGTTTTTTTCCCCCTCTTCCCAGAGGTAACAACAGGACACATTGCCCGCATTAATGCGGAACTCCCCCAAGGGTGCAAGCTTGAGGGAGTTTTTTTGGCTCCGAGAATTGATTTTTTGGTGGGTAGAGACTGACTGGTTTAGGACAAGAAATGTCTTATGCTGATTCGGAAGAAACAGATTTCTCGCTATGTAGGGCCTAAAGCTAGAAGCAGGGACAAATATCTTTGACTTGAACCTTTTCTTCTCAATTCAGTTGCAGAGTAAGGTATCTTTCTCATTTATAAGAACCAAAATGTTCATGCGAAAAGTAACAGGTCCTTGCTGCATCAGACACCCAGAAAAGCTGGATGTGCTTGGTCCTGGGAAAGTATTTTTTGACACGGATCTTACTCTTGTTGCAAATGGTTTGGAAGAAAGAGCCTAATGGAGTTTCTCCTCTCAGGTGAAGAAACACTTGATATCGGATGTTGGATCATACGTGTTGAAGGGTACGTATGCACCAAAATATTCATGCTTGCAAAACCTAAAAAGTTAATCCTGCATAGTCACCATCTCCAGTTTTTGGATGGGTAGCTAATGAACTGACCAGACTAGAGAGTTTCTATGGGGGAGATAGTTGCTGTTATAGTGTCAGAATACTCTCCTGCAACCTTGGATGCTGCAATGTAGCTGTTTACCTTAACATAGAGGTCTATATGATTTAGTTGGGGAGCAAAGCCAAGCCCTGACCATATAAGTGACTGACCATTAGTAACTTCTTCTCCTGCTAAAAAGAGGGTAAAGGGTATGTAGACGTTCAGTTGTGTGTGCTTGAGATTGAAGCTATTGTCTCCTATCCCCTTGTAATCATCTTCGAATGTTATATGGACACTGTATTCAGGATGGCCTTGATAGCCATAAAGGACAAGCTTTGCAACACCTACCTTGGCACCACTGCTCGTCCCTAATTGGGTAACAACATCGAATACCGTCCCTGTAGTGGTCTGATCAATAGAGAGGGAGGCATCCCAGGTTGTGTCGATCTCCTCGATGTTAATGAAGCTTGATCCCGATCCATCAGTATAATCAGGTGGTAAGAAAGGAGGAAAGCTAGTCTCATCATTGATAGGAAAAAATAAATCGACACTTGAACCTCCAGACTCCCCCTCAAATTCAATCTGAAAATTACCTGGCCCGTTGTTTTGTTTGAACTGGAACCCGATTCCTTCAGCTAGGGCTGCATCGGGGATGTGCTTGATCACCATGAAGAACTCTATTGTTATGGGGTAGGGGTTTGTGCAGGATTCAACATCATCCTCATCTAGGAGTTCATCATCATCGTCTTCGATGGTCATGACTCTGGTTTTAGACCCGTTGCAGTAGGATATCCTGGCAACAAGCACCGCTTTGAATTCATCTTTTCCATTGATCTTTTCGGTAGTCAACAACTTGCTTTTGTCTTTATGACCAAACCCATTTCTGTTAAGTTCCAGTTCTTCCAATTCTGGAGGATCGCCACTACCTACAGATATAATACTCAAGGTGCCTATCCTAAAAGCAACATCATACTTGTTTCTATTATAGACGAGTCCAAAAGCGCTATTATTCTGAATGGTGGGATTGCTTTCCTCTTCATAGGTAGCCTGTAACTCTGCAGCAACGAGAGGAGAGATAATGACAAATAATATCACTGACGCTATAAACATAGTGCGTGTGAGAATTTGATTTGTTTTAATCATTTTCATTATATAATGATATACTAAATTAGATATTTTGTCTAATGCAGAGATAACAATACCAAGTAGTTTTACAGTCCTATCAGATTCGTATCAAGTGGTATGATGTATACTGTGATAGTATCTGAATACTCTCCTCCCATCTTGGACGTTGCATTCTGGTGGTTTATCCCTCCAACCTCCAAATCCTTGAGGTTGGTGTCGCCATAGACCAGATTGGGCCAGGTGATGGGTACCGCATTATTCACTTTCACCCCTCCCAGATAGAGGGAGAAGGGAATGAAGGAAGCTATTTCGTTGTGCCTGAGGCGGAAGTCGGTGTTTGTGCTTCCGTTTCCATCGGTGAAGGTTATGCTAACACCCTGGGTGCTACCCTGCTCATGACCCTCTAGGGTGATTCTTGTTTGTCCCACCTTGGCTCTCAATGTTCCAGAAGCATCGATCAGGTTGATGGATTTCTCATATTCCTCCTGTTCGATGGAGAGTGAAACATACACCGTAGTATCTATCAAATTGCCATTGAGATAGTATGAAGAGTCCTCGTTATAGTTTGTGGTGAAGAAGGGTGTAGGGGAGGTGCTTGCTCCAAAGGGGATGGTCTCTTCAGAACCCCACCATGAACCAGAAAGGCCCATAAGGGTGAAATTCCCTAGATTTGGTCCTGAGTCATCCTCGAACTGAAAGCCGGTTCCGCTGGTTTGTCCAGCATTTTTAATTTTGTCTATGCCAAGGTAGAATTCAATTGTAATCGGATATCTCACTGATAGAAAATCCCAAAACCCTAAGAGAGCATCATCACCGGCACTTTTATTGATGGTGAGGACTCGGGGTGTAGAGCCAAAGGAAACCTTGGCAACGAGTTGGGCTTTGAACTTCTTCTTGCCGTTTACTTTCTTAGTGCTTTCAAGATCATAGGGCCCGCCCCCATCAAAGTTGCCGCTTCGGTTGAGCCGGAGGGCGAACAAGGAGGGCGAACAAGGAGAGTGTTGAGCCACCTCCCACTGCATCAATGGTCAAGGTACCTACATGCAAGGCGACATCGAACCCAGAGTCTTGTATCCCATACTGTGTGCTGTTTTGTATGGTGGTATCGAGTTCTTCTATATATCTTGCTTCCAAAGTTGCCGCAACAAAGGAGTCGCTGATAATCACCAGCATTACAAAAAGTAGAATTATTAGTTTCTGTGCAAGTCGCATGATAACTCCTATTGATAATATACTGTAAAATAATCATAGCGTGTAGCCTTTTTAGACAAGGAGGATACTTTTTCCCGCTTAGCTGAAGGCTGCCTGCATGTACTCGTTGAGGGTCTCTCCCTCATACATCAGGCGGTAGAGGGCTTGGACAAGGGGGAATTGCTCACTGACCTCTTTTTCACGTGTCATCTCACCCATAAGCTTGACTGTCCTGCTTCCTTCTATGACTGTCGCTGACTTGTCCCCACTTTCCATGGAGAACCCCTTGCCCATCAAGAGGCCCAAGGTGCGGTTACGCGAAAGGTCGTTGAGACTGGTCAGACCCAGATCCCCAATACCGCAGTAGCGGAATATGGTCTCTGTCTCACACTCGAAGAGGGAGAGAAAGCGCCTCATCTCGTTGACAGCTTTGGTGTAGATGAGAAAGTCGACATTGGGCGAATTGAACCGCCCTGATACCAAGCCTATGGCGATGGCATACATGTTTTTCAGGATGCTCATCAGTTCTACTGAACGGATGTCCTGGGTATAGTCCAGGTAGAGGCCGGTCTCAGGCAGGATGAAATTCTTGAAGTCGAGGTAGTCCTCCCTTTTTCCCCCAAAGGTAAAGGAGGAGGGCAGGCCATGGAGCACCTCTATGGCAAAGGTAGGTCCCTTCATGCTGGCAGTCCTGGTGAAGGGGATCTGCTCGGTAATGAAGGCGCCCTCCTCACTCATTCCCTTTGCAAGGTTGATGACCATGCAGTCCTCTTTGGTCATGGCTTTGATCTCCTCAGTGAATGAGACGATCGCCTTGGAGGGGATGACCAACAGGATGCAGTCGGCAGAACTGAATATTGTCTTGTCCCCTGTCGCCCTGACGCTGGTATTGAGGAAGTGAGTGGGGAAATACTTGGTGTTGCGGTGGTTACGATTGATATCCAGTACCACATCCTCCTCGATGCTCCAGAGAATGACGGTATTGTTCCGGTTCCAGGAGAGGCGTTCGGCCATGGCTGTGCCGAATACCCCCGCTCCTGCAATTACTATAGTGTTGTTATGGTGCAAGGCAAGACTCCTTGGCCTTTTGGCCAGATCATAGTGACGTGGGGTATGTTGGCTTCATAGTAGACTGTGGGGTCCTCTATGATAAAGCCAACCTTGTGGTAAAAATCCTTGCTGTTTGTCTGGGCATGAATGTATATCCTACCCGAAACAAGAGCTAAGGCCGTTTCTACCAGCAGCTTTCCAAGCTGCTTCCCCCTATGGTTTTCCAGGACAGCGATGCGTTCTAGCTTGATTCCCTCTTCGGTCCTTCGGATTCTCAAGGTTCCCGCTGCCTCTTCATCGAGGGTGAGCAGAAGGTGGGCACACGTTTGGTCCTTGCCGTCAAAGTCAATTATTTCATCGACCCCCTGACCTTCGACAAAGACAGCCCTGCGTACAGCTTGGCATTGGAGAAGAAAAGGTTGGTTTTCTCCCTTCGCCGCTACGCTCTCCTGGATATAGATGAGTTGTGTTTCCATGGTGAGCATACTACCGCTAAGAAGCGCTTTGGGGCAAGAGAGGGAAATATGGGTATCAGAGAAGGCTAAGGGTCTGTCAGAAAATTAACTAAGCGAAAGTTTCTGATGGCGATATACAATAATTCCACGCCTCATGGAACTCATGCCCGCATTTCACTTTCAGACCACCTTTGTTTGTCGTCGAGCCTATCAGACTGAAGATGATAGCAAGGGACTCCAAGGGACGCTCCATGCAATTTTTGTTTATTTGGCTAAACATACGGTGCTCGATTTTATTCCACTTGAAGGTCCCTGGAGGGAGTGGGAGACGTGTATCTCCAGCCCTATCTCATTGGAAAA
Organism: uncultured Sphaerochaeta sp.; assembly: GCA_964469205.1. Classification (GTDB taxonomy): domain Bacteria; phylum Spirochaetota; class Spirochaetia; order Sphaerochaetales; family Sphaerochaetaceae; genus Sphaerochaeta. Next base: position 8,847 of record CAYXYD010000044.1, on the reverse strand, counting down.
TTCCTACAATGATTTCTTCCAGAGCTTGTTTCTGCTGCCATTGCTACTACCACCGTCGCCGGTGATATAGAGCTTGGTAGCATCATAATACTTGAGACAACCCATTTCATTCCACCATGTGCGGATGCTCTGTGCGGTTCGCTGTCATCGGTCATCATGCCAGCATTACCTACAAAAAATTTTTGCAGTCGAACTACAGTAAGCTAAAGCCCATAATTTTGTATTCATCTCTCTGTCCGATTTCCTTGAAACCGTGTTTAATATAGAGAGGAACCAAGGAATTATCACATTCTAGGTATAGGATTCTGCCCCCAACCTTCATCATCACTTCTGTTATAATTTTCATAATAAATTCTAGGATATGCGTGAGAGAGATATCGCTTTTGGAAAAATTATCATTACGGCCTACCTGCCCCAATAAATAGCACGGTATATACTCTGCTTTGGTTCTACCATAACCTCTAATTTTCTTGCATTGGGTTGTTGATTGCAAATCTTTAATATCGATTATTCCTAATGCTATTGAGAAAAAGGTCGCAATCTCGCCAGTATCATTTATGATAAGGTATGTTTTTGCATTTGATGCTTTTTCATAGGGCACAGCTTTTGTATGAAGAAATTCTTCAATATCTTTGTTCTTAGCACAAAAAAAAGTGGAGAGTCTATTCTCCACTTCTTGAACGCTGTACTGTTCAAGGATATCTATCAAAGGAAGAAGTATCACTTATTTCCAGCTTTCATAAATTTTTCTATATCTTCTTTTGTTGCTTTCCGTATTTCACCAAGGGATGAAGCCATGGATTTAGCCTTGCCTGTGCGTTGAGTAAGCAACTCACGCATAGCTTTTTGACCTTGAATGGTATTAACAACAGCAACTCTATCAAACGAACTTGTAGCCATTTTTCCCTCCTTTATGTTACCACAATGATACTATGGAGTCCTGATACAATCAAGCCGCATAATTCTGAATATTTTACTTTTCCGTTCGCTCCTTGATACACAATTCTCTTTGTCTGAACAAACCACACTATCTCAGTAGTCTTTTCGGGACTTCTGTACATACGCCCTGAAATTATTTAACAGAATCTTAAAAGAAGGCTCATAGCCTTGTTTCTAGAGGAGTTCTGTTGTCGGTGTCTTTTGAATCGCTCTTTTTTTACCTATTTGTAGCTCTGGCCCTCTTCCAAAGCAGACAGCCAGAGCTATTTTCATTAGCTTTAGGGTAGAAATAAGAGGTAGTATAGTATGCATATAGTAATAATAGGAAATGGAGTTGCCGGAGCTACGGTAGCCCAGAAACTTTCAAATAAAGGTATTGGGGTGACTCTTTTCGCTGAGGAGCCCTATGGCTTCTACAGCAGGATCATGTTGCCGCACTCGCTCTACGACAAGGAAGCGCTCTCTCACCTGATAAGTGCCAATGATCCTTCCTATCTGGTGAAGAAGCCGGTTACCGCCATCTTCCCAGAAGAGAAACAGGTCGAGACAAAGGATGGCGAGCGCTACTCCTATGACAAGCTTATCATCGCTACAGGGAGCCGCTCGCGCACCCTTGATATATTCTCCAATATTGACGGGGTGTGCACCCTACGCACCTTCTATGATGCCCTTCTTATCGGCGATACTCTGCGCAGTCCTGTGGTTGTGCTTGGTGGGGGATTGCTTGGACTTGAGACTGCCCTGAGCCTCAAAAAGAAAGGCTTTGATGTTACAGTCTGTGAAGCTGCCGATAGGATCTTGGTAAGACAGCTGGACAGTAAGGCTGCAACGATGCTCAAGACTAGGTTAGAGAAAGAAGGGGTGACTATCAGGGAAGGGGTCAGGACCATAGGTAAGAGGCTGGACAGTTGGGAGAAGCTGGTGGCACTGGAGGTGGAGGGTTCTGATGAGATCCCTTGCAGGACCCTCATCCTCTCCCTTGGGGTATCGCCAGAGACTACCCTGGCCAAGGAAGCAGGGTTGAAGATACGGCGGGGTGTGCTCGTCGATGAGTACCTCAGGACAAGTGACGAGCATATCTACGCCATAGGGGATTGTGCCGAATATGAAAACCAGATCCCAGGCATAGTGCCTGTTGCCCTTGCTATGGCCGAGACGGTGATAGCAAACCTTACAGGAGAGGATAAGAGTTATCAGGAGCCTGTGCTTTTCACCCGTTTCAAGGATGATGACCTTCAGGTAATAAGTGTAGGGGATGTCACCGGTAACCCTTTGAGTAAGGAGAGTGATGATAGGTATGAGGCGTACTTCCTCAAGGACGGCAAACTAATCGGTGCCATCCTCTATGGAAGGTTGGATCATCTGAAGTTTGTTCGTCAGAACTACAGGAAGCCTGTCAGTGAGGAAGATATATCAGCTTTGCTTGATTTCTAGTCGATCTTCTTGCAGACATATATCCGGCTGCCAAAGTCACCCAGTACTCGGGTCTCCCCGTCATAGCCGGTTCCTCCGAACTGTTGGTTCAGCATGATGCCCGCATGGGCTAGTAGCTCCCCACTGACTCGGTAGTGTTCGACTTCACTGTCCAAGGAGAGGGCTTTGCTCAGTGTATTCTGGGCGAGGCCCCCTTCTGTGATGGCGACGGGGCTGATGCGGTTGACTAGGTCTCCAAAGGTCTTGATGTCGATCTTCTGCTGGCGGGGGAATATTTCGTAGGTTGCCTTCAGGTCGACAGCTTCGATCCTCAGTTTGTCACTGCCGGGGTTGCTCTGGTTGAGCTTCTGTGCGAACAGCACCAGAAGTTCGCTCTTGTCCCTGCTTGCAACTGCCCAGATGACCTGGTTTGAACTGCTGTTGGCTAGTTTGACACGGGTAAAGGTTCCGAACTGCAACAGGGAGCGGTGTCCCTTGTAGAAACTTATCTGGGCCTTAATGGCGTCCTTTTGCTGGTGGTTGAGTTTGGTCAGGTCCAGCTCATACCCAAGTACTCCAAAGGCGGCGATGTTGAAGCGTGACTCAATGTCGGTCTTTCGCAGTGTCTGATGATTTGGGGATGCACTTACGTGGCTTCCCATCGTAGAGAGGGGGTAGCCACAGCTGGTGCCTTCCTGGATGTAGAGCCGGCTCAGGACATCGGTGTTGTCACTGGTCCATATCTGGGGCATGTAGCACAGCATCCCTAGGTCAAAGCGGTTGCCTCCGCTTGCACAGGATTCAAAGAGGACATGGGGGAAGGCTGTGGTAAGGCGGGTAAGCAGTTCATAGAGGCCCAAGACATAGCGGTGGAGGAACTCCCCATGGTTTCTAATCTCCGAGTTAGCACTGTAGAGGTCGCTGAAGGTGCGGTTCATGTCCCACTTGATGTAGTTTACGTCAGCGAGGTGCCAGGTGTCCGAAAGGATATTGAAGAGGTAGTCACGCACATCAGTGCGAGTCAGGTCCAGGAGGTACTGGTTGCGCCCAACGCTGGGCTTGCGCCCAGGTATGGCTACCATCCAGTCGGGGTGTTTCTTGTATAGCTGGCTTTCGATGTTGACCATTTCAGGCTCGACCCAGAGGCCGAACATCATGCCCATCCTGTGGATCTCCAAGGCAAGGCCTCCCAAGCCTGAGGGAAGCTTCTTGGGGTTTACTGTCCAGTCGCCCAAACTTGTGGTGTCGTCATTGCGTATGCCGAACCACCCGTCATCGAGGACAAAGAGCTCCGCTCCCAAGTTTGATGCTTGGCGTGCGAGGTTGACAAGCTTGTCTTCGGTGAAGTTGAAGTAGGTTGCTTCCCAGTTGTTTACCAGCACAGGTCTTTCTCGGAACTTCCACTCCCCCCTGATAATGTGGTTGTTGATGAAGTGATGGAAGTTCTGACTCGCTCCGTTCATTCCCTTCGGGGAGTAGGTCAGGATGGCCTCAGGGCTTTGGAAGCGGTCCTGGGGACTGAGCTCCCAACTGAACTGGGTTGGGTTTATTCCGGTGAGCACCCTAATCTTACCATAGGGGGAGGTCTCAATCACCTCGCGGTGGTTGCCGCTGTAGATGAGGTTGGTTGCGATGCACTCGCCATCGGCCTTGGTAAGGAATATGCAGGGGTTGTGTTCAGCTGAGCTGAGTCCTGTCTTGCTGTCGTTGATGATGATACCAGGTTGTAGGGGCCTTTCATGCATATAGCGCTCGCGTGCCCATGTTCCGTCAAAGGTGACGAGGTTCCAGTCATCCTTATCTAGGTCGAGCTGTAGCGATGCAAGGTTACGTATGGTTATGATGCGGTCGCTGTCGTTGTAGACAGTCGCCCTGCGTGTGATGACATCGCTGTCTTCAAAGATGGTGTAGGTCAGGGCAAGCCGTATGGGTAGGCTTGTCTCCTTAAGTGTTATCTCAAGGGTTGTGCAGGTGCTCTTATCGCCATAGGATTCGGGTAGGCCGCTGAAGGTTCTGGGCTTGCCTGGGATGATTCGATAGCTTTTTACGACAAAGTCGAGGGTTTGCATGCCTCTTCCGTACTCAATGTCGATAAAACTTTCTCTACAATCGCCCTTTCCCATGGTAGAATACTCCATACGGAGGTTTCCCAAGAAGAGCGTCGGGTTGTCACTGCTGTAGGCAGTTCCTGTCCCGATGCCCAGGCTTCGCTTTTCAGCAAGAGCTGCATGTGAGAGTGATCCCTCACTGAGGGCCTTGCCATAGTAGAGATGCTCAAGGTGTCCTGTCTCTGTTATGGCAAAGAGATAGGTAGTGTTGGCTGTTGATAGGTTGAAGAGTTGGTCCTTCTTGGAAATCATGGTTGGTTCTCCTTGAGCTATGACTTAGGTTCTTGTTATCAGTATACTGTGTTGGGGTATTTTTACTACCCTGCTTTTATGAGATTTTAGGAGAGAGTGATGGATATTCGTCGTTTGAGGTTGTGGGAGAGTCGAAATGCTACGGTTCTGAGTAATGATCTGATAAGGATCGTCTTGGAAGACCAGGGGGGCATGGTCCTGGAGTTGAGCAGTGACACCCCCGCAGGGGGGCGCATGAATGCCCATCTGCTTCCTCACTATAGGGGTAGCGGCACTTCTGTGTTCAGCGACGAGAATGGGCAGTATTGGAAGAACAGTCCGTTTCTTTATCAGAAGGCAGGCTCGTACCTGAGCTTTCCCAACTTTGGCCCTGGTTTCTCCGATGGGGAGGACCAACAGGATCATAATGGGTATACCGCCTCTTCCTACTGGATGGTTGAGCGATATGGTACCGATCCCCAATTTGGCGGAGTCTGGCTGATGAGCCTGGTTCGAAACCGCAAGGCCAAGTGGCAGGTGCGAAAGATCGACATGCTGCTTCCCAACCAACCAGTTCATTACAGTGCATGTGTCATCACAAACAAAGGGGAAGAGGACCTGGTTGCCAATGCAGCTTGGAACAATGAGTTGGGTTCCCCTTTTTTGGAGTCGGGGTGTGTACTAAATGCCAGTGCTGAATCCTGGTCGACAGGGGACGAGAGTCCGCTCATCGGGATCCATTCAAGGCTTGCCCCTCATGCCACATTTGATGACTGGAAGAAGGCGCCCCTGAAGGATGGAGGGACGGTCGACCTCTCTGAGGTACCTCCTGTCATCGGTAAGAGTGACTTCATATCAGGGGTCATTCCAAAAGCCGCAAGCATGGGTTGGTCCAGTGTCATTAACCCAAGACAGCAGATGGTCTACTTCAACTTCTTCCCAGGTCCTGCTTCTCTAGCAGAGGACGAAGTACCTATCAACTTCAACAACTTCCTGTTTGACTACGGTGGCAGAAGCGAGACCCCTTGGTCTCTCTATCCCGGAGGGATGAGTCAGCAGTACTCCCTCAACTGTGGTTCAGGGACAAACAACCTGTACTCAGGCCTTGAGCATGTGAAGGCAGGCGACCAGGTGATGGGCTCTGATTCAACCATAATTATCAAGCCAGGAGAAACTAAGACGCTCTACTATGCTTCAGCTTTCTGTCCCTACGACAATAACCGCATCGGTGGCAACTTCAGCACAGTAGAGCAGGTAGTGGAGGGTATTGTACTCAAGAGAACCAAGTCCTGGGCCTTCATCCCTGCTGATTCAACCTTCCATTGTCTGAAGGAACTGACTAAGAGGCTGTTGGCTTCGGAGTAGGAAGCCAAGGTGAAATCAGTATCAGATAGCATCCAACACATTCTCAAGTCTAGTTTTGAATCGCTGGTAACTAGCTGCAGTAATACGATTTTGGTCTAAAATACCGTCGCGTATTTGATCGACAAGATTGTGTTGACTTGTCTGCCCCAATTTTGTTTTCAATTGCTCCTTGTATGGAAATGTTGAATGTCTTCCACCAGTGACAGTCTCGAAATTGGGATGGGATTCCCCATGCCAATCGAGAGAGTCGAGCAACCAAGTTTCCATGATTTGACGGAGAACCATGGGGACTCCATGATCAAAGCCAGCTCGTTTGAAGCCCGTCATTATCGACGCCCACTTATCTTCATAGTCGTCGTGAGACCTTGTGGGATCTGCATCCCTGAATAATACAGCAATCGTTGGCAATCCGGTTTTGCTAGCAATCTCTTTGGCTATCTGTCCCAATGCACGTGAATTTTTGATGAAGAAGGCAGTTCCTTGCGGAAATTTTTTTCCAGGAAAGACTGCTTTCTTATTTATTTCTTGACCGACCAGATCTTTTTTTGGGATAAAATGGATGACATCACCATCAGCAACATGAGTTTTAAGGGGTGAGAAGCCAGTTTTTTCACGAACGACGGAGTCGATAAAATATGTCATGGGTCCCGGATCGAATGATCGTGTATAATAGTCTATTTTTCCGATATCGGTTGATCCTTCACCTGAGAGCACGAATTTCATGACCGATTTTTCTCCAGATCTCTAGCGACTGATTCTATTTCTGTATCCACATACACTTCACCAGGACCGAGGATACCCAGCTTTTCTTGAGTGATTGAAGATTCGAAGTAACGCCCACATCGAGTGATGCCATCTTCGTTCTTGTACACGAGGTATACACCGGCCTTTGCAACTTCGTCATCTAAGTAGTTCAGTACCATCGGACTATGGGTGGTCACGAGTATCTGTTTCTTGGAGTCCACCAGGTAATCCATCAATTGTTCGACCAATTCAGGATTCATCCCATTTTCGATCTCATCCAGTAGGATAAAATCGCGATCGGAGTGTATTTGGGCTATAATTGTCAAGATTCGGAGCATTCCATCACTCAGGTGCTGGATTTCGGTTTCCAAAAGTTTCTTCTGTGTGTTCTTGTAGTCCTCTGTAATCCAATAAGTCTTCCAACCAGCACGCAAGGACTGTGACCTAGCTTGCATCACTTGTGGATAGAATTTCTTGAGCTCCACTACTATCTGTTCGAAACGGTCTTTCGGAAGATGGGATAAATAGCCAGCCAATTTCTCTCCTCCCGAGCCGACATCATCGGCTTCTCGTGATCGAGTTTTGATCAATTGAGGATTCAACAGCTCTAATGATTTCAAGCCTTCGACGAACTTCTTTACGGTAGCAATCTCCGGCATGAATTCAGGATCACTCTTCAGAAAAGAAAGTATAGAGCCCTTGTAAGAATAATCCTTTGCACTAGCTGTGATTCGCCCATTACCTCTTTTATATCGAAGTGTACCCTCCGAAAGGTTCATTATGGCAGTAGGATTGGAATCGATAAATATTGTCTCTGTCGTACATCTGGAAGTCACCGTATTAAATGATCCACCCCATTGATAAGTGTTATTTCCATTGGCTATCACCAGATTGAAGGTAATGGTTCTTTTTTCTGAGAATCTGCTAGTCAGCTCGCTGAGCTTCCAACCTCTAGCTTTGAGCCAGGTGTCGAGTGTCCCAGATGCGAGATGGTGGATGAAATCAAAAGCTTGGATAATCGTTGATTTTCCGGCTCCATTCGCTCCCACAAGACAAGAAAAGTGAGGTAAGGAGCCTATATTCTGTGTTGGAGGAAAACTAAAATCGATGAGTGACTTGAAATTATCTATGGTGAATTGCTTGAGCATCCTATCCTCCTACACATCAATAAAAATATTCCTTATGTAGTATAATTGAGAAGAATTGAAAGTACAACCTTCAATCTAGCCCGATATTCTGAGTCCCTAGTATAGTATGAAGAGTCAGCATAGGTTAATCAACGTATCCACAGTCTCTAACCTGTTTTCTTACCACTAGCCCTATAATCTTAATAAGGGATGGACACGTTAAACCATCTAACGCCTGTAGGTGTCAGTCATTTTCTATAGTATTGAATCTTGCTTCATTCGACGTGTTGATACTTTCTCTTAGCCAATCCAGATACCATTTTTCAGTATCTCCCTCGACAGAGAAGTAGAATTGCCTTGATTCTCTCATCATCATCTACTCCCCATCTTTGGTATGTATAAGGTTTTGTACGATAGGCGCAAGATCGATATCCTTAATTGCACCGTAGCGGCTTACAAAATAGTTCTTCATGTAGTCTTCAGTCTTCCTAACTCCGTTCGCACCTGCTGTTCCGAAATCAGACAAGGAATAATGCGTGCTGCAATGGGTCTCTTCATCGCGGTCTACAAACTTGATCTCGTCTCGTCTGAATAGATTGGAATTCAGAAAAATTGGATTATGGGTGTTGAATATCAACTGGGCGTTATGGGTGTTCAGCTCATCGTTATGAAACAACGTTATGATATTCATCAATGCCATCGGGTGGATGGATGCATCAAACTCATCGACAACCAGGGTGCCTCCTTGCCTCAGTGTGCTCAAGACAAGCGGGAATAGATGTATAAACCGAATAGTCCCGTAGGATTCAAAGAGTTCCACCGGTATGGCTGTATGTTTGGCATCTCCGTTGAATATGGAACAAAGCCATGCCTCATCACTTTTACCATCAAACACATATCTAAGTGCATTGGAGTTGATA
>CAYXYD010000043.1:0-16986 GCA_964469205.1 uncultured Sphaerochaeta sp. | reverse complement strand
AACTATTTTTTTTATAATTATCCATTTTTGTTTCCCTCTACTTCTAACCTAGCACTTAATTTTCATCTGCCAATCTGCACGTACCACAAAATCTTGCGAAAATATGATGTCTTTTCGTTCCGGCTGCCGACATTTTGATCTGATTTAGTTCTTGACTTCCTCACAGACTGGAAACTCGAAGGATGCTAAAGAAGCAAACTTTGCCACATGCCTTGCTGCCGTGGGAGGCGAGGCCAAAGTGCCGGGACCTCCAACGCATCCCCCGGGACAAGCCATCCCTTCCACGAGATCGGGACTGGTTACACCTTTGTCGATGCTCTTCAGCATAGCAAGACATTCGGAAAGGGTATCAGCCTTTTCGAAGCTGATGTCCGTTATCCCGAAGTTTTTTTCTGCGGTCCTGATGATTGCATTCCCTACTCCCGATGCATTCGCATATCCTCGTCCAAGCGTGCTCGCATCCTGAATGGCAGGGCTCTCAGTAATCGCCGCAAGATCGATATCGAAGGCGACAAAGAGGGCTGCAAGTTCCTCGAACGTCAAGACATGGTCAACATATCCTGACACCTCTCCAATGAGCGCTTCGTACTTCTTGGCGATGCAGGGCCCGATGAAGATCACCTTCGCATTCTCATCAGATTCCTTGATCTTCTTCGCTGTCTCCACCATCGGTGTATAGCTATCGGCAATATTGTCTGCTAGGTCCGGGTAGGAGTTTCGTGCGGCCATGACCCAGGATGGACAGCAGGATGTTCCAAGAAACTTCCCTTTCTCCTGTGTATATTTCTCAGCGAGCAGGATAGTGTCGCAGTCTGCACCATAGGCGACCTCCATCACCCGGTCGAATCCCAGACGCTGGATACCGGCGAATATCATTTCGGGCGTCACCTTGTTCCCGAACTGTCCCGTGAATGAAGGAGCGACAATCGCATGTAGCTTCGCAGGAGAGATTGCCTCTTTCCGTTCCATGAGGGAGAAGGTTACCTGGACAATCTCCGATTTGTCAGAGATTGCGCCAAAAGGGCAGGAAACCGTGCATAATCCACAACTTACACAGATGTCCTGATGAATACGTGCATACCCTTCCTCATCCGAGTCAATGGCATTCACACCGCACGCTTCTGCGCAGGGACGTACCATCCGGGTAATGGCGGAGTAAGGGCATACCAGGACACATTTCATGCATTTTATACACTTCTCCTGATCGATGAAAGCTTTTCCTTCGGGGAATGAGATGGCGTTTCTCGGGCATACGATCGAACAGGGATGGGCCATGCATGACTGACATCCATCGGTGACGATTACCTGGTCTTCAGGACATTTCTCACAGGCAGAGCGAATGACATTGACCAGGGGAGTGCTGATGATCTTTTCGCTGGTGAATGCTTTCTCGATCCCACTGTAGACTGGGATTTTCTCCCTTTCCTCCACGAGAGGCAAACCGAAAGCCAGCCTGAGGCGCTGCTTCACGATGGAAAGTTCCCGTTCTGAACAGCAACGATACATCGGCTTTCCCATTTCGATGATATTGAAAGGTAGGGACTCTATCTCTGACGGCTTTCCCCCGTCAAGAATGAAGCGTACCGTCTCCATGAGAAGGCGCCTGCGGAGATCGGTCAAAGGCGTATAGATTCCCCTCATCCGTTCAAATACCCGTTTTACGCCGATCTCCCTCATGATGAGGCCTCCCCTTTCTTGTGGATGCGCGTATACACCTCGGCCATGATCGCTTCCAGTTTCGCCTCGAGTATATAATCGTCATTAATCTTTACAACGGGAGATCTTCTGGAATGATCACAGACACTGTTAGGACACGACATCTCGCTGATGTCGCAATATTCCTGAATATCCTTCTCAGAGTGCAAAGCTTCCAAAAGCTGTGAAGCACCGCGGAACGCACAGTTGGTACCTGTACATACAAAGATATGAATCTTATCCCCTTTCTTTGGTGAATCATTCATACAGAACCTCCCTCTCAGTATTCTCGTTTTCAAGTATAAGAGAGATAGGCACCAAAATAAAGGCTTTCCGATGAGCTTGTGTGAAGGGAAAATGCATGTGAGATATGAGGAAGCAAACAGGCTTTTAGGGATTCAAACCAAGGATTGGGTGGAAGATAGGGATATTGGGAAGAACTTTCTGGAAGAAAAGCCCGACTGCCAGCATCATTGCCGGCAATCGGACTACCTGTTTCTCCTATTTCAGCTCTTTCATCATCTGCTGGTACTCTTCCCGAGAAATTTTGCCTTCAGCATAGCGACTGCGTAGAATTTCAAGGGCATCGTGAGAGCCGTTGGTGCCGCTCCGCCTTGACCGGAAAAGAGCGACGACAATACCTGCAATGACTACAAGTATCACGAGGAATACGATCCAGAGCCACCAGGAGCCTGACCAGCCCATCATGCCACCTCTACCATAGTCCCAACCACTGTTTGGCCAGTTGCCTGACCGGCCCATCATGCTGCCTCGGCCATAGCCCCAACCGTTGTCTTGCGTGGTAAGGTTACGGCTACCCATCATTCCAGGGCCCATCATCCCAGGGCCCCAAGTAGTGAGGTTCCCGTCGTTCTGAAGATAATTGTAGGCGATCCAGCGGTGAGTCGAGGCAAGCTGTTCGGAACCTTCGCCTCCCATCATCTCATCCATCCAAACGTGCTGCTGTTCATCGGCAATCATGAGGCCCATAACCGAGTCTCCCAGCTCTTCAAGCAGTGCAGGGCTTACCTGGTCGGGGTCGATCAGAGTAATGCTTTCCACACTCTGATCCTGCTTGATTTCGTTGATGATGACATCGGCAGACCTGCCGTGTCCATCTTCCTGTGCCCAGAGTGTTGTCCCCACTAATAGGAACATGACACTTAAAGTGATAATTAGTATTCTTTTCAATTTGTTGTCTCCTTTAATTCTTCTTTCTTTACTTGCAGCAATTTTGCGTAGAAGATCATAATGATTGTCGAAAGGGACTGGAAATGACCTCCACCTCCGGTGAGAGTACGATGCCGGCACTGTATGGGACTCCCGCTGCCAGGAGAAATACAACGACACTGAATACCGTAGCCCATATCATGTGATGCTGTTCTATGAATTCTTCCCTTGTTCAAGGGAGGTGATAACACGTTTCAGCTTTCCTAGGATTTCATTTGCGACGGAGTGCAGCCCCTCGTTATCGACGGCTTGCATGGAGATGACGGGATTTACCGCAGCAACCTCTACCATTCCCGGTTTCAGTTCCTGCACGATCACGTTGCACGGCAACAGGACACCGATCTTATCTTCCGCTTCAAGTGCCTTGCGAGCAAAGGGCGGGTTGCATGCCCCGAGGATGCGGTAGTTCCGAAAGTCGACGTCGAGCTTCTTTTTCATCGTAGTCTTGACATCGATATCGGAGAGTACGCCGAAGCCTTCTCTCTTGAGCGCTTCAATCACCGTCTCGACACTCTTGTCAAAGCTTTGATCAAGAGTAGTTGACATGTAGTAGCTCATACGTATCTCCTATGAAAGATCTTTTTTGATCGATTCAAACTCTTCACGGCTGATTTCACCGCGGGCATATCGCTTTTTCAACGTTAGCACCGCATCTTCGCTTCCGCTGCCTCCATGCGATCGTCTGGAGAATTGGACAGCAAGGAGCACGACGACGGTGATCCCGATAAGAACCAATCCAACCATCAGCCAAAAGCCTAAGGGTGAATCAAAATAGTTGAAACTGGAGAAACCTCCTGTTCCGAACATTCCTCTATGACCCCAAAAATTTCCATACATCTAGAACCTCCTAGTTTTTCTTGCTGAGTTCTTCTCTCATGCGAAGAAATTCATCTTGCGAAAGTGACCCTTCAGCATATCTCTGTTTGAGAATGTCCAAAGAAGAACGCTCGTTAGTTTTGGAAAATTGATTTCCAGTGAAATCAGGATTGCGAAATATAAAGTATAAAAGCAGGATGAAAAGCAATAATGGTATAAACATCATAAGTAACTCCCTATACCCCTGGGGGGTATATATCTATAATGCTACTTTTTATTGCTTCTGTCAACCTATAAACCTAGTAAAACACTAGGTTTATTCTTTATCTCGTTGTATTACAACTACTATAGGTACTGTAAGGAAAGGTTGAAATCCTACAAAGTAAATTCAAAAACAAATAAAATCTATAAAAACGATCTGGAAATATCTCTTCAAGCTAGAAACAAAGTACAAGCTCAAAGAAATTTGGGCCATTGACGACAAAAGACAAAAACACCACTACTGTTACCGTAATGCTTTTATACCAACCTTGACATATCGGTTCATATCCATTCACACTCAATTCTTGGTAACACAGTGATATACACCCTGAGAGATGGTTCTGCCCAAAGGTCCAGGTCCTAGTGGCCGAAAGTTTGTGAAAGTTCGAGCCTTTTCCTGCTTCCTCAAGACAATCGGTAACACAGTTGTCTTTTTATTTTTCTTCCTGTTGGTTTAGGATACCAAAATATCTTGCTATCAAATCCATGGTTAAGCAAAGGACCCTGTAAGTCATACAACTGCATCCCCTATTTTTCCTTAAAAATCCAATGCAACCCTTGATCCAAAGCCAAGAATCTAACAGCTGCTTACCTTACCCAGACAAGGTATTCCATCTCACTATTTCGGTCTTGGATAGCCCTATATTCCCTCCTCTATCCAGTAACGTATAGACAGTAGCCATTGGAGTCGAGTATTATAGAGGTAAGAGAATTCTTTTTGTATGAAGAAATTAAAGATTTGAATCCCAGAGGAACACTCAAACCCCTTTCTTCAGACAACAACTTCTATGTGAGTATCCAGCACAGGTCACACCTGACTTCGGGACATCCAATCCTTCTATCCTATAGAGAAGAAATACTAGGGCCTCATCACTAAAAGGTGTCTCATAGTGTGATTGTATCGATGCTTTTGCAGCACATGCATGCCATGCATGTGAAGTCTATACAGGTCACGACCATCTGCTGCTACCGGAAATTTTCTGAAAAGGCCAAGGATTTGTTCCAGTTCCCTTATTATTTGGGAAACTAAAATCATAATCATGGACAAAGTGTATGGTCAATGAAGACAAAATATTGATCTGGACGCATATCATACAGATAATGTTCCGAACCGTTAAATGAGGTAATCATTGCAAAGAAAAGTAAAGCACAGGTTGTTAAATGGAGCACTTCCATTATTCAAGACCCGAACTCTCCGCTTTTTCCGCCAAAAATATGAAACTGAGGAGCCATTACATTCAGAATTGTTCAGCCCGGAACAGATGCAGAACTATGGAAAAGCTCTTGCCCAATCACATAGAGTAAGTCATTCTCGCCTACATAATCAGGATAGGCTCCTCAAGCGACTAGAGGAGAATGAGGCAGTGTTGCAAGATATCAGAAATTTGTTGACTGAGACAGTAGTTACAAACAGAAGGATAGTTCCTGCAGGAGAGTGGTTGCTTGATAATTTCTATCTGATTGAAAACATTATTCGTACAACCAGACGTGATCTTCCGATGAACTACAACAGGGAACTTCCCCGGTTGCAAAATAGTACTCCAGTAGGCCAACCACGTGTATATGATATTGCCCTAGAGCGCATTTCACATGGGGATGGACATGTTAATTCCGAAACCCTTCCAGTATTCATCAATGCCTACCAAACAGTTTCAAAGTTGACTCTAGGTGAGCTATGGGCGATCCCCATCATGCTCCGCTTAGCCTTAATTGAAAATCTACGAAGGATAGCAATTAGAATTTCAAAAGTAATACATGCCAAAAAGCAGGCAACTGTCTGGGCAGAGCGATTAGTGGCTTTGGCCGAATCGGACCCAAAGAGTCTGTTAATACTGGTTGCAGACATGGCTCGCTCCAATCCAATTCTCAATAGTTCTTTTGTTGCGGAATTTACACAAAAGCTCTATGGCAAAGGAGCGTTATTTGCTTTGCCTCTTACCTGGATAGAGCAACAACTCTCAGAGAATGGCATGACTATAGAATCTCTTGTTCAATCAGAAATGCAACAACAGGCAGCCGACCAAGTCAATATCAGCAATACCATTGGAAGCCTTCGTTCTCTCGATGCAAATAACTGGAATGAATTTGTTGAAAGCACCAGTTATATACAAGCGGCATTACGCAAAGATCCTTCTGGACAGTATGCTAAAATGGACTTTCAAACTCACGACACATATCGGCATGTAGTTGAGAAACTTGCAAAGCATAGTAGCTTGGAGGAACAGGATATTGCACTCCTTGCTATACAATTGGCACAGGAACATATACACGATAAGGGAAAGGACAAACGGTCATCACATGTTGGTTATTACCTATTAGACAAAGGCTTACCATTACTGAAAAAGACAATACATATAAAGACCAACACCCATGGGTTCTCCCGTGCCATGGGCTTTCATGGTAAATTGACGCTGTATGTCGGATCCATTGGAATCATTTCGGCCCTTGCTGCATATTTGCTTACCTCAATAGCCCAACAGGGAGGCTTATCAGGTTGGATAGTGATGCTCACCGGCATTTTGGCCTTTATCAGTGCCGGCGGTTTTGCTTCAATACTCGTCAACTGGATAGTAACGCTGACCATTGCCAGTAATCGACTGCCACGTATGGATTATTCAGAGGGCATTCCGCGCAAATCGCGTACCCTGGTAGTAGTTCCCACAATGCTCTCCAACAAGCGTTCGATAGATTCTCTAGGAGAAGCCTTGGAAGTACGTTTCTTGGCAAACCGTGATAACAACATATTTTTTGGGCTGCTGACCGATTTTTTGGATGCCGAAGAGGAAAACCTCCCATCAGATGCAGAACTTGCATCATACGCACAACAGAAAATTCAGGAACTCAACGATTTGTACAAAACCCCTAAAATGGATCCCTTCTTTCTATTCCACAGAGGGCGAAAGTGGAATACCTCTGAAAAGATGTGGATTGGGTATGAACGGAAACGAGGTAAATTGGCAGATTTGAATGCTCTTATTCGTGAAGGAAACAAAAAGCCTTTCACCCTTATAGTCGGCACCTTGTCCCAGCTCAAATCGGTGAAATATGTCATTACCCTGGACACAGACACCACGCTGCCAAGAGACTCTGCCAAGGCTCTTGCTGGGACCATAGCCCATCCTCTCAACCGTCCTCAATATGATCTGAAACGGGGCCTTATCATTGCGGGTCACGCACTCTTGCAACCTCGGGTAACCGCAAGTTTTTCAGGAGTATCGCAATCGCTGTATTCGCGGCTCATTGGCAACAACCCTGGCCTAGATCCCTATACCCTTGCCGTCTCTGACGTGTATCAGGACCTCTTCGCTGAAGGATCTTTTATAGGAAAGGGGATCTACGATGTTGAGGCTTTCGAATTTGCCTTACAAGGAAGATTTCCAGAAAATAGTATCCTCAGCCATGATCTGCTGGAAGGTTGTTATGCACGGTCGGGCTTGGTCAGTGACATCCAATTGTTCGAAGATGTTCCTGTAACCTATCGTGCAGATGTAGATCGTCACCAGCGATGGATCCGTGGTGATTGGCAATCGTTTCGATGGCTTTTGCCAAGAGTCCCGATGAAAGAAAACAAAATGAAAAAAAACGTCTTATCCTCTTTGTCTAAATGGAAAATTCTGGATAATTTCAGAAGGAGCGTCACCTCAATTGTCCTTATGGCTCTACTTGTTATCGGTTGGATTACACTACCCAATCCCTTGGTATGGACCCTTTTGGTTTCAGGATTGATACTAGTTCCACCAATACTAATTTCCTTATTCGAATTCTTCCAAAAACCCCATGACATGCCATTTGGCTCCCATATTACTTCTACAGTGCACTTGTTATCTATAAAAGTATCCTCGGCTTTTCTGAGCCTAGCCCTTTTGCCACATGATGCTCATTTTAGCTTTCGTGCAATCATGAGAACCTGTTGGAGGAAGATTATATCCCATCGGCACCTTCTCCAGTGGGATCCATCAGAAGGCAACAAACATGACAACTATCAGACTATGGTTGCTACTATTCTCTATATGTGGATGGTCCCGGCCTTAGCCCTGATCATATCTGCATTCCTCATTCTTTTCGAACCAACATCGTTACTTGTTGCTTCCCCTCTTCTCTTGCTCTGGGCTTGTTCGCCTGCAATCGTATGGAAGATCAGCCAACCAATCTCAAGGCAGAAGGAGAGCCTCACAGAAGAGCAGGACGTATTTCTCCATAGACTAACCCGCAAGACCTGGGCATTTTTCGAAACCTTTGTAAAAGAAGAGGATAATTGGCTTCCTCCAGATAACTTCCAAGAATTTCCGGTCGCCAAAATTGCCCATAGGACCTCCCCAACTAATATGGGTCTTGCCCTTCTGGCGAACCTGGGAGCTCGGGATCTCGGATACATTTCCGATGGGTTATTGCTCGAGCGGACCAACCTTTCCATTCAATCAATGGAGTCCCTGGAAACCTACAGAAAGCATTTTTACAATTGGTATGACACGATTACACTACAACCTCTTACACCCCGTTATGTCTCAACCGTTGATAGTGGCAACCTTGTAGGACACCTACTAACCTTACATGCAGGCTTGTTGACCCTAGAGGATGAGAAATTTTCAGAGACACGAATATGGAAAGGCCTTGAAGATACTAAAATGAATCTCGAAAACATCCTTGGTAAGGATGTACCCGCAGTTTTTCTTAGGTTCCAGGATGAATTTGTTTCCATACTAAAGACTCTGCCGAAAACAATGGCTGGCGTATGGAAAGGACTTGAACAACTCCACTCAACGGCTGAAGAGATCGGTGTGACCCTAGAAGAAAGAAAAGACCCTATGGTGCAATGGTGGTCAGACATGCTCATAGAACAATGTTATGACTGGCTCGATGAATTGGAATTTCTTTTACCATGGGTATCACACGCATCTCTTTTTGAGGGCGAGCCTGAGTTTCAGAAAGTATGTGGGTTTTTAAGTTTACGCGACTTATATGTTCTTGAAAGCGAAATGATAGAGACTCTTGATGGAAGACTTCCAAAACTAAAAGAACTACTCTCTGAAGGTCATACACATGCTGAAGAACGTTTTTCAATGATCAATAAGATTGCTCTTCAGATTGAAAATTTCACCCATATGGATTTTACGTTTCTGTATAATAAACGTCGGAATCTTTTCACCGTTGGATTTAATGTCGATAGCCATCGGAAGGACTCTGGATACTACGACCTGCTCGCCTCTGAAGCAAGGCTCACGAGCTTTGTTGCAATTGCGCAGGAGCAAGTCCCTAAGGAAAACTGGTTTTCCCTTGGCCGGTTGATCGCCAAGAGTGGGAGTAAGATTCTGCTTTATTCATGGAGCGGTTCGATGTTTGAGTACCTGATGCCTCTTTTAGTGATGCCTTCATACAAGGGAACGCTTCTCGGCCAGACCTGTGAAGCCGCAGTAGACAGACAAATTGAGTATGGAGACCTACTCGATATCCCTTGGGGTATCTCCGAGTCGGGTTACAACGCTTATGATGTCTCTCTCAATTATCAATACCGGGCATTTGGTGTTCCTGGTTTAGGCTTGAAGCGAGAATTGCACAACGACCTGGTTGTGGCACCCTATGCAACGGCACTCTCGTTGCTGGTTGCGCCGAAAAAGGCATGTCTTAATCTTCTGCGTCTTTCAAATAGTGGGTTTGAAGGTGCTTACGGCATGTATGAAGCGATTGATTATACAAAATCACGTTTGGTAGCAGGCCAGCCTTATGTCATTATACGATCTTTCATGACTCATCACCAAGGAATGAGCTTCCTTTCGTTTGTATCGCAGTTGCTAGACAGCCCAATGCAAAAAAGATTCGAATCAATTCCAATGATTCAAGCGACAAATTTGTTGCTTGAGGAAAAAAGCCCAAGACCAACGTCCGTGTATTCACAGGCAATCAACATGCCGGAGAAGCGGATACTCCAAAAAGCTCCAACGATACATTCCCGAATTTTCAATACGTACCAGACTCCGATACCAGAAGTGCACTTGCTATCAAACGATACCTATCATGTGATGGTCACCAATGCAGGGGGAGGCTATAGCCGCTGGAACAAGCTTGCCCTTACCCGCTGGCGTGAAGATGCTACCCGTGACAACTGGGGTACCTTTGTATATATCCGCAACAAAAAAACCAATGAATTTTGGTCAAATACTTTTCAACCGACGTTAAAGAACCCTGAAAAATATGAGGTTGTTTTCTCTGAATGCCGTGCAGAATTCCGTCGACGAGATAACGATTTCGATACGTCTACGGAAATTGCAGTTTCGCCTGAGGATCCCATAGAATTGCGTAGGATTACCATAACCAACCAGTCCATGGCCAAACGAATAATTGAAGTGACGAGTTATGCAGAGGTCGTAGTCACTGGGGCCGAGACTGACGCTGCCCATCCGAGCTTCAGCAACCTATTTGTTCAGACCGAAATAGTTGAAAAACTGCAAACCATCCTTTGTTCACGTCGTCCCCGCTCCCTTGATGAACAGACCCCCTACATGTTTCATCTCATGATGGTGCATGAAGCTAAGGTCCTTTCAGTTTCATATGAGACCGACAGGATGAAGTTTATCGGTCGCACTAAGACTGTAGTTTCGCCGAATGCCATGCAAACCCTTGGTCCCCTTTCGGGAACACAAGGATCGGTATTGGACCCTATCGTAGCAATCCGTCAGGAAATATTGTTGGAACCTGAAACCTCGGTAACCATTGATTTGGTCACAGGTATAGGCGATTCCAAAGAATCTGCATTACAACTTGCTGAGAAATACCAAGAGAAATGGTTCACCAACCGAGTTTTTGAATTATCCCTAACTCATAGCCAAATAGCTCTCAAGCAGACAAACAGCACACCGAAAGCAGCACTTTTCTATGACCAGATTGCCTCCTCGATCCTCTATGCCAATTCACTACTTCGTTCTGAAGCCTCTTCCATCATCGCTAACCATCGGGGACAGTCAGGCTTATGGGGATACTCCATTTCGGGTGATTTACCAATTGTGCTGTTTACGATAAGGGATTCCGCCAATATCGGCATGGTGCAGCAATTGGTTCAGGCACATTCCTACTGGCATCAAAAAGGCCTTGAAGTAGATCTGATACTCTTGGATGAAGAAGCTGAAGGATACCGACACGAGCTAAAAGAACAAATTCTCGCCATGGTCACCTCAATTGGTGGAAAAAATGTAATTGACCAACCGGGAGGCATCTTCCTACGAGCATCTGACCAATTTTCGATTGAAGATCGACACTTGGTCAGGGCCGTCTCTCGAATAGTATTGGATGACAGCCATGGCTCACTAGCGAATCAGATTGCTGAACAACGCAACACGAAAAAGCCGGTTCCGAGGTTGAGACCCCTACGTGGTATCATAAAAACCCGTAAAACCTTTGCTCCTCCCTCACCCTTGGACTTGCAATTCTTCAATGGACTAGGTGGATTTTCCCATGATGGAAAAGAATATGTCATCACCACCAAGAAGGGGCAGGCAACTCCGGCCCCCTGGTCCAATGTGATAGCTAATCCTGATTTCGGCACAGTCATCACCGAGTCTGGAGCTTCTTATACCTGGATGGGAAATGCCCACGAATTCCGCTTGACACCTTGGTATAACGATCCTGTAAGTGATACAAGCGGCGAAGCACTCTATATCCGAGATGAGGAGAGTGGACAATTCTGGTCACCTACCTCTCTTCCCCGACAAGGGACCGAACCGTATATATGCCGTCATGGCTTCGGATATAGCACCTTTGAACATACAGAATTCGGTATACACTCAAACCTCACTGTATTTGTCGCTCTAGCTTCATCAGTAAAATTCATGATCCTTACCCTACGCAATGACTCTGATCGAGAGCGTAAGCTTTCGGCAACCAACTACACGGAACTGGTACTTGGTAGCCAAAAAGAGAAATCTGCCATGCATGTGGTGACCGAATTCCATAATGATACAGGGGCAATCTTTGCACAGAATTGGTATAATTCTGATTTTGCAGGGAAGAGCGTGTTTCTTGATGCCACTGGAAGCAACCACACCATAACAGGTGATCGTACTGAATTCATTGGCCGAAACGGAACACTTGCTAACCCTGAAGCGATGAAAAAAAAATACCTTTCAGGTTCCACCGGTCCAGCTTATGATCCCTGTGCTGCGATACAAGTGCCTGTACTACTTGAGAAGGGAAAAGAAGTTGTTATCGTATTCAAGTTAGGGGCGGCTAGCAACACAGAGGAAGCTGAGACACTGATTAACCGTTATAAGTCCATAGATTCAGCTAAGTTGGCTCTTGCAGAGGTCAGGGCGTATTGGCAACAGACTGTATCGGTCGTGCAAATCGAGACACCAGACGTTGCGCTCAATACGTTGACAAATGGCTGGCTTGTGTACCAAATGCTTTCCAGCAGATTGTGGGGTCGTAGCGGTTTCTACCAGTCAGGTGGAGCTTTCGGCTTTCGCGATCAATTGCAGGATGTCATGGCCCTTGTATATACCGAACCCACTCTCGTACGAGAACATATACTGCTTTGTGCTGAGCATCAATTTGTAGAAGGCGATGTGCAACATTGGTGGCATCCACCAACAGGACGGGGGGTACGCACCCATTGTTCCGATGATTACCTGTGGCTTCCACTCGCTACATGCCGGTACATTTCAATAACCGGCGATACAGGCATACTCGATGAAATGAGACCCTTCATCGAGGGACCACAGCTTAAGGCGGATGAAGAATCCTCGTATGACAAACCACGACAGGGAGCCGAAATTGCCAGCTTGTATGACCATTGCGCCCGAGCAATTTTGCATAGTTCCCACCGAGGTGAGCATGGTTTGCCTCTTATGGGATCAGGAGATTGGAACGACGGAATGAATCTGGTTGGGAAAGAGGGAAAAGGAGAAAGTGTCTGGTTGGGATTCTTCCTCTATACGGTACTCATGCAATTCGGGAAACTCGCAATTCAACGTGAGGATCACAAGTTTTCTGCTCTTTGTCTTAAAGAGGCCTATAAGCTACAGACACATGTGAAAGAAAATGCCTGGGATGGTTCATGGTACTACAGGGCTTGGTTTGACGACGGCCAGCCTCTGGGCTCCTCAAAGAATACCGAGTGTAAAATTGATTCACTCTCACAGAGCTGGTCTGTCCTTTCGGGAGCAGGAGAAATAGAGCGAGAGCGTCAAGCAATGGATTCTGTGTATGAATTCCTTGTAAAACCAGAGCATGGGTTAATACAGCTTCTTGATCCACCATTTGACACCTCCACGATGGAGCCCGGCTATATCAAAGGGTATGTCCCTGGCGTTCGGGAAAATGGGGGACAATACACCCATGCAGCAATTTGGACAGCTATGGCCTTTGCCCGGTTGGGTGATACGAGTAGGGCATGGGAACTATGCGCTATGATCAATCCAATCGAACATTCTTCTACCCCTGAGCTGGTCGATGTGTACCAAGTGGATCCCTATGTCATGGCTGCCGATATCTATTCCTCTGCACCACATGCTGGACGAGGTGGGTGGACGTGGTATACCGGTTCGGCAAGTTGGATGTATCGATTCATACTAGAATCACTTCTAGGTTTTACCATTACCAACAATACCTTGCAGATGAGTCCCCTTCTCCCTCCAGAATGGAAGGATTTCAAGATTCATTACCGCTTTCGTGAGACAATGTACCATATCAAGGTTGTGCAGATAGCTGCTGGAAAAAACAAGCAAGTACGCTTTGATGATGTGATTCAGCAGGATGAGACTATCATTCTAGTTGATGACCATGGAGAGCACTCAATTGAATGGCAAATTCCGTTGGAAAAAGCAAAATAAGGGGAGAAAGGGTTTCCTCAGCCCGATGACAGGGCCTGATCCGGTCAGGCCCGTTGAAGGGAGATTAGGAATCAATCAAGTAAGCGATAGGCAACTCGTATGGTATTAGATTGTAATTACCTACCCTACTATATTGCAATTGATTAGGATATTTGCTATTACTATTTAATTGTTAGCCTTGGCTAATATATTATTATACATAGGTGGTACTACACTTTGGCAATATCAAGAACTCCAGTCCTCAAACGATGCAATTATCTCGGAATAGATCCCTTGGTACTCGGTTATACCCATAAACCAAGTATTCGGAGGAAAACAACCAAACGCCGCCGCAAACAGAGCGAATATGCGCGCCAGCTTATAGAAAAACAAAAACTTCGCTTTATTTATGGCGTATTGGAGAAACAATTTAAGCTGATCTATGGACGAGCTGAAAAAGCGAGTGGCAATACCGGTGAAAATCTAATCAAACTCCTTGAGCTCCGTTATGACAACATCGTCTACCGCTTGGGACTCTCTACCTCTCGCAGAGAAAGTCGCCAGAGGATCAATCATGGTCATCTTATCCTGAATGGAAGACGAGTCGATATCCCTTCCGTTACTTTGAAAGTTGGCGATGTCATTACTGTCAATGATAAGGCTAAACAGGCTCTTAGACTGCGTAAACTTTCCCAAAACAGGAGATTACCAGCATGGCTACAGTTCGATGAGGAAAAGTTTGAGGCAACTGTCGTTTCTCTACCATCACGAAGCGACATTGATTATGATGTTACAGAATCGGCTGTGGTTGAACTTTACTCGAAGTAAAGAATGATTGCTTGCACCACACTCACACCTCCATATTCAATAACATACTTTTAGTAAGTGCAAGAAATTAGTACAGATATCTAAGGGCTGCCTCTATTGTTCTCCTGTTGGAATAGAGGTATATTTAACCATAAGATTTCATACGCGTACTCTCAAATGGACCACTAAACCTTTTCGCACATAAGGTGTTCCTTTTAGGAGGATAGCATGGTCGTATATCTAGTTATACTGTTTGTTGTCATTGCGGTGCTTTTTGGCTCGAGTGCTGCGGGTTTTCTTGCTTTGAAACTTGTCATTTGGATAGTAATAATTCTCGGTGTCCTCTCATTGTTTGGTTTTGGAGTGTATCATTTCAGATCACCCATAATCATTTCTTCCATTCCCAGTGTAATGGCTTATTTCGCAGCATAGGTGAAAGCCCCTGGGTTCTGAGTGTCTTAGCCCTTCACTGTATTATGATCTTTGACCTATTCACTATCAAACATGAGTGGAGAGACAAACTGATCAATGATTATGGTGAAGTGGTTTTGCTGACGAGAATTACGATGCCCTATTACCAAAAGTCGGGAATCTTATTTCCCAATGCATTTTAGACAAGAACACAATAAATCTGAACCACTAGCAAATACAGAAATATCTCATCACCCTTTGCAATTTGACCATATAAGTCAAACTGCACTAAACTTGGTACCCCAAGAGTGAGGTAATGAAAGTTCTATCATCGTACCCTTTAGCGACTACGTCTCTTTGTTATAACCTGCCGATGAGATCTTCTGATTTGAACGGACCTGATTCGACAAGCAAATCCCGTGCAGCAGGGACAGTGTCCCATACGTTCCATAGCAGGACACCACGCACCCTACCGTCCTCCATATAGTAGACCACCCCTTTTTTGAACGGGTCTTGCCAATCAGCTACAGTTTCCAACTTGCTGCTCAACTCTCCCACTGCCTCATATCCCATCTCGAAGAGATCGGAATAGAACATAGGTGCATAGTTGTACGACTCATGCGAGCCAGCCATGTTCCGCCCTGCAAATTTTCCCATCTGCACAGCATTATCTTCATGTTCTAACCTCACACGTTTGCCAAGAGAGGCATGATAGAAGTTTGCCACATCACCTGCTGCATAAATATCTTGTACGGAGGTTTGCAAATGTTCGTCGACTGTTATCCCGTTCTCTATCTTCAAGCCTGCCTGTTCTGCAATATCCGTATTCGGATGGATTCCAATTCCAGCTACAACCCCGTCCACTTCAAAAACTCGTCCTGATTTTGTACTGACTGAAAGTTTTTTTCCAGTTTGCCCAAGGCTGGCTACCGTATCTTCAGATACGACTTCCACACCCTTTTGCCGGTAGTAGTCACTGATGAAATGAGACAGACCCTTAGGATAAACTCTTGCACCAATGCTCTGTTCAGGAAACATCATAATAACTTTCTTGCCAACCATCGTAAGGGCAGCTGCAATTTCAGATCCGATAAAGCCACCTCCAATTACAAGAAATGAGTTTCCACTCTCACTCAACGCTTTCAAGCGTTGATAATCCTGTAATCCACGGTAATAAATAATCTTATCATTGCCAAAAGGAAGATGGATCGGAGTTCCTCCTGTTGCAAGGAGCAACTTGTCATAGGTATATTCATCGCCTTTTTCATCACGGATTGATTTGCCTTGATGATCGAGTTTGATCACCTTGCGTCCCAAGTGCAACTCTATGCCTAAATCCTGGGTGTCGCACCAAATCTTCTCGATCGATTTTCCTTTCCACAAGCCTTTGGAAAGATTTGGCCTGACGTAAGGGGGATCTGATTCAGAGCTGATTATGCCTATGGACCCTTTCTTGTCCAATTCGCGGATACCACGGACTGCGGCATCACCAGTCATGCCACCACCAATAATCAGATATTGATAATGTTTCATTGCTATCTTCTTTCATTACTTTGGTTTTAGCCCCAATTTCACATGCCAATTTTAAACTTCTCGAATCGTCTCCAAGACAAAACCATATCAATCTTTTATTTGCTTTTCCAAATATGCCTTTAGAACAACTGCGTTATTGTGTTCACCATCATGGGCGGAGTAAAGCAGGGTCAGATTCCCCCGGTTGGATGCTTCTACCAAAGGTTTCCAGGCATTTGGATTGCTATCGAGTTCAGAGTGATACCGATGTTGAAACTCTTCCCATTTGGCAGGATCATGTCCAAACCATCGTCGCAAATCCGTAGTAGGGGCAACTTCCTTTAGCCATGCATCCATGACCAACTTTTCTTTACTCATCCCACGCGGCCAGAGCCGGTCGATCAGGTAGCGTTCTCCGTCATCAGCTTCAGGGACTTCATACACCTGTTTAACC
>CAYXYD010000042.1:0-17125 GCA_964469205.1 uncultured Sphaerochaeta sp. | reverse complement strand
TGTTCTCCTTGCTAGCTTTAGTTGTCAGTATTATAAAACTTACCAGCAAGCGATGGAGAACTCCTTTAGTGTGGGCTAGTGCTATCAGCGAACTTGCAGGAGCCCTGTATTTTGCTTTCTTCATGACACGATGGGATGCCCTGAATAGAGAATTTCTTCGCTTCTTCAGAAATGACCTTGGTACGTGGCAACTAATAGCAAAAGCTGCTGTAATCTGTTTTTTATTGCTGACGCTCATCAGCATTGCTGATGACCTCTATAAGGTATACAAGCATAATAAGAGTGCTTAAGAGAGAAACCCTGCTATCAGACAAGTCTGAGTGCAGGGTCTTTCCTTATACATATTCTCTGTTTGTTCTTACTTCTTTACTCTTCCCTACTTCTCATTTTGTCCCTATTTCTCTTCAATCAAAAGCTCACCGAACGAACCTCAGCAATAATACGCTCGCTGGTGACCTTAGACCCCTGGATAAAGGGATTGTCATCAAGACAACCAAGTACTGCATCACGCTCCTGGAGATTACGGTAGGTGCTCGATCGGAACTTGTTGTTGAAGTCCTTCTCCTTGGTCTTGAAGACCTGCTCCTCGATATGCAGACGGATGCGGACAACCGCTTCCTGCAGGGTAAGCCAATGGGAAGCTGTTATCTCAGGGACAGATAAGATCTCATGCAGGATGGCAAGGGCATGCTCTGCCCTATCCTTTGGATAGTCGGCAAACCAAGCATCATAGCTTTGATGCATTTCGTCCCAACGTTGCACAGAGCCTAGACAAACCCTCTCCTTGAGAGCCTCCACCTTGCGGGAAGGAACCAGCTGCCCCCCTACATTCATCCAATCTTCCAGATTCGCTTTGCTTCCTTTCTGAAAACTGGAGACCGAGCAATTCTGGCTGCTACACCATGAGGCAATCGTTAAGGATGCGTAATAGAGCAGCATCTCTGTATAGGATCGATACGCCTCCACGGGCTTGAGGATCTCGACAGGTTCTGCACTGTTCTCCATTGTAAAGGTAGAGACAGTAAGGGAGGAAAGGTCATCACCCTGACGCTCAAGCAACATCTTGCCTTGCAGGATCAGGGCCTCTTCAGAGGTAGGGTTACCATCACCGGCATTCCTATTATAGCTTTCTGCAGTCCAAAGACAAAGAAGCTTCCTTGCATTGAGCATCTCCATCGCTGTATCGGGGGCAAGGTAGTCAGTCTCAATATGCTGACGGATTACCTTGCGCCTATCGCGATTGCGGTATTTGTAGCTGTTACGCTCCAAGGCATAGAGGTTGTACATCCACCAGTAGGCAGGCAGGACCACACGACGGCAATCGCGGCTATCGGCACTGAGAAGGCTGAAAGGAAGAGGAATATTCAACTCGTAGAGATAGTTTCCCTTGGCGATAAGCACATAGCTGGCAAACTTGCAGTCATACTTGAGGGTGCTGGAAAGAGCTGGCCAGAACCCACGGCCGGCTATCATCTCCCCATCATTTCCACGACTGTTATGGTTGGAACCTATATTCGCCCCTGCAGCCATGTTCGACTGCCCCATTACCAAGCTCGCGATAAGAAACGAGTTGTTGTGGTGTTGTTCATGGCCACCGAAGATAAGGTTGTTCAATATCTCACAACAGCTTACCGTGGAGTTGTCCCCTAGGATTGAATGGATGAGACGGGCCCCGTATTTGAGACTGCAGTTATCCCCCATGATGAAGCGGATGCCCTTGCTGCCATAGAAGGCACGGCTGCCTGAACCTATGATCCCATTGACCAATTCCACTCCTTCCCCGATCTGTACAGGAGATTCCAAGGTGGAACGCAAGGTGAGGTTCTTCAGCTTGTTCGCACCCTTTATGTAAGAGCCAGGACCTACCCAGACATCCTTGATAGTGTCACAGGACTTGATGACCGATTGCTCCCCAACAAAGCCATACCAACCCCGTCTGAGGTCGCACTCCTTGTCAGTCATCGTCTCAAACTTCTGCATAAGAAGCGTATCATCCCGGAAGGTTCCCCAGAGGAAGGCATCAGAGACCAGCATGCCACTGAAAGGGCGTACACTGCGCCCACCGGCTTCATTCATGATGCCGATGGTTACCAGCACCTCAGGATCTTCCCCTTCCTTGACAACGCCATTGCCGAACTTTGCATGGTTGGTTGCCTGCAACTCCCCAAGACGATAGAGGATGACATTATTTGAAATTATATAGTGACTGAGGTAGGAACAGTCCAAGATGGCACAATAGTCTCCGATATCACAGGAGACAATGCGGCTGTTGGTTATACCCACAGGCACACAGAAGTCATGAAAGCATGCTACTTGCTTGGTCATCTTCCCTAGGCGTACTAAGCCGTAGAACTCACTGTTCTTGATCAAGGAAGCCTCGAAGGGGTCAGTCACCAGGACATGCTCCCAAGCAGGAGAGATGTTCAAATTCTCCTCAAGGACCTCTATCTCATCTGTGGTAAGGGTACGATACCCTTCAGCCCTACCCACCATCGTGTTGCGCAGGTAGTATTCATCCTTACCTTCAGGAATATACGGTGCCTCAATGAACCCATACCCAAACTGCTTGGTCTGTAGCATTTTTACCTTGTTACTCATGACAAAAGTATAGCAACCACGTCAAGAGTGTTCAATAAAAGGGGAGAAGAAACAAGAAAATGCACCAGAACGCAACAAGCATACCTATGCATCTTTCTTTGTATATTTACTCATTTTGTAGGACAAAACAGTACTGTTAGCCCACTCTGCTCTTGCACGCTCAAGGGGGATACATTACCATGAGGCCATTATGGTTGACTATGATTTGTCTCCGAAGATGAAACGATTGGTGACTCTTATCGGCAAACTTTCAGTAGCCGACCCTGAAGGACTCACCCCCAAGCGCATCGAAGAGATTAACGATATTTCTATTCCTAACAATATGCTCATTCGCAAGCTCTTGGGGAAGAGTGCAAAAAATATCGACTCCAAGACCTTCATCATTCCTATCACCGACGGGATGATAACCGGATATTTCTTTGAAAAGCAGGGTTCTCGGGACATTTCAGACCTCACCCCCCTCATCATCTTCTATCATGGTGGTGGTTGGATCTGGGGTAATATGGATCTGTATAACTTCTTTTGTGCACACCTAGCCGACATAACAGGAGCTTCAGTGCTCTCAGTCGATTACCGCCTCGCTCCAAAGTACAAGTTTCCCACAGCTGTAGAGGACTGTTATGATACTCTGATCTGGGCAGCAGCAGGTTGCAGATACTGGAAGACTGACCCCGATAGGATCTACTTGATGGGCGATAGTGCCGGTGGAAACCTTGCCGCTGTGGCAAGCCGCCTTGCCCGAGACCGCAAAGGCCCTGCCATTGCCGGTCAAGTGCTGCTCTATCCTGTCACAGACGGAAGGATGAGAACCACTTCGTATGAGAAGTATAAGGACTCTCCCACCCTTACCGACAAGCATATGGCCTTCTTTATCAACAGCTACCAGAAGGAGCCCAAAGACATACTCAACCCTAGCTTCTCCCCCTTGTTGAGCAAGGATCACTCACGCTTGCCACAGACCTTGATCATAGGGGCTGAGTACGACCCCCTGCGGGATGACGGCAAGCTCTATGCCGATGCCTTGGATTCAGCAGACACCCCGGTGAAGTACCTTGAGGTTAAGAAGACCATCCATGGCTTCATCAACTACCCCAATGCCACAGGCACTGAGGAGACTGAGTGCGCCATCATCCAGTTCATTGGGGGAAGACCTGTCAAACAAGTGGCCCTCATCTCCCGCAAGGAATGGGCAAAGGCCATCAAGAAAGAGCTGAAACAGATAAAGAAACAGAACAAGCTCTATATATCTGTAGAGTCAACCAAAACCTAAACCCTTTTCTTGAACAATTCAAATGACAGCGGCAATCTTCCCTTCTTAGGGGATGACGCCGCTTCTTTCCTTTTACCCTGTTCCTCTACTGTTTCTGGCTCATCCTGGATTATTTGTCCAGCTTGACCATCTTTGTTCAAGAGGGCACCGTCCACCACTGGGATTTGTACCGAAAAGATTGGAGTCTCCAAAGCAAAGTATATGTTTCATCTTCTATCCGCTCGTCAGGCTTTAGTTATAGGGATGAATTGTCACGAAAACTTTGGCCTTGGTCAAACCAAATGATGACTAAAAGGACAACCCATATTACAAGAGGTATTTCAATGAATGGGACTTGAGGCTGAAGCTCAAATACGATGCTTCAGCACCACCACCTGATAAGGCTCAAGACTAAGAGATTCTGTATTCTGGTATCTGGTATCGCCCATCAGATCCACAGCATTAGGGCCCACATGATCGGTCCGCCAATCAGGAGAGAATTCCTGGGTGCTGGCACTGATGTTGATCACAACAAGGACTTCTTCTGTCGTGTATTCTGTAGTTTCCTCTTTCTTTATGGATCGGAAGAAGGCAAAACACCCTGGGTTATCTGTATCGACCACCCTTTGGTCTGCCAAGGGGGAGAATGCCGCTTCTCTCTTTCTGATCTCTAGCAGAGAGAGCATCCTTTCCAAGACAGAGGAGCGTAGGCTAGCAGGGTCAGAGAATTGTTTCTCCAACTGTTCGATATCGATTTTTTCTCGGTTAATGCGTCTGGGGTGTTCTTTCAACGTAGCATCACCAAACCAGTTCTTTGAGCCGATAAGGCTATGGATGTAGATACCTGGGATTCCCTTGAAGAATATCATGATGGCAGAAGCCGCTACGAACCGCTGTACTGCAAGGTCATCTAGCTCGCCTTCCACTATATGGGAAAGGGCTGAAAAATAGTTGATGTTAAGCTCATACGCACTGGTAGAACCATCGGGTTCGCTCTTCCTTGAGACAAACCCACCCTCTTCTAGGGTATGCTTTGCCATTGTTTCAATTTCATTCTTGCTGAGGATATCTTTAACCGGCATCAGGCCAATGCCATCATGAGAAGCGAGGAAGTTGAAAAAGGTCACCTCTTCAGAGGGAAGGAACAAGGTTTTGGCCCACAGGGAAAGAGCGGTGGCATCTTGGGAGAGGAACGTATGATAGACAAGAGGAGGAAGGGGGAAGTTATATACCATAGTGGCTTCATCATACCCACTGCCAAAATACGAGATGTTCTCCCGATGGGGCACATTGGTCTCTGTCACCAAGAAACTATCAGGGGAGAGAGCAGAAAAAACCCAGGCAAAGAACCGCACGATGGCATGGGTCTTGGGATGGTGGATACAGTTCGTCCCAAACTCCTTCCAGAGGAAGGCAACGGCATCGAGGCGGACTATTGAAGCACCTTTCTGTACATAGGAGAGCAAGACCTCTGTCATGGAGAAGAGGACCTTCGGGTTATGGTAGTTCAGGTCTACCTGATCACTGCTGAAGGTAGTCCATACCAGCTTGTCCCCTATCGTTGTCAGCAGAGGAAGGGCCCTAGGCCTGAAGACATAACGCAAATCCTCACTGCCATCCATCTCGATGACAAAATCCTTATACTCGGCATCATCCTCCAGCGAGCCTTGGACCCAAGCATTCGAGCGAGAGAGGTGGTTCACCACAAAATCAAACATCAGATGGTACTCTTCCTGCAGTCTCTTAATGTCATCCCAAGTGCCGAAAGAGGGATCAACAGCCGTAGGATCGACAACCGAGAACCCATCATCAGATGATGAAGGGTAAAATGGAAGCAAGTGTATCGTAGAGATGCTGGATCCAACATGGTTTTGTAGGAAATCATGCAAGACAGCGAGTGTCGAGTTGTCTTTCGTATCTGTTACAGAGTCAGCATAGGTTATCAATACAGAAGAGTGTTGGTCCAAGCGATTCGCCTGTTGCTCTTCCCTATTGCCAAGTAGGTCACTGTACTTCAGCAACAACGAAGAGAACGCATCAAGGTATAGCTCTGCCTCTTCGCTGCCGTAGATCTCCCTAAGGCTCCTATATACATGCCTGTTAATTTCTTCCTCCCTCATGACGACTCCCTGATAATTAGTTTTGGACACATGATGACCTGCATATTCTCAAGACCCTTGCCTGTAGCCTTGTACTTTGGATTTTTTTCCTGGATGGA
This sequence comes from uncultured Sphaerochaeta sp., assembly GCA_964469205.1. Classification (GTDB taxonomy): domain Bacteria; phylum Spirochaetota; class Spirochaetia; order Sphaerochaetales; family Sphaerochaetaceae; genus Sphaerochaeta. Next base: position 11,060 of record CAYXYD010000042.1, on the reverse strand, counting down.
TTGGACAAGCAGTTTCGTGACAAGCGAGCCGATCTCAGCGATGGGCTGGTGCATCGTTGTAAGAGGAGGCCTATACATCTCAGCCATGGAAATGTCATCAAAGCCGGTCACAGCAAGTTCTTCACCGATCTCCAGCCCCCGCTCCTTACCTGCATTGATGGCACCGAAGGCGATGCTGTCATTGAAGCCGATGATGGCTGTAGGGGGATGGGGAAGGTCCAACAGGAGAAGTGCCTGCTCATGGCCATCCTTCTGGTCAAAGCTCCCGATGCGTACCATCTCAGGGGGAAGGGACAAGCCAAGCTCGTCCATACGCTTACGCACACCCCGTAGACGAACAGCTGAGAACATTACCGAAAGAGGAGGACAGATGCATGCGATGCTTGTATGTCCCCTCTCCACAAGATGGTTCACGATAGTGGTCATCGCATATTCGCCATCCTCTTCAACAAAGGGGAAGTCCTGACGGTTTTCCACCATTCCAAAGGCAGCAAAGGGAAAGTTTATGGAGGCTAGGTAGTCGATCCTCTCATCCTGGCAAAGGGTCCTGCTGATGACAAATCCATCGACTCGGCGCCCGCTCACCAATTTCTTATAGAGAGAGAGCTCATTCTCCTTCTTTGCATAGGCTACCAGAAGGTCCAAGCCCTGTTCGGAAGCCTCCTTGCCAATACCAGCCAACAACTCACTGAAAAAGGGCTCTGCATACCCAGTGGATGAGTACGGGACTATGACACCAATGGTATCGGCTGTTTTTTTCTGCAGTCTTTGGGCCAAGGTATTGGGCACATAGCTCATCTCCTTGGCAGCCTCTTTCACCAGGACGATGGTATCGGGACTCACATCCGAACATCCCGCTAGGGCTCTGGAGACAGTAGTCACTGATCTGTTTACGCGCTCGCCAATATCTTTCAATGTTACCATAGTGTTCTACTCCATGCGGCCATATAAGGTTCCAAAAGGAGCCGCAGGCTCTCCATAGAGAACGCTTGCTGACCTATCATAAAGTTCGAGTCTACCATAATGGAGCGAGCGTGTGTGTCAAATAAAACCTTGCTTGCTCTCTTTGCCGCCACCTCTATCTGGCTCTGGGGAAGCATAGCAAGACCCTTCTCATCCCAATGCAGGCTCTCGCTCTTACCCAGTTCGATCATGGAGAATCCCGAAGGGGCAATGTCACTACGATAGATTTCATAGGGGAAAAGTGCAACGGGAAGCTTTGCCCGTACCGCTTCCAACAACTGGTTCCCCCACCCTTCCCAATAGGAAGGATAGGTCACCATATCAGAGTGGGCATAGGCATCCCAAAGGCTATAGGTCTTTCTTCCTTTCTCTTCTGAGCGGGTATGCCCGATGCTGTCTCCGATCCAAAGCAAAGTGACTCCCTGCCTGTCGGCCTTCTCTTGCAGCTGGGCAAGATACTGCCCCCTGTCATTGACGATAGTTCCTGCCAGCACCAAGACAACTCTGCTCTTCTCGGAGAAGACCTTTCCGTTGTAAAGAGGTGTTCCTCTCTGTAGGTTAAGCTCTTTTTGTAGTGCCTGGGCAAAATCAACGGCAAGCTCGATGCCTTTGCGCCTGACTACCCGGGTAGCTTGCAACAGCAGCACATCAGAATCGGCAATGCCAAATGCTTGTCTGAACTCTTGGTTGAAGGCATCCTTTTTCCAAGGGCCCTCACTGAAATCAAATACATTGGGGATAACCTTTGCAGCAATGCCCTTCCTCTCAACAAGGCTCTTTTTTGCCTTAGAATTGATCACCACATGCGAGTAGCCCTGACTATGGGGAGGAAGATAGCGATCGGCAACTTCCATTGAGCGCTTACAGGTAAGCCTGACAGGGACCACCCTCTCCCAATAGAAGTCATGATGATGGGCAAGCACCTTAAGCTTGCGCTCTATTACAACCTCTTCTAGGGCAATGGCAGCAGAGGGATGTAATCCTACTGACCAGATATTCTCTACGATCAGGACATCCAGCGAACAAGCATCTACCCACAAGAGCAAAGCCTTCTTGAGTGTTTCAGTTTTAGCAATCAAGGTCTCTTCATAGGCCTCTTCACTGCCAAAGGATTCGAGCGTATCGAAGGTTCCCTTATCGAGGGATCGGCTCTCTTCACTAAGATAAGAGAGGGAAGGAATAATAGTACAGTTTTGTTCAGGAAGCGGTCTCTCACCACAGCAGTAGTAGACTGTATGCCCGGAGGAGAGAAATACCTCTCGCCACTTATCCATCTCCAGGGAGACACCATCGGTATCACCTGTCTTGAAGTGGGTCATTCCGATGTTTAGATGATCACTCATTCCTTGACTCCCCCTGCAGCCATCCCACTTGTAAGGTTCTTCTGTATGGACATGAACAGGACCATCACAGGAACAGCGGTAAGCATCGAGGCTGCCATTATCCTATCCCAGATAGCATTCTTCGATACAAAGAGCGTCTTCAATCCTATTGGCAAGGTATAGAGCCCCTTATAGCTCTTCAGGAATATTGAGGCAAACATATACTCATTCCAAGCTATCATGAAACAGTAGATGAACACGGTGATGATAGCAGAGATGGAAAGGGGTATTATGATGCGTATGATGGTGCCAAAACGGCTTAGCCCTTCGATCATGGCAGCCTCTTCAATGGAGTAGGGAATCGTCCTGAAGTAGTTTCCCAGCATATACAAGGAGACAGGAAGGGTCTGCACCACATAGATGATGACAAGGCTGGCCATCGTTCCCCCTGGAGTAGCGAGCAGCCCTGAGGCGGCAAAGATACGGTAGAGGGGGATCAACAGCAGGATGCCACCAAACATATAGACAAACAGCACTCCCCGTTGGACAACAGAGCGCCCCTTAAACTTGAGTCGGCTGAAGGCATAGGCGCCCAATATGGCAAGACAGACTGAAATGAAGGAAGCTAGGAATGAGACCATAAGAGAGTTCGCAAAGTATTTCAAGAAAGGAAACACATCGCCGGTATTCTGGTACTTGGATATGATCGCCTTCTTCTGCGCTGCGCTCAGGTCCCCTGACTCATTGAGCAACAACTGCACAGACTCAGGGACATCCTTGAGGGAAGAGCCGATATTCAATAACTCCTTGTAGGCCTCCAAGTTTATCTTGGTGGGAATCCAAGAGGGATTACCCCAATCCCAAGAGTATTTCAGGGATAAGGAGAGCATCTGACCAAAGGGGAACAAGCAGAAAAACAGGATTACCATGATCAAGAGGAAGAACAGGATGCTTTTTACAATACTTTTTCGTTTTACCATTTGAGCACCTTCTTTACATAAAAGAGAATAAATCCGATCAAGAGGACAAACTGGATCACAGCCAGCGTCGAGCCTTGTCCGAAGTCCATACTTCCCGTAAAGGCCTTGAGATAGGTGTAGACCGAAAGGACCTTAACATTACTGGAAAGGAGATAGACCTCATCGAATTTGTTGAAATTCCAGATTACCCTGAGTAGGACCAAGGCATTTACCACATAGTAGATCTCAGGCATCGTAATAGCCTTGAACTGTTGCCATGCAGAAGCACCGTCAACCTCAGCAGCCTCATAGAGGGTCTGGTCGACGGCTTGCAGGCGTGCAAGTACCATCAGATAGGTAAAGGGGAAATTCTTCCATATGCTGAAAATAATTGCTGCCCAGACAGCTGTGCTGGGATCCCCTACAATATTCATACGTTCGGCAAACAGACCCAGCCTTGAGTGGAAGATATCCATGAAGATACCATTGACCGGATCAAAGACAAACTGCCAGGCAAAGACTACCGATATGACCGGAGCCACATAGGGCAAGAGGACAATACTGCGTACCAAGCCACGAAGAGGAAACTCCTTGTTAAGGGCAAGAGCCACCACCACTCCAAGCAGGGTGGTGCCCAGCGTGGTCAGCACCACATAGAGCACCGTGGTACCCAAGGCCATCCTGAACTCACGATCGCCAAGCACTTGGGCATAGTTGCCGAAACCGACAAAGGTGCGCTGACCAGAGTAGTCAAAGGCGAAAAGGCTCAAGAACATGTTGTACAAGACCGGATAGAGAATAAGGATAAGAATTATAACCACCGAGGGAAGTACCAAAGTCCACCCCAAGCGTTGTTCCTGCTGGGCTCGTGTCCCCAGTTTCTGCGTTTTTGTAATGTCATTTGGGCTTTGTCGCATACCATACCCCTAAAACGTTTTGAAATTCATAGAATGATGAGGGGGAGAGTGACCTCCCCCTCCTAGATACACTATTGTTGCATGATCTTAAGCATCTCTCTCTCAGCCCAAGCCATTGCCGTATCTATAGGCATTCTTTCCTGGGTAATCTTATAGAGCATCTGCGGGATGATCATCTTTGAAGTGATCTCACTAGCCGCTACAATGCGCTTGCCTTCCACAATACTGAAGGTCTGCACATTCTCCAGCCCATCGATGATGTCAGCCATCTTCTGTGAGCCATACCGTTTGAACAGTCCTTGAGGATCGTTCTGGAACCGTGCATTCGTGGCAATTTCCTTCAGCATGGGATTCATCCCACCAGGGGCCATATGCAGGAAGGTTATGTAGGCATTTGGAGTGTAGAGGTAGTGAAGGAACTTCTTAGCAGCGGCAGTCTCTTCTGGGGTGCTCTGGTTGAACAGCCCAAAGGAGACAACGGTGCCATATCCTGCAGGAACCTTTTTGTTCATGATCGAAGCAACTTCGGTCTTGCTTACCAGATCCGGGTCAAAACTTGAGCCTTTCAACTCAGTGAAGTTTTCGTTGGTAAGTGATCCTGCTGCAGCTTCCTGAACGGCAAGGTCATCCATGATGTAGGTCGAGTAGAAGAACATCGCCATCTTACCTTGCAGATAGTAGTCACGGGCTCTCCAGGTCTGTGGTCCGGGTGGATTGTACTTGGCGAGCTCAGCATAGAATTCCACCGCTTCACGCATCTCTGGTGAATTGAAGATCAAATCTCCATTGCCATTGAACAAAGCCGCACCATTGGACATCGCGATCGGGGTGAAACACTGCTCGGCATAGGCCTCAGGCAGGGTTCCGACCAAAATTCCATACTGGTTCATCTCTGGCTTGTAGAAGCGCTTTGCAGCTGCCAATACAGCATCCCATGTAGTAGGTGCTTTCAGGCCTTCACGATTGAACCAATCACTGCGATACCAGATCCCCTGGATCCAACCATGGTAAGGAAGAGCATAGTACTGGCCCTTTCCACTGGTCTCCAGAACTTTCAAAGGTCCACCGTAGAAACGATCGACACCAATCTTTTTGATGACATCGGTTGCACTTCCAACATCAAGCATATCCTGAGCACCAAAGGAGACTGCTGTCTCAGCAGGTCCTTCAAACAGGGCAGGAAGTGATCCTGTCGCCTTGGCTGTCTGGGCCTGGGTTGAAAGATCATTCTCATCAACAGGTATCAGATTGATGCTGATATTTGGATTCAAAGCCATGAAGGTGTCTATCAACACCTGGATGGTTGCCATACGGTCAGATTGTGTTTCAGTGGTCCAAAACTCAATCTCCACAGGTTTTTCTGCTACTGCTTCAGCTTGGCCTTGAGCAAACAAGGTACCCACTGTGAACATCAGTAAAACAAGAATTAGCACTACTCCCTTTTTCATACATTTCTCCTTTTTCTTTCAAGAATCAACCCATTTTCCAATAGGTATAATCATCCAAAACGTTTTGGATACACTGAAACCATAAACCAAAACGTTTTGGAAGTCAAGAATAAGAAAAGCAGAAAAAAGGAAAATTATTGAAAAACAAACAGGAAGTGAGCTGAATCTGCATGAGATGTGTTCGAAAAGATCACTGAAAATGCCATGGGAATCTACGCTTACATCTTTTTTTAGAAAAGATGCCTCTAATCCCTCTTTTTTTATCTATAACTATTGACCAATAGCAAGACTCATAATATATTTGCCTTAGGCAACAATTGCCTATATTAACTATCGAGGATATTTCCATGATCGACCTATGCGCTATCAGAAAACTACAGACCTCCTTACGAGCGTTTGAAAAACACCTGAAAGAGGAGACAGGGCTCTCCTTCAATGATGCCCTTCTCTTGTGTGCAGTGAACAAAGGGATAGTGGAGCCCGGGTTGCTTGCAAAAGAACTCGAACTCTCCCCCTCACGCCTTACCCGAATTCTCGACAGCCTCGAGGGTCGGGACCTTACCAAGAGAGAACTCTCTTCCCTAGACCGAAGAAGCATGCTGGTTACCCTCACACAAAAGGGCAAGCAGATGGTAGAGCAATATAGCTGTAGCGGAGTAGCACTCCCTTCAGACTTAGAATTCACTCAGAACTGAACCCTTAGGAGGGATTTATGGCACGATACCTAATCGTCGGAGGAGTAGCTGGAGGCGCCGGAACAGCAGCCAGACTCAGAAGACGCGACGAAAAAGCAGAGATCATCATGTTTGAACGTGGTGAATACATCAGTTATGCAAACTGCGGACTACCCTACTATGCGGGCAACGTCATCACCGAACGATCACGTTTGTTTGTCATGACTCCAGAAAAGTTCAAAGAGACCTTGGACGTGGAGGCACGCGTGCTTTCTGAGGTTGTATCCATCAACCGCAAGGACAAATCCATCCATATACGGAACCTGAAAGACAACAGCGAGTATGACGAGCGCTACGACACCCTCATCCTCAGCCCAGGTGCCTCTCCTATAAAGCCACCCATCCCAGGCATCGACCACCCTTCCATCATGTCACTCCGCTCAGTCTCTGACATCGACATGATCAAGGACAAGATCGACAGCCCTGCCACCAAACGGGCAGTAGTGGTCGGCGGTGGTTTCATCGGGCTTGAAATGGCTGAAAACCTCAAGGAAAGAGGCCTGGAAGTCTCTGTTGTGGAAGCCCTCGAACAGGTGATGAACATCATCGACTATGACTTGGCCGCAGAAGTGCAGCAGCACCTCCGATCAAAAGGGGTGAACCTCTACCTCCGTGACGGGGTAAAGGCCTTCGGCAAGCATGACTCACTGGTCAGTGTAGAACTCTCATCAGGGACCATCATCGATGCTGACATCGTCATCCTCTCCATCGGAGTCAGACCCGATACCGCCTTCCTCAAGGAAACCGGAATCGAACTGGCAGAGAACGGTGCTATCAAGGTAGACGAGTTCTTCACCACCAATGATAAGAACATCAGAGCCGTTGGAGATGCTATCGAGTTCAATAGCCCCCTGACCAAGCTCCCCATGACCATTCCCTTGGCAGGTCCTGCCAACAAACAGGCCCGTCTGTGCGCAGACAACATCGTCGATGGAGATACAAGAGCCTACGGTGGAACAATTGCAACTAGCATTGCAAAGATCTTTGAGATGACCGTAGCCTCAACAGGGCTCACAGAGAAAGGGCTCAAACGAGCAGATCTTCCCTATAAGGCAGCAGTCACCCACGCCGGCACCCATGCAGGATACTACCCCAATGCCAGCCAGATAACCCTCAAGATCCTCTACCACCCAGAAACCGGAAAGCTCTGGGGAGCACAGGCTGTAGGCTATGACGGCGTAGACAAGCGCATTGATGTCATCTCTGCCTTCATCGGAAAGGAAGGCACTATAGTCGACCTTGCCGAATTCGAACAAGCCTATGCACCACCCTTCTCCAGCGCAAAGGATCCCACCAATATGGTCGGCTTCATCGCAGAGAACGTTCTCAGGGGATACTCGAATACCATCACCTGGGAAGAGGCGGATGCGATGCGCCTAGAGGGTGCATACATCCTCGATGTGCGAACCCAGGAGGAGTTTGAGCTTGGCAGTATGGAAGGGGCCCATCTCATCCCTAACATCGATCTTCGCGATAGGCTCAAAGAGGTACCCAAGGACAAGAAGATAGTTCTTTACTGTGCCATGGGGCTACGAGGCTACCTTTCTGAAAGGATCCTACGCCAGAATGGCTATAAGGAGGTCTACAACCTCACCGGTGGCCTGAAGACCTATGAAGTCGCTTCACGAGAGCGCGAGATTTTGGAAAACAAAGACCTGCAGAAAGTCATGATTCAAAAGAACGTCAACGTGCTCAACGAGGACGGCAGCTTCAGAAAGCCCTCTGTCAACAAGATCTTCAAGGTCGATGCCTGTGGCCTTCAGTGCCCAGGACCCATCATCCGTCTGAAGAAGGAGATCGACAACCTCGAGCATGGCGACAGGATCGTCATCAAGGCATCAGATCCCGGCTTTGGCGTCGATGTCCAGTCCTGGTGTGACCTGACCGGTAACGAACTGGTCTCCCTGAATACCACAAAAGGCATCATCGAGGCGATCATCAGCAAGGGTGATCCCGCCATCTGCTCGGTTCCCGACTCCTATGGCAACAAGCCAGCCATCTGTGATCCTGACAATGGAGCGACGATGATCGTCTTCTCCAATGACTTGGACAAGGCTCTCGCAACCTTTGTCCTGGCAAACGGAGCTGCGGCAACTGGAAAGGATGTCACCTTGTTCTTTACGTTCTGGGGACTCTCTGTCTTGCGCAGAAAGCCTAATGGACCGGTAAAGAAGGATTTCATGGGCAAGATGTTTGGCTCCATGCTTCCCAAGGGGATGGAGGACCTCGCTCTCTCTTCCATGAATATGGGAGGAATGGGTGCTAAGATGATGAAGGGCCGCATGAAGAAGAAGAATGTGGACCAGGTCAGGCAGATGTTTGAGGATGCAAAGAAGGCAGGCGTGCGTATGATAGCTTGCCAGATGTCGATGGACATCATGGGCATCACGCGTGAGGAACTGCTCGATGGCGTTGAGATCGGCGGAGTTGCAACCTATATGGGAGCTGCTTCAAAGAGTAAGGTCAACCTGTTCATTTAGGCTCAATATCAATAGTGAGGCGGCCTTTCGTTTTCAGGGAGGTCGCCTTCACCATTTTCTACCAAGGCGGTAAGACGCTTTTCCAATTTTTCCATATGATTCAACAAGATGGCTATCTCCTGGGCTTGGCCGCTGACCACAGCATCCAAGGCAAGGACCGTCTCTTCCGTATAAGCAAGTTTTATCTCTAGTTTCGTCAGACGTTCTTCCATAGCAACCTCTCTTATGCTCCCATAGTATCACGGCCATGATTCTAGTTCAATGTGCTGTTTTAGGTGCTCTTTATGTTGCATAACCCTTGAATAAGTAAGTATTCATGGTATACTGACATGAATTTTGTTGCAGAATGGTGCAGAAAAAGAGGTTATCTATGAAAGGCGAACGTATAGCACAGCTCGAACTACTCCTACATTCACACCCAGAGGGACTCAGACGTGCGGAGATAGCACGACGCTTGGGAGTCCATCGCTCTACCATCAGCAGATACGTTGACGAACTAAAGCAATATATAGATATCTATGAAGAGAATAACCTCATCAAGATCAAGCCACACGAAGGCGATGAGAACATCGCCCTCAGTGTCTACGAAAGCCTCGCCTTCAACCTCTCTGCAGAGGTTCTTGCATCGACAAGTGAATTCCAGAACCCCCATCTAGCCTCGGGCCTGCGCAAACTTGCAATGAACATGCGCTCCTATGCCCCTAAGATCAGTGACAATGTCATCAATCTTGCCGAACAGATCGACAAGCAAGTGCAACAGAAGAAAGAGAGCAGCAAGTTCAACTCCATCCTGGAGGTCCTCATAGATTCCTGGGTATCAGGTCGAATCGTGCGTGTCATCCAGAGCCTGAAAGGCTTTGACCCCATCGAGACTGAACTTGCCCCATACTTCATAGGATTTAGGGAAGAAGACAGTGGAGGCAGACACCCCATCAGCGTGACAGGGAGACTGCGCCATACTACTGAGATCATAACCATAGACATCAGCACCATCACCAGTGCAACCATCCTGGATGAGACCTACACCATCCCGGACAACCTCAAGCCCTTTAAGTTGCAGGAAGCCGAAGAGCGCTATGAGAGTCTGGATATGATACCCCTCAGCCTCAAGCTGAAGGAACGCTCAGCGATGAATGTCTTCAGGTCGGTCGTCCATGGGGCACCGGTCTTTTCCAAGAATGCCGAAGGTTCCTTGGTGTGCAACATGGATGTGGAGAACTCGATAGAACTCTATCTCAAGATTATCCAGTGTGGTGATTCTGTAGAGATTCTCTCTCCTGAGAGCTTCAAAAAGAAGTTCTGCAAGATGCTTACTAAGATTCTTGCCCTCTATCAATAATATTTTTCTTGCCCCCCCACCTGTTTATCGCTATGCTAACGTGTAGGAGGAAACAACTATGAAAGAATATGAATGCGACCTTTGCGGTTATGTGTATGATCCCACAGTAGGTGATCCCGACAATGGTGTGAAACCCGGTACTGCCTTTGAAGATATTCCAGAAGATTGGGTATGCCCTCTCTGCGGAGCTCCTAAGTCGGATTTCTCACCTCGCAGCTAATCGCTGTAGAACTTTACAAAAACGGGACTGCCAAGTGCAGCCTCGTTTTTTTTGTCTTCTCTTTTATCACTATCCCCTCTTTTCCCTAGCTTCTGTCTCCCTCTGTTTTCCAGTATTCCTCATGTAACATCCTTTTTTCATTGGCTGTATTTTTCTTGTATATTTCCTTGTTCTCAAATTATTCTCTTTGCTTATTGCTAACGATTCGTGATATGCTCACCGTATCGTGAAGATGCAGTATCAGACAAAACCAACCATCCTCATTGCTGATGCAAATGCCCAGAATCGCAAAACCCTTAGTGCACAGCTTTCAGAGGAGTATACCATCCTCGAGGCTGAACATGGCCTACAGGTACTCCAACTTTTGGAAAAGAGACCCATTGGAGCAGTTCTCTATGATTACGCCCTCCCTGGCCTCACTGCCAAGGAGTTCCTCATGCTTAGGCAGAACAATCCCTCACTGGAAAAAATCCCCACATTCGTCATTGCTGACCAGCAAGAATCTGCACGCATCACAGAGTTCAACCCTACTTTCCTATTATTCAGACCTTTTGAACGGAAAGTCGTGACCTGCCCAACGGCTAAAGACCGATGGGCTTCTTGCTTCACAGAAGACTGCTTATGAACCGAAGTTACTAAGTCTGACACCTTCTCCACAAGCTTTGAGGGCTTGCCCAG
>CAYXYD010000041.1:0-17132 GCA_964469205.1 uncultured Sphaerochaeta sp. | reverse complement strand
CTTGAGTTTTGTCCCCTATCGGGATTTTTTCTCTTGTCGGGATTTGGTAGGTCACTCTAGTTCAAACACCCCAGTATAGAGCTTCTGGTACTGACCCTGCTTATCCATCAGCTGCTGGTGAGTGCCTCGTTCTATAATCTCGCCTTGCTCGAGCACCATGATGACATCGGCATTCTTGATAGTCGATAGCCTGTGTGCAATGACAAAGACCGTCCTTCCGTGCATAAGGGCATCCATGCCCTTCTGGACTATCGCTTCAGTCCTGGTGTCGATGCTGCTGGTTGCCTCATCGAGGATGAGCACCGGCGGGTTGGCAACGATTGCCCTGGCAATGGAAATGAGCTGTCTCTGTCCCTGTGAAAGGGAAGAGCCGTCTCCAGCAAGCTCAGACTCATAGCTCTGGGGAAGCAGGTGGATGAAGGAGTCTGCATTGGCAAGCTTGGCTGCCTCGATGACCTCTTCGTCTGTAGCATCGAGTCCTCCATAGCGGATGTTCTCCATGACAGTACCTGAGAAGAGGTTCACATCCTGCAATACAACTCCAAGAGAACGCCTCAGATCATCTTTCTTAATCTTATTGATGTTGATGCCGTCGTAGCGGATCTTCCCGTCTGCAAGGTCATAGAAGCGGTTTATGAGGTTGGTGATGGTTGTCTTGCCTGCCCCTGTTGCGCCTACCAGTGCGATCTTATGGGTAGGGCGGGCATAGAGCGAGACATCTTTAAGCACTAAAGCATCTTCGTTGTAGCCAAAGTCAACATTGAAGAACTGCACATAGCCATCCAGTTTGGTATACATCTCGGAACCTGTCTTGCGAGGGTTCTTCCATGCCCAGAGATTGGTCAGCTCTTTTGTTTCCACTATCGCTCCACTTTCATCATAGGCAGCGTTTACCAAGGTGACATACCCCTCATCAACTTCCAGTTTCTGGTCAAGCAAGGCAAAGATGCGCTTTGCCCCTGCTAAGGCCATGACCACACTGTTGAGCTGCTGTGCCATCTGGTTGATGGGCATGTTGATCGTCCGGCTCAATTGTAGGAACGTTGCGATGGCCCCTAGGGTAAGGACCCCTCCCCATCCGCTGATGGCCAGCATCCCCCCGGCAATGGCCACGATGACATACTGGATGTAGCTGATGTTGCCCATGATGGGCATGAGGATGTTAGCAAACCTATTGGCCTGGTTTGCATTGTTGAAGAGCTCCTCGTTGAGCTTGTCAAAGGACTTTTCAGCCTCTTTCTCAAAGGTGAAGACCTTGACCACTTTCTGGCCATGGATCATCTCTTCGATGAAGCCGTTGGTCTTCCCTAGGGACTTCTGCTGTTCCATAAAATACTTGCCGCTTCGTTTGGCAATCTTGGAGGTTATCCAAAGCATCCCACTAAGCGAAATGATCACCACCATCGTCAGTGGCAAACTTGTAAAGAGCATGGCAAAGAATATGGCTATTACGGTAAGGGAGGAGGCGAATATGTTTGGTATGCTCTGGGTCACCATCTGGCGCAGGGTATCGGTGTCGTTGGTGTAGAGACTCATGAGGTCCCCATGGGAATTGGTATCGAAAAATCTGATGCTGAGATGCTGCATATGGGCGAACATATCATCTCTGATGTTCCTCAACGCACTTTGAGCGATGGTTATCATCAGGCGGTTATACAGGAATGTTGCAATGACCCCTGCTAGATAGATGCCTCCCATCAAGGCCAAGGCCTTGAGTAGGGGGGTGAATGAAGGATTTGTCTGGCTAGAGAGAGGGATTATGAAGTCGTCGATCAAAATGCGTAGGAAGAGTGACCCGCCGACCCCTGCCAATGCACTTACCACAATGCAGAGCAGGACAAGGATGAAGCGCTTCTTATACGGTACGAAGATGTATTCGAGAAGACGGCTCATCGTATGTTTATCGAGTTTCAATTTTTTGGATTCTTTCTTATTTTCCATCATTATGCCTCCTCCCTGCTCTGGGAGTCGTAAATCTCCCGATACATCTCACTTTTGGTAAGCAACTCATCATGTTTTCCTACTGCCTGGATCCTGCCTTCGTCTAGGACCACGATCTGATCAGCATCCTTTACTGAGTTAATCCTCTGGGAGATGATGATCTTGGTGGTATCCTTGAGCTCATTTCTGAAAGTGCGTCTGATGAGTGTATCGGTCTTGGTATCGACTGCACTGGTCGAGTCATCCAAGATGAGAACCTTTGGTTGTTTCAAAATTGAACGGGCAATGCTGAGTCTCTGTTTCTGTCCTCCTGAGAGGTTGGACCCGTCTTGCTCGATATGGGAGTCATATCCGTTGGAAAAGCTCTGTATGAAGGTGTCTGCCTGTGCGATCTTGCACGCTGCTATAAGCTGCTCGTCACTAGCCTCGAGGTTTCCCCACCTCAGGTTCTCCTTGATGGTTCCTGAGAAGAGCACACTCTTTTGCAAGACCACGCTCACCGCATTCCTAAGGGAATCGAGCTGGTAGTCCTGGACATCAACGCCGCCTACCTTCACTGAACCCGAGAAGACATCGTACAGGCGGGGGATCAACTGGATGAGGCTGGTCTTGCCACTGCCTGTAGATCCGATGATACCCACCACATCCCCACTTTCGATGTGCAGGTCGATATCCCTGAGGCAGAGCTTGTCCTCTGTCTTTGTGTAGCTGAAGTTTACTCCCTCAAAATCAATGCTTCCGTCAGAGACGGTTGCGACGGCGCCTTTCTTGTCGAAAAGATCACTCTCTTCAGCGAGCACCTCTTCAATGCGGAATGCAGAAGCCCTACTGATGGTGATCATGACAAAGACCATCGAGAGCATCATCAGGCTCATGAGAATCTGTGATGTGTAGGTAATGAAACTCATCAGCTGGCCTGTGGTCATGCTGTCGCTGACAATGAGCTTGGCTCCCAAATAGGAGATGGTGAGCAAGCTGATATACATCAGACCCTGCATCAAGGGACTGTTGAAGGCTACAATCTTCTCTGCTTTGCTGGAGTCTTGGTAAATAGAGTCCGATACCTTCTTGAACTTGTAGGTCTCATGCTCTTCCCGTACAAAAGCCTTTACTACTCGTACTCCTCTGACATTTTCCTGCACGACAGCGTTGAGCTTGTCATAGGTCTTGAACACCCTGACAAAGAGCGGGTAGGCATTTTTAATGATGATGAACATCCCTATGGCCAACAGGGGAAGGGCCCCGAGGTAGACCAAAGAGAGCTTGGCATTGAGCCTGCTTGCCATGAAGAAGCTGAATGCCAGCATGAAGGGACTGCGCACAGCGACCCTGATCAGCATCTGATAAGCCCGTTGCACGTTAGTCACATCAGTGGTCAGGCGTGTGATGAGGCTCGATGAGGAGAAATTGTCGATATTGGAGAAGGAAAAGTCCTGGATGGAGTAGTACATCTTCTGTCTGAGGTTCTTGGCAAAGCCTGTTGAGGCTATAGCTGCAAAAAATCCTGAAAGGACTCCGAAGATAAGTGCGACAAGGGCACATCCGAGGAGTATGATACCCCAATACCAGATACGGTCCATTTTGCCCGCATCAATTCCCTGGTCAATGAGGTTGGCCATCAGGTACGGGATGAACACGTCCATGACGACTTCCAGGACCACAAATAGTGAGGTCAGAAAGCCTGGTATCCTATAGCCTTTTGTCTGTTTTCTTAAATTCTGTAACATGGTGTGTCTCTTTACTCCAAATTCTTCTTGAGCTTCTCGGTTATGGCGAAGAACTGCTTAAGTTCCTCTTCAGTCAAATCGCTTTGAAGGGTCTGTTCGAACTCCTGGAAAAAAGCCAGGTGCTGCTTGCATAGCTGCTCTGATGTCCCAGTCAATGTTACCATATTCTGTCGGGCATCAGTCGGGCTGGGTGAACGTGATATGAGATGGTTGTTCTCCATCAGCCTAAGGATGTTGGCAGCCGTGGACCCACGTATGCCAAATTCCTTTTGGATCTCCCTCTGAGGAATGGACTTTCTTTTCGTCCTTCCGAAGAAGCTGAGGATCTGGGCCTGTACCGGGGTGATGGGATTCTCCACTTCCTTACGTATTCCCTCTTCGAGTTTACGGCTGAAGAGATTGGTGAGAATCTTGAGGGTCAGGACAATATGCTGGTTTCGATGGGGCACAGGTTCTCCTCCCTGCTAATTGTTAGCTTGCTAACGATAATAGTGAAGAAACCTCTCTTCGCCTAGGGCTCAAGGGGAAAAATATCAGTAGAAAATAGACTATTTTTGACTTTGGTGGTCAGTAGGAGAGAAACCTTTTGCTATGAAAAACAAGCTGGGCTCCCTCAGAAGGGGAGCCCAGAGAGAGAATTATACTGTTTTTATCCGACCCCTACGTGAACATACTAGGTATGTAGTCATCGAGAGCTTTCTTCCCTGAGAGGCTAGAACAGATCGGCATACGCCTTGAGCACTTCATCGCCTTCACAACCATTGAGCACCTTGGTGGCAAGTACCTTACCAAGCTGTACACCCTCCTGGTCGAAGCTATTGAGGTTCCAGGCAAAGCCTTGGAACAACACCTTGTTCTCAAAGTGGGCGAGCAGGGCTCCGAGTGTCCTTGGCTCCAGCTTATCTGCATACAACAAGGAAGAGTAACGATTGCCTTCAAACTGTTTGTTTGGATTCGCATCCTCTTTACCCTGGGCAAATGCCACTATCTGGGCAACGAGGTTTGCATTGAGCTTGGTCTGGCTTGTGGAGCCCTCGACTACGATGTCCTTGCCATACTGGGAAGAGGAAAAGCCGATGAACTGCAAAGGAATGGTATCAGTTCCCTGGTGCAACAGCTGATAGAAAGAGTGCTGTCCGTTGGTTCCCGGCTCTCCGAAGATGATGGGGCCGGTGCTGTAGGAGAGAGGTTCTTCCTTCCTGTTCACATGCTTGCCGTTGCTCTCCATGTCCAACTGTTGCAGATGGGCAGGGAAGCGGGTGAGGGCCTGTGCATAGGGAAGTATCGCAGTGGTGGGAAGCAGGAGGGCATTTCTCAGGTAGAGACCGATAAGGGCGTCAGCCAGAGCGGCATTCTTGGTGAGGTCGTCTTCCAAGGCAAGGATGTCTGCCTCATGAGCCCCACTGAGCAGTTGGGCAAAGACAGGGTACCCAAAGGCAAGGGAGAGTATTACACCCCCTACTGCACTGGTGGAACTATACCGCCCCCCTACAAAATCATCAATATAGAAGGCGTCAAGCAACGAGGATGAGGCGGCCAGAGGACTGGTCTTGCTGGTGACAGCGACCATATGCTTCTCAGCCTTGATCCCCTGTATGCCACTCTCTGTTATGGCCTTGAGCACAAGGTCCCTATTGGTAAGGGTCTCCAGTGTGGTGCCACTTTTTGAGACCAGGATGAACAATGTGGTCTCAAAGTCCATGCCCTTGAGCACTTCTGTAGCATCATCGGGGTCGACATTGCTGATGAAGCGGGCATCAAGCTGAGAGATTTTTTCTGCTGTGCACCAACCCTTGAGGGCGAGGTAGAGGGCACGTGGACCCAGGTCGCTTCCGCCGATGCCGATCTGCACCACGGTCTTGAAGGGCTTCCCGGTTGAGCCTACTATCTTTCCATTGCGTACCTTGCTTGCAAAGGTTTCAATCTTCTTTAGTTCCCCAGCATAAAAATTGCCTTTGTTCTCATCGTCAGCAACGACAGCGTCGAGGACCTGCCCCCGGGTAAGGTGGTGCAATACCAGCCTTTTCTCGCCGGTATTCATCACTTCTCCATTGAGGACAGAGCGATACTTTGCAATAAGCTGCTGCTCATCGGCGAGTTCCTGTAGAACTGCGAGGCTCTGCTTATCAACAGGCATGGAAGCATAGTTGTAGGTCAGGCCTCCAGCAGCTTCGACCTGATACGTCTTGATGCGTTGCGTATCCAGCACCGTTGCAAGGTCTTTTGGCTGGAGGGTCATCAGGCGGGCATATGCATCTGTCTTGTCAAGATTCTTGAATTTCATAGGTTGGCTCCTTATACAAAAACACCCCTCCATTGTACTGGGAGGGGGCTTGGTAGGCAAGGCTGTTCTACTCTTCGATCTCTGGAATGCGGGTCTTGAAACTATCCTGCAGGTCTTCCTTGTTCATCCCTTCACGAAGGATCACAAAGATCGTGTCGTCCCCTGCAAGGGTTCCCAATATTTCAGGAAGGGCTAGGACATCGAGGGCGATGCCCACGCTGTTAGCATGTCCTGGGCGGGTTTTTATGACACCAAAATTTCCGGAAAATTCGATAGAGAGGATTCCCCTTCTCACATCCTGGATGTAGCTTTTCTCGGATTCGCTGATCAGGTCGTTGTCGGGCAGTGCATAGTAGTAGCCTGACCATCCATCGGAAATCTTACCGACCTTCAGCATCTTCAGGTCTCTGGAAAGGGTCGCTTGTGTTACTGAATACCCTTCGGTTCTCAGCATTTCAAGCAGGGTATCCTGGTTGTCTATCCTGTTACTCTTTATCAGTTCCTTGACAACAGTAAGACGGTTATGTCGTTGCCTCATTGTATGGCTTCTCCTGTCTATCGCATCGAATTGGATATTTATGCGTTATATACGAATAAAGATACAGTACTATTGCAAGCAATGCAAGATTGAACAGCCTTCTTTTTTCGATAGAACGCTTGACCGGGGGCTAAGAGTGTTGCATCCTGTTCTCACTGAAAAGGAGTGACATATGGTAATTTTCCTTATTATTCTTGGTGTCGTAGTGGTGTTGGCTCTCTATATTATAAGTGTATACAACCGTTTGATCAGACTGAGGAACCAGGGCGAAGAGGCCGAGTCTGCCATTGATGCCCATCTGAAACAACGCTATGACCTCGTCCCCAATCTTGTTGAGACAGTCAAAGGATATGCAAAGCATGAGAGCGAGACTCTCACAGCTGTCATAGAGGCCAGAAACAAGGCGATGAGTGCCACAGGTACGGTAGCTAAGGATGAGGCCAACAAGGGTTTCTCTTCTACACTGAAATCCCTGTTCGCCCTCAGTGAAGCCTATCCTGACCTGAAGGCAAACCAAGGGTTCCTTGACCTGCAGAAACAGTTGCAGAAGATTGAGGAGCAGTTGCTCTCGGCACGCAAGTACTACAACGCCATCATCAAGCAGTTCAATACGACATGCGAGGTATTCCCCTCATCACTGGTCGCTTCGATGGCTCATTTGGTGAAGAAGCCGTATCTGACCATTGAAGATGAGGCGCGTTCTAACGTAAAGGTGAAGTTTTAATGAATAGAAAAAGAGTTCTGATCCTCGTATTGGTATGGGTAACCGCCCTCGCCCTGTTTGCTGCAGATTATGTCTTTGAGTCCTATCATCTTGATCTGGATGTCTCTGCAAGCAATGTCTATACCATCGAAGAGAACATTGTTGCTAACTTCTCCACAGCCCGACACGGTATCTATCGAGAGATACCGGTGCGCTTTGGCAAGACGCGCATCAAGCTGGAGAACCTAGAGAGCAGCGACCCCATCATCGAGGATTCAGTCTCTAATGAATATATCACCTTCCGCCTCGGTTCTGCTGACAGTACCGTTATAGGAAGAAAGCCCTACACCATAGGATATACCTATGATATAGGAGCCGATGACTATGACGACTATGACGAGCTGTACTTCAACCTGGTAGGACCGGGTTGGCAGAGCACCATAGAGGAATTTTCTTTTACGATCAATTTTCCCAAGGCGATCGACCCTTCCATGATCTGGCTTACCGGAGGCGTCTATGGCTCCACTGACCAGAGGGGGACCTACTCCCTTTCTGCAGATAAGAAGACCCTGACAGGAAAGGCCGAGAACCTTACCCCAGGAGAAGCCCTTACCCTTAGAGTCCAGATGGAGGAGGGATACTTCACTGGGGCGACGGTCCACCGGGACTACACGATCCCTTTATCCATCCTTGCTGTGTTGCTCGCCATCGCAGCAAGCATCTTTGCAACCATGCTCTTCAGGCGGTATGGGCGGGAAGAAATGTTTGTCCCTGTAGTTCGTTTTGATCCCCCCGAGGGTTTTTCTCCCTTGGAGGTCGGCTTTATTGCCGATGGCAGGGTGGACAACAAGGACCTTACATCCTTGCTTTTCTACTGGGCTGACCAGGGCTGTCTTTCTATTGAGGAAGAGAGCAAGAAGAAGATTACCTTTACCCGAATCAAGGATCCAAAAACTGATAAGGTGCACGAAAGCAATCTTTTCAACTCCTTCTTTGCTGCAGGGGATGGAATAACAGTCACCCTCAAGGATCTTGAGAAGCAGAAGTTTGGCAAGGCTATGGAGAAGGCTAAGGTGCAGACTCTCTCATATTTTAAGAAAGAGAGGCGTCTGAATGACCCCGTTGCTGAAAAGAAGCGAGTCATCATCTTCCTAATGGCGGCTCTCATAGTGGTAGCCAATGCACTGGCATCGAGTATCAGCTACCTTGCAGAGGGCACCATAGCCTTGTTGGTCGTTGGGTTTTTCAGCACTGTTATGAGCGGTTTCCTAGCCCACAGGCTTACCTCCAATTGGGAGATGCGTGGAAGTTTTTCGAAGTTCATCAAGATGGTAGCTTTAGTGGTGCTCTCTCTCTTTGCCTATATTGCTACAGTCATTATCCTGTACGGGGTGTTGGAGAACAGCCCTACCTTTGCACTGCTGATGTCTATCGCTGTTGTATTCTTCCCTGCATACCTTTCTTTCTTGGGTGTGGTCACAGCAAAGCGTAGCTCCTATGCCCACAAGATGTTGGAACAGACTATAGGGTATCGTGACTTTATCAGCAAGGTTGAGGTGGACAAGCTCAAAATGATGATCGACGACGATCCCGAGCTTTTCTATCGTGTGCTTGGCTATGCCACAGTACTGGGTCTTGAAGATAAGTGGGCCAAGAAGTTCTCTACCATCGCCCTCAATCCCCCCTCCTGGTACTATGGGCAGAACCTTGCATTCAATGCCCTCTTCTACAGTTCCTTGTCGCATAGGATCCACTCCAACGTTATGGAACATGCCATCTACTCACAGGCCAAGAGTGGCTCATCAGGTGGGGTTCGTTCCTCCTTTGGCGGAAGTGGCTTCAGTGGTGGTGGCTTCGGAGGTGGAGGCGGTGGTGCATGGTAAAGGCTAAGGTTGAGCGAAAAGAGCTTGCAAAGGGGTGGTACAGACACTTCAAGGGTGCTCTGTACGAGGTCATTGATACGGTCATCAACAGCGAGACTCTTGAGACCATGGTACTTTACCGTCCCAAGGACTCCACAGACCTCTGGGTCCGCCCCTATGAGATGTTTGTCTCTACTGTTGTAAAGGATGGTCTTCCTGTCAGTCGCTTCTCTCCCTTGGAGAACGAAAAGGGGTAGGGCCCTTTCTGAGGGAAAGATCTTGGATAGAGTCTGCTATGGCATTTCCGATACTGAATACTTCTTCAGTAAGATCATGAAGCCAGCAGAAGGGCCAACCAACATTACAAATCATGCAGAATTCTGATCTGAGCCAAATGTAAGAAAAACGGAGCCATGTGGCTCCGTTCCCATTACTGAATCTTTTGTGGCGAAACTGCCCCAATCAATTGCGGTAGTTGTTGCGTTCCGGGCGAGGTTTTGCAATAGCCTCGTTCACACGAAGATTGCGGCCACCGAGGTCAGTCCCGTCGAGCTGGGAGATAGCAGCATCTGCTGCTGAATCCTCTTCCATCTCTACGAAAGCAAAACCCTTGGGGCGGCGTGTCTCGCGGTCAATGATGATATTAGCACTAAGTACTGTTCCGTACTGTGCAAACAGATCCCGAAGATCTTCTTCGGAGGTGTTGTAACTCATGTTACCCACATAGATTTTCTTTGCCATTCAAGCGTCCTTCACAGGTCAAGCCTGTCTACTACAATAATTGCTCTAATTGGCGCAGTCTCGAACTTTTACCTGTCTGTAGGAGCGATTCAGTAACGCACTCGTAAGATTATAGATAACGGACCAGCTGCAACACAAAAACTAAAGCAAATTAACGGTATCATGCGCCTGTGGAGCTGTCAATTCTCGACTACTACATTTTTCTGATATTCGCAACGCATTCGCCCCTTGCAATTCTTTGGCCATATCATCATGATACTTGACATGAATAGTAATATTGTCGGATTAATTGCTTCCTTTGCCTTTCTTGGTATAGTCATTGTTTTTGCCTTTGTTTTGGGCAAAAAGACAACCATAAGCAGTGAAACTATGCGTAAGATTATCCATATAGGTGTGTCAAACTGGTGGTTCCTTGAAATATCCCTGTTTACCACGCTTTCCTATGCCATTGTCGGCCCTATCTTCTTCATTATTTCCAATACGCTTTTCACCTTCCTTGATTGGGGCAGGTTCATAGGTATGAGCGATAGGAAACGTAACTACGGCCTCATTTACTTCCCGGTGACCCTCTTGCTGTTGGTTATACTCCAGTACCAGGGGATTCTTCCTTCCATTGCCTGTACTATCGGGGTGTTGGTCATGGGCTATGGTGATGGCCTTGCTACCCTGATTGGGCGCAAATGGGGTAAGCGCAAGCTGAGAATCCCCAGTGGAGGGAAGACCTGGCTTGGGACCTTGGTCATGTTCGTGGTGAGTTTTCTCATCACCTTCTTTGCCTTGATGATAATCTCCCTTTCCGTGGGAAGTGCACTTGGTATCGCCCTGCTTGTAGGGGTGGTCGCCGCCTTTGTCGAGGCGGTAACCCCGTTGGGGTTGGATAACCTCACCGTGCCCTTGCTTGCAGCATTCATAGTAGGAGCTTTCGTATGAATCTTGTCCCTTCCTCCGGCTCCTTTACAAATATGTTTGACCTCTGGTTCTTCGCCTTACCGTACTCCTTTTGGTATCTGGCTCTGATTATGCTCGCCTTTTCCCTAGTCGCCTATATGGCGAGGCAACTTACCGCCAGTGGTGCACTATTCGCTTTTTTTGTAGGTTTTGGCACTACCTACTTTCTGGGTTTTGGAGCCTTGACCACCTTGTTGCTCTTTTTCCTATTTGCTGGGGTTCTTAGCAAATTTGCGAAGATGCGCTCCAAGACTGATGCACAAGGTATCCAGAAGAAGGATAGCCGCCGCGACGGGATGCAGGTTTTCGCAAATGGTGGCATGGCCCTTGTAGCGGCAGTACTGTATGGCTTCTCTCCTTCCATGGTCGCCTTGGTGATGTTCGCTTCGAGTGTGGCAGAGGCTGCAAGCGATACTTTCGCAGGTGAGATAGGCATTCTTTCCAAGTCCAAACCCATCTCCATCATCACTGGGCGGAAGATGATGCCCGGTCTTTCTGGGGCGGTCAGTGCCCTTGGCAGTATTGCAGGCCTGTTGGGATCTCTGCTCATCGCCCTTTATTGGATGAGTAATTTCCTCCCCCTTGTGGGCAAAAGTTTTGCTTTCGCCTCGATAGTCGCCATCAGTGGGTTTTTCGGCTGTCTTATGGATAGCGTGCTAGGAGCTACCGTCCAAGCACACTATTATGACCAGGAGCGTGACTGTCTTACCGAACACCCTATATCCAAAGGGAAGAAATTGCCTCTGGAGCGTGGAGTCCGGTGGATAGACAACGATCTGGTGAACTTGATGAGCAACGTGATCGCCACCTTGCTCGGAGCATCTCTTATCCTTGTTATAGGATAAAATACTCGTTTCCACTTGCTTCTCTCCATTTTTATTTGTATGTTATTTCACGGTGGGATTGAATATGGCCCCCCTTGTATATTTTAGACCACATATTCTTAAGTGAGGATATTTATTATGGCAAAACAATTGCAGTTCAACGAAGAAGCACGCAAATCTTTAGTCGCAGGTGTTGAGAAGATTTCCCGTGCAGTCATGGCAACCCTTGGTCCTAAAGGACGCTTGGTTGTGATCGACAAGAAGTTCGGCGCTCCTACCGTAACCAAGGATGGAGTCTCTGTAGCTCGTGATGTCGAGCTCGAGAACCCGTTCGAAAATATGGGAGCTCAGCTTCTCAAGGAAGTTGCAACCAAAACTAACGATGTCGCAGGCGATGGCACCACCACCGCTACTGTTCTCGCTTGGTCTATCACCAAGGAAGGCATGAAGAGTGTCGCAGCTGGAGTCAACCCGATGGGTATCCGCCGTGGTATCGACAAGGCTGTCACCGATGCTGTTGTAGAGATCAAGAAACAAGCAAAGATGATCAAGGACAAGGAAGAGATCTCACAGGTCGCCTCCATCAGTGCCAACAATGACCGGACCATCGGCGACGAGATCGCCAATGCAATGGAGAAGGTCGGCCTCGACGGTGTCATCACCGTTGAAGAGTCCAAGACCATTGAGACCACCACAGATTTCGTGGAAGGTATGCAGTTTGACCGCGGTTATCTTTCCGCGTATTTCTGCAACAACCGTGACACCATGACCACCGTCATGGATGATCCCTTCATCCTTATCTACGACAAGAAGATTTCCAACATGAAGGAACTGCTTCCTGTCCTTGAGAAGATCGCACAGACCAACAAGCCCCTGCTTATCATTGCAGAGGATGTTGATGGAGAAGCTCTTGCCACCCTGGTTGTAAACAGTGTGCGTGGGATTCTCAACGTTGTTGCTGTCAAGGCTCCTGGCTTTGGCGATCGTCGCAAGGCAATGCTTGAGGATATCGCAGTACTCACCGGCGGTGAGGTCATCAGCGAAGAACTCGGGCTGAAGCTTGAGAATGCAGATCTTATCCAGCTTGGTAGGGCGAAGAGCGTCAAGGTTGAGAAAGAGAACACAACCATTATCAACGGTAATGGCAAAGCATCTGACATCAAGGACCGCATTGCTCAGATCAAGGCTCAGATCGGTGATACCTCCAGCGACTACGACCGTGAGAAATTGCAGGAAAGACTTGCAAAGCTTGCAGGTGGAGTTGCTGTACTGAATGTTGGTGCTGCTACTGAAGTTGAGCTCAAAGAGAAGAAGCACAGAGTTGAGGATGCTCTCAGCGCCACGCGTGCTGCCATCGAGGAGGGAGTTATCCCCGGCGGTGGTGTTGCACTTGTCCATGCTGCAAAGGCTCTTGGCGAGTATGACATCTCTAAGCTTTCTGAAGAAGAGAAGGTCGGATACAGGATCGTACGCCGCGCCCTTGAGGAGCCCATCCGCCAGATTGCAGAGAATGCAGGTCTGGATGGCTCGCTCATCGCAGACAAGTGCAAGCATGAGGCTGCTGGTATGGGATTCGATGCTGAACGTCTCAAATGGGTAAACATGTTTGAGAGTGGTATCATTGACCCTGTAAAGGTCACCCGCAGTGCTTTGCAGAATGCTGCATCCATCGCGGCTTTGATCCTTACCACCGAATGCGCCATCACCGACATCCCTGCCCCGGCACCTCAAATGCCCGCAGGCGGAGATGGTATGGGTGGCATGATGTAAAGTTAGTTAGAGAGGAAGGCCGCAAGGAAGTAATTCTTTGCGGCCTTCTTCGTGTTTGTCTGCATTTCAAAGCATGAATGGAAAAACTTGACTACCATAGCTTGAACATGCTACTTTAACCGGTACTTGGAAAATTTGCTGTAAAATACCATTTGCAACTGTTTCCTACATCCGAGTTCTATCAAAGTGAGGATATATCCATGTTGTCATTACTTAGCGCTTTGGCTACCCCCGAGGGTGGTGCTGCAAGTTCTTCTGGTTCCATGATGACCACGTTCGTAACATTCGGGCTCATCATCGTCATCTTCTATTTCCTGATCATTCGTCCGCAGAAGAAGCGGGATAAGGATACCAAGGAGATGCTCGCATCGATCAAGAAAGGTGACAAGGTCGTTTCCATTGGAGGAATCCATGGTACAGTCGTTGTTGTCAAAGAGACTTCAGTTGTAGTTAAGGTTGATGACAATACTCGCCTTGAGTTCTCCAGAAGTGCGATCAGCAGCATTGCAAACCGCAAGGCTGAGACTGCTTCTTCCAAGAAGAAGGCTCATGCTGAAAAGGTTGTAGCCCCTGAACAGGACGCAGCTGAAGAGACCGTTGCCGCTGAACCTAAGGCTCCTAAGGCACCTGCTGCCACTAAAAAGAGCAAGACTAATAAGGCAAAGAAAGAAGCTACTGATGCGACCGTTGTTGAGACGGCCCCCGAAAACGACACTAAAAAATAAACTATAGAGACAATCTGGAGAGTATCATGAAAAAACGGAGTCGTCTGGTGATTGTTCTACTGGTGATCTTGATGTGTGGGTTCTTTTTGTATCCTACAATCATGTGGTACGGTGGGGTACCTCAGAGCACCAAAGAATTGGCAACAGGCTCGAACGTGCAGATCAAGGAATATTCACGCGGACAAGCTTCGCGGGACCTTCGTGCATTAAAGGAATTGGTGGCGAAGGATCCCCTTACCACTCTTCCTAGCGAGTATGGATATCTGAAAGTACAGGCAAAGGTCAATTATAAGGCCATGAAAAAACCTGTGCCCAAGACATGGACAATGGAAGCCCTGTTTGGTGGGTTCTACAATGAGCAGGATCTCTTTGATACCTGTGAAGAGTATTATCGCACCGACCTTCTCGAACTCAAGAAATTGAGTGTCAAGGCATTGCAGCTTGGTTTGGACCTTCGTGGAGGTATGAGCATCCTTTTGGAAGCTGATGTCAAATCCTATGAAGCAAAGAGGGGCTCTTCTGCATCCTCAGCCCAAGTCAGTGCCGCTGTCAAACAGGATATTGAAATCCTGAAAAAACGCATTGACCAGTTTGGCGTCAGTGAGCCTGTCATCAGGCTACAGGGAACAGACCAGATTCTCATTGAAATCCCAGGTGCTGCTGACCCTGAGAGGGTAAACTCCTTTCTCAGAGGTAAAGGCTCCTTGGAATTCAAGATTGTCGACACAGCCCTCACCGATGAGCTTACTGCCTTCTATAAGGCAAATCCCTCTGAAGTGTATACCGATACCGGTGCCCTGAAGCAGCCCGAGTTCCTCCCTGCAGGTAAGCTTGCAGCAGGATACTATGTGAGCGATAGCTATGGCATCGATGAATTGGAACGCTATGTGGTCATTGAAGAAGAGGTAGGACTTGACGGCAGTCATCTGGAAAGTGCAACCACCAGTACCGATGGTATCACCGGACGTCCTGTGGTCAACTTCCAACTTGATAGTGTCGGTGGTGATGTCTTCTACAAGCTGACATCCACACACGTCAATGATACTCTTGCAGTGGTCATGGACGGCAAGGTAAAGGCGATGGCAACCATCACCCAGGGGATTCGTAGTTCTGTACAGATTTCCGGGTTCAATGCTGCAGAAGCCAATGACCTCGCTATTGTACTGCGTACTGCTGCCCTTCCAATCGAGCTGACTGTTTCCAGCCAGCAGGCTGTTGGTGCAACCCTTGGTGAGGACGCCGTTAATGCAGGCCTGAAGGCTATCGCCCTCGGTCTTGTCCTGGTAGTCATCTTCATGTTTGCTTACTACAGCCTCAGTGGCTTGGTGGCTAACCTTGTCCTGCTGTTCAATATGGTCATCATGATCTCAGTGCTTTCCGCCTTTAACTTTACCTTGACCCTTACCAGTGTGGCAGGTCTTATCCTGACCCTCGGTATGGCTGTCGATACCAACGTAATCATCTTTGAGCGTATCAAGGAAGAGCGTCGGATGGGCAAGAGCGATATCGCTTCCATCAAGGCAGGTTTTGGCAAGGCTTTCTGGACAGTCATGGATGCAAACATCACGACCATCATTGCAGCTCTGGTCCTCTCTCAGCTTGGTACCAGTTCTGTTAAGGGTTTTGCCAACACCTTGGCCATTGGTATTGTCAGCTCAGTCTTTACCGCCCTGTTTGTGTCTCACTTGATTTTTGATGCGACTGTTGCCGACCGTGAAGGCAAAAAGTTGCACATCAGCTGGAGGAAAAACTAAATGCCTAAGAAAGATATTCCTGTCATCAGATACCGTTGGTTTGCTTGGGTTCTGGCAATAGTCCTCCTGCTTGTTGGAGGTGGCGCTTTTATCGTCAACGGTGGGTTTAACCTCGGTGTTGACTTCGAAAGCGGACTTAGCCAGCGCATTCAGGTAGCACCTGTCGGGCTGACTGTCAGCTATTCCGGTAGCGAGGATGCTGTCCTTTCCATCTCCGGTTCCGCCCTCACCCTTGAGGTACGTGGTTCTGAAGGTGTTTCGGTCAAGACATTCAAGTCAACATCCTATCCGACTTCCGCCGATCTGGCAGCCGCTTTGAATGCTGTTGATAAAATTGAAGCAGTAGCGCTTATGGGTTCCTTGGAAACTGCAGACCTGCTTTCAGGTTATGGCTTTCCTGCCACCCTCAGCACTGATCCTACAAAACTGAACTTCAAGTCTTCAGGTAGTGTCTCCATTGAAGACATTCGTGTAGCTTTTGATGGCCTTGGTAACGTGAAGGTGCAGACTATGGGTGCTTCAGATGGACAGATGTTCCAGGTTCGCCTGGGCATCAAAGATGATGACACCCAATCTTCCATGGAAGAGGCTGTCAGACTCGCCCTTGATGTACATTTCGGCGAAGGCAGCGTAGTTGTCCTTGCCAGTGATTACATCGGAGCAAAGTTCAGCAAGACCTTGGTATCCAGTTCTATTCTCGCCATCGTCGTTGCTATGGCTCTGATCTTGGTGTATATCTGGTTCCGCTTTAGGATTGCTTATGCAGTATCCTCTCTCATTGCCTTGGTGCATGACGTGCTTATGTTGCTTGGAGTTATCGCACTGTTCCAGTTCGAGTTCTCCAGCACAACCGTCGCTGCCCTTTTGACAATTATTGGATATTCGCTGAACAACACCATTGTAATTTTTGACCGTATCCGTGAAAATGTCATTCTGCACCACGATTCATCTCTTGCTACTCAGATTGGCAAGAGCGTCACCCAGTCGTTGTCCCGTACCATCATGAGTGCGGTAACGACCTTGGCAGCGATTTTGCCCCTGGCAGTCTTTGCTACCGGTGATATCAGGATGTTTGCGGTGAACATGGGTTTTGGAATCCTGATCGGTACCTTCTCTTCCAACCTGCTCGCACCTGCGATGCTCTATTGGATCAGCAAGGCACAGAAAAAGGGTAATGCAGTTAAGATGGTCGAAACGGCTAAGTAAATTGCAGATAGTATGCGAATGCGCCGCCGTGAGGTTTCCTTGCGGTGGCGTTTCTCGTTTAGGAGGTTAGTGTGGAACTTATACTCTCCGATACAATGGGGTACTGTAA
>CAYXYD010000040.1:16859-17453 GCA_964469205.1 uncultured Sphaerochaeta sp. | reverse complement strand
GCCAAGTATTGGCTCATTAGGGTATCGAAGAATTTGGCTATCAATCAGGTAAAGCGCAAATCGCGTGAGATGGTGATGGTCGATAAGCTGAAGAAGTATCCTACTTCACATTCCAATACAAAGGGTGGTGAACAGGTCCTCATTGAAAAAGAGACCCGTAAGCAAGTACAGGATGCGATAGACCAGCTTCCGGAGAAGTTTCGCCTTGTCATAGTGATGAAGGAGTATACGGATATGGACTACAAGCAGATTGCCCAGGTTTTGCACATTTCCGAAAGTAATGTGAAGGTGAGAGTATACAGGGCACGAAAGATGCTTGAGTCACTGCTTACCCAGGAGTAGCCGATGTGTGTTGATGATGAATTATTGAATACCTATCTTGATGGTGAGCTTGATGAGCCATGGAGAACACAGGTTGAGGAACATCTAGGATATTGCAATGCGTGCAGACAGCGCTTGGACCAGCTTCGACAGCTGCAACAGCGTATAGCTTCTGCTGTCCTTCCTGATGAGGATATTAGTCTGAGGCAGGATAGGGTTCTCGCATTTTTTGAAAAAAGCAGGTTTCCCATGAAAGACAAAAAGATGCATATT
>CAYXYD010000040.1:0-16849 GCA_964469205.1 uncultured Sphaerochaeta sp. | reverse complement strand
TGATGACAACTGCTGCTGCTTTTGTTGTGGTGTTCATCGGGTCCTTTGTCCTTTTCGGCACCAATGCAAGCCAAGCCCAGGATATCCTGCCTGGCATTGCTACCCCTATGGATAGCGCCAATGTCCGTCAGGTTTCAGACACGCAGAGTGTCACCTTGGATTCCTTCTCCTTGGAACAGATAGTGCAGCATCTTGATGCAATGGGGTATGCGGTTAAGTTGGAAGTAAAGGCGGTCACGCCTCTAGAATAGTGCTTTGCCTCCTTGTTTCCCCTCGCCGAAGGCTCTACATTGACTTGTAGAGCCTTCTCAATTCTGGTACTATACACGCATTATTTTTCTCGCCGTAGGAGGCCCATCGTGAAGGCAGTAGAGTTGCCAAAGGCTTACGATCCCAAGGATTTTGAAGACCGTATCTATGAAGATTGGATGAAGAACGGGATGTTCAAACCTGTACCGGGAGATGCTTCTCCCTTTACTGTTGTTATGCCTCCTCCAAATGTTACCGGCATTTTGCATATGGGCCATGCCCTGAACAACTCCTTGCAGGATATTCTTACCCGCTATTATCGCATGAATGGTAGACCCACCCTTTGGGTGCCTGGAACCGACCATGCCGGTATCGCCACCCAACATGTGGTGGAGCGCCAACTTACAAAAGAGGGGCTTCGTCGTCAGGATATCGGACGCGAGAAGTTCCTCGAGCGCACCTGGGAGGTGAAGGACAAGCACCATGCAACCATCAAGAGACAGCTGGAGAAGATTGGCTGTAGCTGTGACTGGAGCCATGAGCGCTTTACCATGGATGAGGGGCTCAGCAAGGCTGTACGCGAAAGCTTTGTCCTTCTCTATGAACGGGACTTGATCTATAAAGGCGAGTATCTGGTCAACTACTGCCCCAAGTGTGGTACTGCCCTCGCTGATGACGAGGTGGAGCATCAGGAGCTTGCAGGCAACCTCTGGGACATCCGTTACCCCTATAGCGAGGGGGAAGGCTACATCACCGTAGCCACCACCCGTCCTGAGACGATGTTCGGTGACGTTGCTGTTGCTGTGCACCCAGATGATGAGCGCTACACCTCTCTTGTAGGCAAGATGCTCAACCTCCCCCTGACCGACAGAAAGATTCCTGTCATAGCCGACAGTTTTGTCGACATGAGCTTTGGAACCGGCATGGTGAAGATTACCCCTGCCCACGACCCGAATGACTGGCAGTGTGGCAAGCGCCAGGGCCTTGAGGTTATCAACGTCCTTAATCCTGACGGTACACTCAACGAGAACTGTCCTGAAAAATATCGCAACTTCTCTGCAACTGATGCAAGAAAGCTTGTGGTCGAAGACCTCAAGGCCTTAGGCGTCCTCGTAAACGAAAAAGTGCACACCCATGAGGTAGGCCACTGCTATCGATGTCATTCGGTCATTGAGCCCTACCTTTCGGAGCAGTGGTTCGTCAGAATGGAAGGGATGGCAAAGAAGGCACTTCAGGCATGGAAAAATGATGAGATTACGTTCTTTCCCAAGTATTGGGAAAATACGTATGTCCACTGGCTTGAAAACATCCATGACTGGTGTATCAGCCGCCAGCTCTGGTGGGGTCACAGGATCCCTGTATGGGAGTGCACTGAGTGTGGCGAAATAATTGTAGCAAAAGAGGACCCTACCCACTGTCCGAAGTGTAACTCAGCAAATATCGAGCAGGAAACTGATGTACTCGATACCTGGTTCAGCTCTTGGCTCTGGCCTTTCAGTACGCTTGGCTGGCCAGAAAAGAGTGAGGACATGAAGAATTATTTCCCCACCAGCACGCTGGTGACAGGCTATGACATTATCTTCTTCTGGGTTTCCCGCATGATCATGGCCTCTCTGGAGTTCTTAGGGGAAGTCCCCTTCAAGGACATTTACATCACCGGTCTGGTGCGTGACAAACAGGGAAGGAAGATGTCCAAGAGCCTGGGCAACGGCCTCGATCCCTTGGAAGTGGTTGACCGCTATGGCGCTGATGCCATGAAGTTTACCCTCAGCTATATGGCAACCCAAGGCCAGGATATCCTCATTGATATGGAGTCCTTCAAGATGGGCTCGCGCTTTGCCAATAAGATATGGAACGCTGCGCGCTTCCTGTTGATGAACCTGGAGGGTGCAACCCTGTTGGACATCAAGACGATAGAACTCACCACCATGGACAAATGGATCTACAGCCAGCTCAACCAGGCTGCCTTGAAGGTCAAGGTAGCCATGGAGAACTACAAGTTCAATGATGGTGCCCAAGCTGTCTATGATTTCTTCTGGAATGATTTCTGTGACTGGTACGTAGAGAGTGCCAAACAGGGCCTCTATGCAGAAGAGCAAGACAAGAAGGATAGGGTAGTGACCCTGCTTCTCGACCTGCTTGCCTCTTCAATGCGCCTGATGCATCCTTTTGTCAGTTTCATCACTGAGGAGATTTATCAGAAGCTTCCTAACGTCAGTGACTCTCTTATCACAAGTGCCTATCCTGTCTACCAGGAAGATAGAGCCTATCCAGAGGCCTCTCTGCTTGTTTCTAGGATACAGGAGGCAGTCACACTGTTGCGCTCCGTACGGAGCGAACTGGGCATCTCTGTGGACAAGAAGATTCGCTTCGCTATCAAAGCAGATACCGATTTCATAGCAAGTGATTTCTTTGTTGCAGAGAAGGACCTCATTGCCTCCTTTGTCGGTGCATCAGATCTTGTCATCGACACCGATGACTCTCTTGATGTCACAGGTGCCTTCCCTGTAGCAGGCACTGGCTATGAGGGCTTTGTCTTTGTCAGGGAGGCTATCGATCTGGAGAAGGAGATCGCACGCCTACAGAAGGATAGGCAAAAGAACGAGCAGAGCCTTGAGGGTGTGATGAAGAAGCTATCCAATGAGAAGTTCCTCGCAAATGCCAAGGAAGAGGCTATCGAGAAGGAACAGGGTAAGAAAGCTGAGTTCGATGAGAAGATTGAGAAGGGCTTAAAACATATTGCCCTGTTGAAGTCTTTTCTGTAGAGCACAAGAAGAGACAAAGGAATAGGGGAGAACAATTTCTTCTCTTCGTACCCAAAGTACCTATATGGATAGTTAGATAGATACCAAAACAGGCGTATCCTTACTAAGGATACGCCTGTTTTGCTGTACATGCATTTCACCAATTCCTCTATATATTCCTCTCTGGCACAGTATGGGTATTCTTAAGTTTCTATTCTTTCTATGACGTTTTTGTACATATAATCCTTTCTCTTGATAAGCGCAGTAAGATACACCAAAGACTAGAGTTGTTCTTCTCTGTTATGGTTGACTTTCTCTTCCCTATCATTGTATATAAATGTACATACACTATGAAAAAGAACAACCTTATCTGCCATCTCAACAAGAAAACCAACGTCACCTACCTTTATTGGGGACATTCGACCCATATCCCAGGCCAAGCTTATCCGAAAGTGGAGAAGAAGTGCATTGGAAAGATCGATAGCGAGGGAGAGTTCAATCCAAACAAGACATTCGTTCTCTTATCACCAGAAGAGCAGATGGAGACAGGTCTGGTTGAGCAGCCCTATCCCCCTCTGGACACAACCACAAAAGAGTTCTCAGATGATATCGTTTCGATCTCTGATTTTAACGGGAGGAAGACCTCCCTCATCTTCAAATCTTTGGAACAAGCAAAGCAAAAAGTGGTTGTTCGGTATAACCGTCCTATTGCAGTCCTCCTGAGCATCGATGCATTTGCTGAGTTGACTGAGGAGATTGAGAATAATGCCTTGCTTGTTGAGGCTTTGCAGAGGATGTCCAAGAGTAGTATGACCTATAGTACGCAAGAACTGATGGAGGTTCTGGGTATCTCTGAAAGAGAACTTGCAGAGGTCGAGGAAGATGAATTCGTCTAGTACGTATTCGTACAGGATTTCCCTAAGGATCCTTGGCATTGCATTACGGTTAGATGGTCAGGTCTATAAGAGAGCCTAAGCAGGCTCTCCTAAATCGCCGATATGATTTCAATAAAAAGAACAAAAAATTGAACACAGAAAAAGGCGCCCTCATTACAAGGACGCCTCTCTTTGAACAAAGCAGAAACTATTCTGCTTTTTCAGCCTGAATTTCCTTTCTGCGTTCTTTGCTAAGCTTAGCGATTTCGGCCAAAGCCTTGCGGGCTCTAGCTGCCGATACTTTTACGCCTTTCTCAGAGAACTTCTGGTTCTCTGCAAGGTATGTCTCATACTGTGCTACGATTTGCTCGTGAATTGTCATGGACTCCTCCATTGGTCTAGGTTATCTTATTCTAGCATGCTTTCACCTATGTGCAAGGGAAAAACAGTAAACTAACGCTTTAATCGTGGTTTATTTAGGAAATATAGCGCCCTTTCCACATAAAACCCTTCCCACTGACCTTTCTGTAGTAGCCATGGAGGTACATTGCAACCAAAAATACGAACGCAATCGGTCCTTGAATGGCTACTTTAAAGGGAAATCCATGGTATAGACCGGTAGCTGTCCAAGAGCCAAAAAGCAGGAGAGACCCTACAAATGTGAGTACGAAAGGAAGAGGGGAGAGTCCTGGATTGATCAACAGTTGTATAAACATTGCCACGGTAGCGAGGGGGGCGGCCGCACAGGCGATCAGGACTGCCGCTACTGCCAGCACCAGGGGAACCATGTAGGCTTTGATGTCTATGACGCCGGTGATGCTCCTTTCGAGTCCTTCAAATCCCCCTTTGAAGGAGGAGAACATCTTGCAAGAGAGAGCATCCTTCATATCGGCAAAAACATACTTGTGCCCGGTTCTTGTACAGGCCCTGGCGAGCATCACATCATCGCAGATGACATCGGGTATAGAGGTGAAGCCGTCAATGTCCTCCAAGACTGTTCGTTTGAGCAGGAGATACTGTCCGATAGCCATGGTAAAAGGTGTCCATTGTACTTTTTGCTGTAATCGCAAGGGCATGTACAGTACCGTGTTGAAGAGCATGGCGCTTACCAAGGTCTGTACCCATAAGTGCTTTCCCTCCTGCTTGGGATAGCCGCTGACCATGGATGCACTTTCATTGATTATGACTGATAGTCCATACTCCACGCTGTTGGGATTATGGACGGTGTCAGCATCGGTGAAGAGGATGTAATCCCCTGTGCTCTCTTCATATAACTGCTGCATCGCATAGAGCTTGCCACGCCACCCTTTTTTTAGGGGCTTGCCCTTGATGATCCGCACTCGAGGATCACTTTCTTGCAGTTTTTTTACTTCTTCCGCTGTGTTGTCGGTGGAGTTGTCATCAAGAATCAGGATCTCAATGTTCTCATAGTTTTGATTGATGAGTGAGGACACACAAGCTTGGATGAAATGTTCTTCGTTGCGAGCAGGGATCGCAATGGAGACGAGGGGTTTTACAGTGAGAGGAGCTTTTTTCTTCAGCTTCTCCATCACCTTTCGGTTGGAAAAGGAGAGTAGGGTAGCCCATAGGCCAACAACCAGGACAAGAGAGGCATACAATACGATCACAACGCTTTCTCCACTTGTGCTATATAATCATCCAGAACAGCATCAAAGGGGTAGATCGTCTTGGCAGCACCAAGATATCCCTTTGCATTCTGATAGTCTTTCAGCTTAAAGCATGCAATACCGATCCCGCTATAAAGCGATGAGCGATCCCAAGGTGAAAGAAGTTTGTCTGCATCCTTCTGGATGGTAAGAAACATGTTCAATGCCCTCTTGATGTTGCCACCCGCAAAAGGTGGGGCATAGAGCATGCTGTTTGCTTTCAATAAGAGCGAAGAGACTTCCTGAGGGAACTCTTTGTAAGCTTTGTTGATCTTCCGGGAGCTGGAAAGCCCTTTGCCTAGGCTCCTAGGATTCTGCAGGTACCAGATGCCATCGATATCAGAACCAAGGATAAGGGCATGAAAAGAGTTAGTATCTAGGAGGTCCAGCTTCTGTTCAGCCTCTTGAAGCAACTCTTCGCCCCTTTCATTACTCTTTATATCGGTTTCCACATAGAGACGGGCAAGGATGGTATCAATGCGTATTTTCTTGATGGTTGCCTCAGGCTCGGCCTCGTCTTGTGCATACAGACGAAGGCGTAGTTCCTCAGCTTTTTCCACACTGCCTTCGGTCCTTACCGCCGACATAAACTCTATAAAAAGTGGGTTCTTCTCCAAAAAAGAGAACCCATCGGTAAGTTTGACTCCAGCAACCCCTTGAAGGGTGACAAGACTTATACACAGAAAAGTAGCAATGTGCCTAAACATACCCACTATTTAACCATAGAAAGCCGTCGAATGATATACCCTTTGGACAAGGGTTTGTCAGTTACAAGATATTGGATCTTCCCATGGTCAGCCTGAAGAACCTTCTCAAATTTCTCATCCAACAGGGTAAAGGAAGAATCCTCAATAAAGAGGATATCATTACCGATATACTCCAGAGTCTGTTCCTCTCTGATCTGGTTGCGTAGTTCAAGTGCGTACACACCTTTTTTGACCTCATCGCCTATGAAGCCACAGAAGAGATACTGTTGGTGGTATCCCTCATCGGTACTCTTGTCTATGGACGTTCCTTTGGTTGGGTCTATGGGACTGCTGCCAAAGAAAAAACCGGTGGAATACTCGCGGTGGCTGATATTCATCAGGTCATCGCGGTAAGCCTTCCAGGACGTATCATCGGTATATGCAGCATCGATGGCCTTGCGATAGGCACGGGTGACCACAGCCACATAGTAGCTGCTTTTCATCCTTCCTTCGATCTTCAAAGAATCAATTCCAGCATTGAGGAGGTCTTGGACATGGTCTATCATGCAAAGGTCTTTGGAAGAAAGGATGGTAGTGTACCCATCTTCCTCAGCGATGGGGTAGTAGACCCCTTCGCGTTGTTCCTCTTCCAGGGCGAGTTCTCCACTGGAGAGTTTTTCTGACAGGCGGTAGTTCCACCTGCAGGTGTGGGAGCAGTCTCCCTGGTTTGCACTGCGACCGGTAAGATGGGCCGAAAGCAGGCATCGCCCTGAGTAGGCCATGCACATCGCCCCATGGATAAAGGTCTCCAGCTGGAGGGTAGGAACTGCTTTTTTGATCTTTTTGATATCGGCAAGGGATGTCTCCCTTCCCAGGATGACCCTGGAGAAACCCATCTGGTGGTACATGGCTGCACTACTGCTGTTGATACAGCTAGCCTGGGTGGAGAGATGGAGTTCAACCCTGTCACCAAAGGCCTCTTTGAGAATGGGTACCAGACCAATGTCACTGATGATGAAAGCATCGAAGGGCCACCCCTTGATAGTTTCAAGCTGTTCTTTCAGCTTTTCGAGTTCACTCTCACCAAAAAGGATATTCATGGTACAGTAGATTTTTTTACCGCTTTGGCCTTTCAAAAGCTGAACTTCAGCAAGATCACTCTCGCTGAAGTTCTGCGCATTGGCACGAAGGGAAAAATCAGTGAAGCCCATATAGGCGGCGTCGGCTCCATAGGCAAACGCCACCCTCAGCTTCTCCATATTGCCTGCTGGGCTCAATAACTCAACGCTCACGCAAAGCCTCCCTGACCGCCTGGGCAACTGCCGTCGAGATTGCCACTACTTCAGTGGTATCCCTTGGGGGTGTCTTGGGGACGATCGGTGGCATTGCCTTTCTCTTCTCGTCATCGGGGAAGGCATAGGCCAAGACCTCTTCCATGGTCGAAACCAGATGGAACTCAATGCCCTTGGTCACTGTCTCATCGAGCTTGTCGAGATCGCGCTTGTTGTAGTTGGGAATGAGGATCGTATCGATCTTATTCCTTCTCGCTGCAAGCACCTTTTCCTTCAAGCCTCCGATAGGCATCACCTTACCCTTGAGGGTGGTTTCACCGGTCATCGCCATGTTCTTCTTGATCGTCTGGCCAGTGACCAGTGAAAAGAGGGCGACAGTCATGGTGATACCAGCTGAGGGACCATCCTTGGGCGTAGCCCCTTCTGGGACGTGCACGTGGATCATATTGTTCTCGAACCAGCTCATATCGATCTTATGGTCGATGGCATGGGCCTTCAGCCAGGTGTAGGCGATATTAGCCGACTCCTGCATCACATCCCCAAGCTGACCGGTGAGCTTAATCTCTCCCTTGCCAGGGGTATTCTGGGCCTCGATGATGAGAGTATCCCCTCCCATGCTGGTCCAAGCGAGTCCGATTGCCATACCTGGCTTGTCCGCTATGCGGATTTCATCCTCGGCAAAGACAGGCTGCCCAAGAAATTCAACGAGTTTTTCATTATCAATCTTGATCGGCAACTTGGTGTCTGGGTTCTCTTCCAGGATGAGGGCAACCTTACGGTTGATCTTATGCAGGGATTTTTCAAAGTTACGAACGCCCGCTTCCCTTGCGTACTCCTCTGCTATCTTGAGCAGGATCGTTGGGGTATAGCGGATTTCGCTCTTGGCAAGCCCATGTTTCTCCAAGGATTTGGGAACAAGGTACTTCTTGCCTATGGCAAGCTTCTCCTCACTGGTATAGCCGGAGAGGTTGATGATCTCCATGCGGTCCAGCAAGGGTCGAGGAACGGTCTCCAAGGTGTTTGCCGTACAGATGAAAAGGATCTCCGAAGCATCGAAGGGGATATCAAGGTAGGTGTCCCTAAAGGTGTAGTTCTGCTCAGGGTCCAGGACCTCAAGCAGGGCACTGGCAGGGTCGCCCTGGTAGGATACACCCATCTTGTCTATCTCATCGATGAGGAAGACAGGGTTCTTAGTCTTGGTGATTCTGAGGCCTTGGATGATCTTTCCGGGCATTGCCCCGATATAGGTCCTTCTGTGGCCCTTGATCTCACTCTCATCATTCATGCCACCGACCGAGAAGCGGAAATACTCCTTTTTCAAGGAGCGGGCAATGGATATGCCGACACTGGTCTTACCGACTCCAGGAGGGCCGACAAGACAGATGATCGAGCCTTTGGTATCCTTTTTTTTTCTTCGCACTGCAAGGAACTCAAGGATTCTATCCTTGACATCCTTGAGCCCGTAGTGATCTCTTTCGAGAATCTTTCGGGCACTTTCGATGCTGAAGCTCTCGCTCTTGGGCTCCTTCCAGGGAAGGTCGCTGATTATCTCAAGGTAGGTTCGTGTAAGGGTGTATTCAGGACTGCTGGGATCGATCGCCTCAAGGCGTGACAACTCGCGGTCCACAGTCTCTTTCGCTTCAGCAGAAAGGGACATATCCTTGAATTTCTTCTTCAGGCGGTTAATGAGCTCAACCTTGGGGTTGGTCGTCAG
Source organism: uncultured Sphaerochaeta sp. (assembly GCA_964469205.1). Classification (GTDB taxonomy): domain Bacteria; phylum Spirochaetota; class Spirochaetia; order Sphaerochaetales; family Sphaerochaetaceae; genus Sphaerochaeta. The sequence goes on along the minus strand of CAYXYD010000040.1, from coordinate 7,622 downwards.
TCCGAGTTCCTGCTGGATGGACTTGAGTTCTTCACGCAAGAAGTACTCACGCTGGTTCTTTTCGAGCTTCTGATTGACCCTGGCCTGGATCTTGGCCTGGACCTGGGCAATGTTCTGCTCGTTCTTTATGAATACCAGCACCTTTTCAATACGCTTGCGAACCACAAGGGTCTCAAGGATTCCCTGCTGTTCCTTACGGTCGACATTGAGGATGCTTGCGATGAAATCAGCAAGCTTTCCAGGATGGTCGATGTTGACCATATTCAGACGCATCTCTTCGCTGAAGAGCTGGTTGTTCTTCGTAAGGGACTTCATCTCGGTAAGCAAGAGCCTGGTCCAAGCACGCAACTCCTCTGGCTCGTCCTCGATATCCTCGAGGTAGGAGACCTCGGCCACCAAGTAGGGGCCACTGGGGTAATATTGTTTGGTCTCAAAACGCTTGAGCGTAGAGATGAAGATACTGATCCCCCCGTCGGGGAGCTTTATTTTTTTAACAATCTTTGCAACGGTTCCAATAGTGTATAGGTTATCCTGTGAGTACTCTTCCTGGTCCAGGTCTTCCTTGACCAGCAAGAGTCCGAGGAAACCCCCGTGCTTGATGGCCTGGTTGACAATTTCGACGTCTTGGTTGTCGGTTATCATCAAAGGAGTGAACAATCCAGGAAACACGGGATTCCCCGTTACTGGAAGGATAAACAGATTATTGGGAAGCAGTTGCTCAATTGGTATCAGTTCGTTGTCAGACATAGCGCCTCCATATATACGAATACTTAGGGCAGGATTTCTCTCTGCCCAGACTAAAGGTAATCAAACTTTACGAAAGAGGGAAGCGGCTATTCCTTTTTGGAAAGCCATTTCACTCCAAAATAACAGAGTGGGGTATCGATCAGGGCAAAGATCACCTTGAAGAGCCAGTAGGGGATGATCAGGGCGAACACATAGGAGGCGGTAAATGTTGGGGTAAGTTGGTAGAAGGCGATGAACATGAAGATCACCGTATCGACAAACTGGCTGGTCATGGTGCTGATATTATTGCGTATCCAAAGGTTCTTGCCTCCGCTTATCTTCTTGAACAGCATGAAGATCCTAATGTCGATAGTCTGGCTGACTGCAAAGCTTGCCAAGGAGGCGAGGCTCATGCGCATGCTCATGCCGAATACCTGCTGGTACTGGGTCTGCAAGCCCCACGATGGGTGGGGAGGTACCTTCACGCTGATGCCGGTCATGACAAACAACAGCGCCAGCATAAAGATGGACATCCTGACATAGAGGGATGCATCCTTGTGCCCTTTTACCTCACCTACGATATCTGTGACTAAGAAGAGGGCAGGCATGAAGAAGATGCCTACAGATACTCGCACTCCGAAGAGCGTAATAATTTTTGACCCTATCGTATTTACCATGACCATGCTGGTAATGTAAAGCGCAAATAGGAACATCTCTTTCTTGTCTAGATTTGCTGTTTCTTCCATAGTCACCTCGTTGGAGCGGAGTTTACCAGAAAGGGGGGAGGTGGGTCAAACGTTGGGAAAAAACTTTGTGAAAGAAGGACATTTATCGGAAGAACGAATACTGAATCTGTTGCATTTTGTTGCATCCGTGGTATGATGAATAAGGAATTTTTACAAGGAAGGAAACCTGAATGGATAGTAAACTCATAGTCATCGCCATAGGCGGCAACTCTCTCATTGAAGATGCAAAACACGTAACGATAACTGCCCAGTATGAGGCTGCCCGCAAGACAGCGGCCCACATTGTGAAGCTTGTTGAAGCAGGACACAGGGTGGTCATCGCCCATGGCAACGGACCTCAGGTCGGATTTGTTCTGCTTCGGGCAGAGTTCTCCCGTTCCATTCTCCATACTGTCCCCTTGGACAGCTGCGTAGCTGACACCCAAGGTGCCATCGGCTACCAGTTGCAGATGGCTTTGAACAACGAGTTCAACAAGGTCGGGCTCAAACCTAATGTAGCAACCGTCGTTACCCAAGTTGAAGTATCTGACAGCGATCCTTCCTTCCAGAACCCTTCCAAACCAATCGGGTCCTTTATGACGAGCGAAGATGCTAAGAGTCGTGAAGAGCATGATGGTTGGGTATGTGTCGAGGATGCAGGGCGTGGCTACCGCCGTGTAGTGGCAAGCCCCAAGCCCAAGTCTATTGTTGAGATCGAGACTATCAAGAGCCTGTTGGACAATAAGATCATCGTCATCGCAGCCGGTGGTGGTGGTATTCCTGTAGTGCGTGACGAGCAAGGCTACCTCAGCGGTAGGGAAGCTGTCATAGACAAGGACCTGGCCGCTGCTCTCATGGCCAAGGAGTTGAAGGCTGACCTGTTCGTTATTTCAACTGCAGTGGAGAAAGTCTGCCTGAACTTTGGCAAGCCCAACCAGAAGACACTCGATACCATCACAGTAGAAGAAGCGGAGAAGTACATGGCAGAGGGTCATTTCGCTCCTGGCAGCATGCTTCCCAAGGTGCAGGCCATCGTTGATTTTGTGAAGAGCACTGGCAATACCGGACTCATCACCGACCCCGCCCACGTCTACGGAGCTTTGTACGAAGGAAAAGGAACTAAGATTGTCCTCAAGAAATAAGGGCAAGAGCATGTTTCCAAACCGCCGCAGTGCTGTTATCAGCATTGCGGTTGTGTTGTTCCTGCTCATTTTTGCTGTTGTGGCCATTGACCAGAACAATGTCTCCCGGTTGAAGAAATACAAAAAAGAAGCGAATGTCTTTTTGGATAAGGGTATGGATGTGATGGATGATCGCTTCAAGTACTCCCAAACCTTAGTTGACCTCTTAGAGGACCCTATCTTGGCAGAGCCTTTCAGGCTTCTGTTGGATTCCTATGCAAGAGAAAAATCGCCTGTGTTATTGAGTGAACTCTATGTTTCCCTGGATAAGGAACTGGCCCTGCTGCAGAAAAAGATCTTCACCAACAAGCAGTACCCGCTCTATGCGGCCTACTTTGAGAAGATTTATGAGGCTGAGCAGGATATGACTCTGCATCTGAACGATTACAATGACAAGGCCCACTTCTATAATGTGCAGATAGGCGGCTTTCCCGCAACCATTGCTGCGAAGCGCCTGGATATGCAAGCCCTAGAGCTCTTTTCTGTTGCTCCTGCCATAAAAGGTCGCCCCTGATAGCGATAGGGGCAATAAGAGCAGGATGACCTTCAGGTTGTCCTGCATCAACAGATTTGGCAACAAGCCCTTTGCCACCACCAGAGCAATCCCCACTACAAACATCGCTTGAAAGGTCCTTTTAGCCAGTACTCCCTTTCTGCTTGTCTTTTTAGTGAATGCAGAGACAAAGGCCGAACCCATACCTATAAAGAGAAGCGGATTGACCAGAACGATGTTCTCGTTGAACCAAGTCATGTCCATATCGGAGAAAGTCATCATAAACAAAAGGATGCTTCCCAGAACCCCAAGGGCTAAAAGAATCAATGCATAGAGTACTGAGGTTGTCCTCTTGAAGCGCTTGCCCAGCACGAACAACATAAGGGCCAACACAATACCCGATAGTGCATAGGCCCAATCATGGTTCACATTCTTTGTGTGGGCTCTGAAGCGTATGTCACTATTGCTGGTATCTTGAAGTATCTCTGTATCTTTCACGAGGCTTGGGGAGAAGTCCAGCACTGCCTGGTGGAGACTTTCAGGGAGGAACATCTCCTCATAACGGTTGAGCGGTTTGTCTATGGTTTTGCCCTGAAGGAAATCAAGGGCCCAGAAGATTATCGGTGAGTGGCTCAAATAACGCTGGACAAATTGGCGATAGCTGGATGTGGTGTTTTGTGCCTCTGCCCAACGGCGGAACTCACCATCGGTTGCGGCATTGAGGATGTCACGGATCCTGGTAGCACAGTTGTCGTAGTAGAAGTGATAGAGGTAGGTGCTGTTCTCCGCTTTGGCATTGTTTTGCAGGAAGCGGATGGCGGCTAGCTTGGCTTCAGGACTCAGGTCAAGCTCGATGAGCTTTACATCGCGCTTTTCCTCCAAGGCTTCCTCTATCCTCCACACAGAGTCGGTTTCCCAGACCGAGTAATACATGCGGCCCCGGGCGAAGTTCAGGTAGAAATTCTTCTGGTCGGGATCAAAGACCCCATAGTCATACATGACCTCCCCCCCTGAGGGTTGGCCTATGATGAGGGCACTGTGCCCAAACCAGGCATAGAGAGGGTCGCCGCTTCCCACGGTCAACAGCGAGAGCGTCGCACGGTTAACCCACTCGAGCTGGTTGGGTGCAAGGGTCTTGGTAAAGTCAACCTTTCCAAGTTCCTGTTCGCTGTCAAAAGGTTGTTCCTGCACCCGTCTTTCTCCCACACTGAAGGAGAAAAGGGCAGAGAGAGTCATGGTAGCTATAAGTAGGCAGAGAGCTAGACGTTTCATGGCGGAAATCATATCACAGGAAAGATGATCTTCCAACCAGTTGATTTTTTACCCCCACTGTTCTACTCTTGATTTGGAGGGTTCATGGAACGAAACGTATCGTCCTTGGCAATTGTACTGCATAGCATACGGTACGGACAGATGAACCGCAGGCTCAAGCTGTTAACCCTCGATTTTGGCCTTATTGATGTGGTCAGTTATGGGGCAAGGAAGTCTCTGAAGTCTGTGAAGGGGGATGTATTCTCCGATGGACAGTTCTTCTTGTACTATAACCCTGTAAAAAGAGACTATACCCTTAAGGATGTCCAGCTCATCGCTACCCATGATGAGATACGCACCGATTTGGCTACTAACTATGCCGCCCTGTTTTTTTGTGAACTGGTCATCAACACCAATGGGGGGGACAGCTCTTCCCAGTATGGAGTTTTAAGCAAGGCCCTTGATATGCTCTGCTCCCATCAGGAGCTAGTAGCTCGAATTCTTATACAATTCGTTTTGAGGCTTTTGGATATTTGTGGCTTGCAGGCAGACTTCTCCAGGTGTCCTATCTGTGAAAGGCCCTATGCCTCTGAGGAGATCATCCAGTTCAACTCGCAGATGGGAAGCCCTTGTTGTGAAGCTTGTGCCACATTGGACACTGCCATGATTCTTGGCCCTGGGGCCAGAAGGTACCTGACCCTCACTAAGGGGATGGACTTCCATACAGCGGTGGCTGTAGAGCTCAGCGATCGTGCAACGCTTCGCATAAAGGCGTACATGTTGCGCTATGCCTCTCTGATAAGTGGCAAGGAGCTCAAGACACTTGCAGGTGGGATGTTGCAGACCCTGTTTTGATTAGGAATATTTATTGTAAGGTTGTTATATACATATGGAATGGAAAAAAAAAGCTGTAGCGTCCCAGGACGTGAAGCATCTGCATGAGCAGTATGGATTGGATCCCTTGTGTTCTTCGATTATGGTCAGGCGCGGTCTGACCGCCCCCGATCAGGTTAAGTTTCATCTTGAGAGTGAACTGACCTATCTGCATAACCCGTTCCTGTTTGACGATATGGAAGAGGTTGTAGACCGTATCAATGGTGCTGTCTCCGAAGGGGAGAAGGTGAGGGTCTTCGGCGACCGTGATGTCGATGGCATCACCAGTACAGCCCTGCTTGTGCAGGAGTTGCAACGCATGGGCATCGATGTCACCTATAGGGTCCCAGAGGGCGACGAGCCCTATGGTCTGACCATGGATGGTGTTAATGCCGCCTCAGATGATGATGTGACCCTCATCATTACCGTGGACTGTGGAATCTCCAACAACAGTGAGATAGCGCATGCAAAGACGTTGGGCATAGACACTATTGTAACCGACCACCATCTCGCAGGGGAGGCTCTTCCTCCCGCCTTGGCCATCATTGACCCTAAGGTCAGTGGCTGTGGCTACCCCTTTGAGCATCTTGCAGGATGTGGGGTTGTAGCAAAGATAATCTGGGCTTTGCGCTTCAGCCAGACTGACTTTTACCATGAGGAGTGCATCCTGTTGCATGCACAGCCCGGTCATGATACGGTTATCATCCAGGCGATGAGGGTGGAGAACCTCCTGGTCATCGACCGGGTCATTGAAGAGATTAATCCGGGGCTTCTTTCCCCCTCACAGAGCAAGGTCCTCAAGTTCTTCTCTGCCGGGGTGCCTATCCTTGTCCTGGATGCCGCTTCCGAACTTGCCCAGCTGCGGCAGGCTTTTGGCAAGAGTGTCGAGATACATCTTGCCGATATGAGAGGCGAGATGGAACTCGTCATGCCTGTCATCAAGGGAAAGAGTATCTTTGCACTTTCGAGTCTCAGTAGGGTATTGAAATATAGTGTGCATGGCAGAGATGAGCTACAGGTTCTATTTTCCCTGTTCAGCGCATACTCCATAAGGAAACACCCCTTGCTGGACAGTGGTTATGATGCCATCCTCGATCTCGTTGCCATTGGTACCATCGCTGACCTCATGCCTATGGAGGATGAGAACCGCCTGTTGGTAAAGCGTGGTCTCAAAGTCCTTGCAACAGGCAAGAGGGAAGCTCTGCTTCCTCTCTTTACGATGCAAAATCTTTTGGGAAAGGTCCTTTCCACCAGTGATATCTCCTGGCAGATATCGCCGGTCATCAACGCTTCGGGAAGGATGGGCAGGCCCTCATTGGCAGTTGATATGCTGCTTGCCCCTGACCTTGGTGTTGCTGAGGGTCTTGCAGGAGAACTGCTGGCCTTGAACAAGGAACGCCAAAAGTTGGGTGAGGATGCATGGGAACGCCTGGCTCCCCAGGCAAAGGAGAGCTTTGAGCAAACGGGCTCGAAGTTGGTTATGGTTGAGGATGCCTCCTTGAGCAGGGGTATAACCGGAGTTATGGCCAGCCGTCTTATGAAGCAGTTCAGTGCTCCAGTCATGGTGCTTGCCACCATTGGGGGAACTCGTGTCTCTGCCTCCATGCGCAGCCCTGTTGAGTTCAATGGGAGGGAGTTCCTTTCAGCATTTGAAGACCTCTTCCTGGATTTTGGCGGGCATGCTTGTGCCGCTGGGTTTTCGATGGATGTGAAGCATCTACCGTTGTTCAAGAAGCGTGTTATGGAAGAGATTGATCATATGGATTGCCTTCAGGAAAACGATGATTCAATTCTTATAGATTGCACCCTCCCAGTTGCCTATATGACGCCCGATATCATCAAGGTGGTTGAGTTCTTTGAGCCGTTTGGCGAAAAGAACCCCCCTTTGGTCCTTATGATGGAGGGGGCTGTCATTGAAGACTTCCAGTACCTGAATAACCACAAGGGTGGTCCAAGACATTTGAAGCTGACGCTCTCATTTGGCGAATACAAGTGGCCAGCACTCTACTGGAGTGCAGCTGATCGGATTGGAAGAGATTTTGATAAGGGATCGGTGGTGGATGTGGCATTCCGTCTTGGACGGAATTACTACCGCAACCAGGCTTCCTTGCAGATCACCATTCTCGACCTCAAGACAGAAGCGGATAAGGAAGCGGAGTTCAAGAAAGAAGGCAAGAAACCATAATAAGAAAAGAAAACCAGATACTATATCTCACTTGTCAAGAGAGTTTTATCCAGATGCTTGACATACGAGCTATGTTTGAGGCATTCTGTTCTAGCAGTTTAGACCCAGTAATCGGGAGAGGAGGTGAGTAGTAATATATGGCATATGTAAAAGTTGATGACAATGAACCTTTGGAAAAGTCAATCAAG
>CAYXYD010000039.1:0-17798 GCA_964469205.1 uncultured Sphaerochaeta sp. | reverse complement strand
TGCATATCTATGCATTATCTCGTATATCACATTAGGAGATAACATCATGAAAAAACTAACCACCATCGCTCTTGTAATACTTTTGGTCGCCCTCATTCCTCTCTTCAGTGCAGGGACAAAGGAAGAGGGAGGAGTTCCTTCCTATATCTTTGCTGCAAACTGTGCCTGGCCACCACTTGAGTTTGTCGATGAGAACGGGGACATCGTCGGCTTTGAGATCGATCTGGTCAATGAAATCGCCAAGGTCCAGAATGTAGACATTACCATTCAGAACGTTGCTTGGGACGGCATCTTTGCTGGTCTCTCCAACGGAGCATACGATGCTGTCGCCTCAGGTGTATCGGTAACTGACGAGCGGAAAAAGACCATGGGCTTCTCCACTCCCATCATGACCATCACCCAGGCTATCCTGGCACCCAAAGCCTCAACAGGCCTTACCTCCACCGCTACTCTGAAGAACAAGAAGGTCGGTGTACAGCTCGGGACTACCGGCCATATCTTCCTTGAGTCTTATCTTGAAGAAAATCCCAGCATGAAGACTGTCATCAAGGCCTACGATGAGATCGGCTTTGCTGTAGAGGATATGCTCAACGGCAATCTCGATGCAGTGGTCACCGACTCGGTAGTCGCAAGCGAGTATGTCCTCTCGAACCCCAACTATGCTAGCAAACTGCATGTAAGCGGATCAGCGAGCGACCTCGGCGATCCTGAGCCGATTGCCATTGCAATGCTCAAGGAGAATACTGAGCTGATCAGCCTGGTCAACGATGGTCTTGCCAAGATCGTAACTTCCGGGAAGATGGAAGAACTGCAGAAGAAGTGGAATATCCTGTAGAAAACCGATCTTAAGTCTATCGGAGGAAGCCGCCATGAGGCGGCTTTCCCTTGTCCTAATCTTTTTGCGAATTCTTGTATGATTATGCTAATTATCTCCCTATCCCTTGAATATTTATTCAATTGTATTGACATTACATGCATAATTATGTAGTACTACCACTACCAATAAAATCAATATGATCAGTGAGTAACCATGGATAAAGAAGAAAATAAATTTGACGACCTGCAGATGCATACGGCAAAGCAGAGAATGGTATCGGTAGACCCTACCGACCATAAGAAAAAGCACCCCGTCATCCAGATGACCGATGGTGTGCTCATACCACGCAAAGGGGACGGACACGTACTGAACTCCTGGAGGATTACCTTCTTCAGCGCCCTTGCCCTCCTCTCGTCTCTGATCATCATCAAGCCAGACCCCTTCAGGGACATCTTTATGGTTGTCATCAAGGGGGCTCCGGTAACCTTCCAGGCAACCATCCTCGCCATACTGGGTGCTATCATCATAGGCACCCTTACAGGCCTAGGCTCGGTGAGCAAAAGAAGATGGGTAAATATGGTCAGCGGTGTATATGTGGAGCTTATCCGCGGTATCCCGCTCCTAGTCCAGTTGATCTTTATCTACTACGCCATGGGCCGGTTCTTCAGAATCCAAGGCATGGTAGCCGCTGTTGTCGCACTCTCCATCTGTTTCGGAGCGTATATGGGTGAGATCGTCAGGGCGGGTATCCAGGCTATTCCCCGTGGCCAGATGGAAGCGGCCATAGCAGTCGGACTGAGCAGGGGCCAAGCCTTCAGGTATGTCATCCTGCCTCAGACGGTCAAGGTCATACTGCCAGCAGTTGGCAATGAGTTCATCTCCATGCTCAAGGACTCTTCACTGGTATCAGCGATTGCCCTGAGTGATATCCTGAGAAAAGGCCGGGAGTACATCTCCCGCACTTTCCTCTCCCTGGAGACAATGCTTATCGTTGCATTGGTCTACCTGATCATCACGCTTGTACTCTCACGCCTCGTTGGGATGCTCGAAGAAAGGTTGCATAAGAATGGCTAGAATACGCATAGAAAACCTAACCAAGGAATATCATACGGATAAAGATGTCGTCAAGGCTGTACGCAATGCCTCCCTCACCGTGGGAAACGGCGAGGTAGTGGTAATCATCGGCCCCTCTGGCAGTGGAAAAAGTACCCTGCTCAGAAGCATCAACAAGTTGGAAATACCTACAGGGGGACATATCTTCATCGATGAGGATGATGTTGTCGATCCCAAGGTGGACCTGCGCAAGATACGGGAGGAAGTGGGGATGGTATTCCAGTCCTTCAACCTCTTTCCTCATCTCACTGCCTTGGAAAACATCACCCTCGCTCCCCTTAAGGTCAAGAAGATGACCAAGAAGGAAGCCGACGAAAAAGGCAGGAAGCTTTTGAAGATGGTCGGCCTTGAGGAAAAGGAAGAGGTGCACCCAAACCAGCTTTCCGGTGGACAGCAGCAGAGGGTTGCCATAGCACGAGCCCTTGCCATGGAGCCGAAGGTTATGCTCTTTGACGAGCCGACCAGCGCACTGGACCCTGAGATGATCAAGGAGGTCCTTGATGTCATGCTCAGCCTTGCTAAAAGCGGCATGACCATGCTGCTTGTCACCCATGAGATGGGCTTTGCCAAGGCGGCTGCGGACAAGATGGTCTTTATGGATGATGGGGAGATAGTAGAGATTGCTACCCCCAAAGAGATATTTACCAACCCCAAAAGTGACCGCACCAAGCTCTTTTTGGACCATATCCTCTAAAAAACCGTATGATACCTACCAAAAAACCTGCCTACAACATCGCTGTGGGCAGGTTTTTCACTAGTATACCATGACTAGTCTGATATATATTCACTAAACGCTTGTCGATTTTCATCCTTGGATGTATGGTTTTTCCAAGGAGCTACCCCATCATGCAACAGAAAAAAGAACAGAGCTGGCTTGAACGCCACATTACCCTCCATACCTATGACGACCCCAAAGCAGAAAAGGAAAATGCCATCACCCACATGGTGGGAGCCGCATTGGCTATAGTAGCCTTCATCATCATCCTCTTCACGCTTCCCTCTCTTCCTACCCTCTCCTTGAAAATAGGGATGGTCATCTGGGGCCTTACCATGATATTGCTCTACAGTGCATCGAGCCTCTATCACTCGCTTCCCTATGGCGATGGGAAAAGGCTGTGCAGGATATTGGACCATGGCAACATCTACTTCCTGATAGCAGGCACATACACCCCGCTTCTGATGTATGTGGGTACACCCAAAGCCTATGCGATACTTGCCTTTGTATGGGGAATTGCTGTTGTAGGAATCCTGTTCACCCTGTTGATATGGGGGAAGATGGGAGCTGTGCACGTAGCACTCTACATCGGTATGGGATGGTTGGTGGTGCTTTTCTGGGGCGATGTGGTCCCCTACCTGCCTGAAGGCATTGCCCCCTGGATCATCGCAGCTGGGCTCACCTATACATTAGGGGTCTTCTTCTACGCAAATAAGCGCATCCCCCACTACCATGCCATCTGGCATCTCTTCTGTATCGGGGGAAGCGCTCTCTTCTTTATCGGCTATATGCTTAAGCTGGTCTAGTTCAGAAGCTCCGCAATGTCTGCATACAGGACATCCTCAGGGACAAAGCCAAGATAGCCCTTGACCACCCTGCCATCCTTGTCGATAAAGACTGTGGTGGGCAGGCTGGTGGTCTGGAAAGTCATGGCAAATTCACCGTTATCGTAGAAGACCGGTCCGGTAAACGGGAAATCCCTGATAAAGGCTTTGACAGTCTTCAGCGTCTCACGCTGTCCGTCGAGTGCATCAAGGAAGATGAAGCTGACCTGGTTCCCATACTCATCAAAGGCCTTCTGAAAGTGAGGAAGCTCCTGCTTGCAAGGCGGACACCATGAGGCAAAGTAGTTGATCACTACTGGCTTGCCATCCCTGACTTCATTGATGGAGGTCATTGTCCCATCGAGACGGGTCAGGGGAAGATTGGGTATAACAGGAGCCTTTTCCTCTTCAGCTTGCGCATCAGGATTCGCCACTTCTTGTGTGGGAGCAGGACCTGGTGCACCGGTTGCAGGAGTTGGAGGCAAATCTTCAATAACAGGGGCTGTAGGAAGCTGATCTGCAGATATTACCGGAATAGCTGACGGTACGACTGCCTCAACCTTCTTAGGCTCAGCAGCTTGCGGAGCCGTTGCTATGGTTGGGGTAAAGGAAACTGCCGGGGCATTATCCTTGAGCGCATTGTAGGCGACAGCTGCAATGGTGACCACCACAGCAAACGAAATGACAGTAATGAGAAGGGTTCGTGTATTCTTTTTCATAAAATAGTACTCCTAGAGAAACAATGCTGCCGGGTTGAATCCCAGCACCAAGGATATGCCAAACACCAGCAAGATGAGGCCGCTGACAACTGAGATGACGCTAGAATGCTTCTTGATGGATGCGAAGACACCCTCAAGCTGTTCGAGCAGGACCGCTGCAAACAGGAAGGGAATGGCCAGGCCCATGGCGTAGAAGAACAGGGTAAGCATTCCCTTGTAGATGAGGGCCGCATTAGCAGCCTGCATCAGGGCAGCTCCCAAGAAGGGCCCGACACAGGGTGTCCACCCGAGGGCAAAGACAAAGCCAAAGAGAATGGACTTGGGAACGTTCATGTTCGCCATGCTCTTGAGCTGGAACTTGTGATTTGTATTGACTGTCTTAACCAGGACCACACCCAGATTATTCAGGGCAAAGATGATCAAAAGGCCTCCCCCTATCCTGTTCATCAGGAGCAGGTGATCTTTCAAGAACTGTCCTACTGTGGTTGAGGCAGCCCCTAGGGCGACAAACAGTATGGTGAAACCCAATACGAATGCCAGACTATTTTTTAGCAGCACACCCTTTTTTGCCTCATCGGCAACCCCACCTGCAAGATACGAGAAATACAGGGGTAGGATGGGAAGAATACAGGGGCTGATAAAACTAATGATTCCTTCTAGAAACGCTGTTAAATATGCCATGGCTGAGCATAGCACAACCAAAAAAGGTTCACAAGAGGGAAAAAATCAGCTACAGTCATCCCATGGGCAAAAAGAAGAAGGATGCCGAGGGTGAAAAGCTCTTTGAGCTCCATTACCAAGGCATCTATGCCGAGCGCTGGCCAACGTTACGCAAGGCATTGCTCGAAGAGAGAAAACCCGTCGCATTCAGCGAACATTTGAGAGCAACCTACTATCTTGATGAGGCTTCCATAGTAGGGGCACGCCTGCTCTCTGTCCAAAAAGGGGATCATGTCTTGGACATGTGCGCCGCCCCCGGTGGCAAATCCCTGGTTTTGGCTTCATCTCTACAAGGTAGCGGACACCTGGTAGCCAATGACCGCTCGGCTACGCGTAGGGGCCGCCTGAAGATTGTCTTGAAGAACCACCTTCCCCAAAGTTGGCAAGAAAGCGTACAGGTCACAGGCCACGATGCCTCAAAATGGGGTCTGTACGAGCAAGAGGTCTATGACCGCGTCCTTTTGGATGCCCCCTGCTCAAGTGAACGCCATGTCCTCTGTGATGCCAAGGCTCTGAATATGTGGAAACCAACACGTCCCAAAGCTCTGGCCATCCAGCAGTTCGCCATGCTTGCCGCTGCCTTGGAAGCGGTTAAGGTCGGGGGCTTCATCCTCTACAGCACCTGTTCCATAGAACCTTGTGAAAATGAGGGTGTCATCGAAAAGCTGTTTGTAAAACGTGCAGGGAGGTTTGCAATAGAGCACATGGCAGTCCCTGAAGCAGAACAGCGTCCCTATGGCTCCATCATATTGCCAGACAGGGCCAACGGAAGGGGGCCCTTGTATTTTTGCCTTATCAGGAGAGTTTCATGAGTAGTGTTGCAATAGTCAGGTGTGAAAATTATGATCAGGCGAAGGTAGACCTTGCTGTACAGCAGGCCTGTCTCGCTGCAAATATGCCCTCTGTCACTGGCAAGCGTGTCTTGCTCAAGCCCAATGTGCTTTCCGATGCCAGAGAAGACAGGTGCATCACCACCAACACCGCTGTGGTGCGTGCTGTGATCCATCTGCTCAAGAGCCAGGGGGCCAAGGAGATCCTAATGGGAGACTCCCCCGGCCTGCAAGGGCCCGCCTTTGTCCCTAGGGGTTGCGGCCTTGATAAGGTCTGTAAGGATGAGGGAATACGATGGGTAGACTTTACCCAAAATCCCAAGACTAGAACCGTTCCCTATACCCGTGGCAAGAGCTTACCCTTTGCAGGGATCCTTGATGAGGTCGACCTGCTTTTCAGCCTGCCCAAACTCAAGACCCATCAGCTGATGTACAGCACAGGCGCTGTGAAAAACCTGTTCGGGCTGGTTCCCGGCCTGCATAAGAGTCCCTGTCATGTGCTTTTTCCAACCCGCGAGCTTTTCGCTTCCCTGATGGTGGGCATACTCGCCCTTACCAAACCATCCTTCTCCATCATGGATGGCATCATCGGGATGGAAGGACCCGGGCCTGCCAATGGCAAGCCCAGGCATATGGGCCTCATCCTCGCTTCCGAGGACGCCCTCAGTCTGGACTACGCACAGGCTGTGGTGATGGGATATGACCCTCATACCATCCCCATCATCATAGAGGGCATTAAGCGGGAAGCGGGAGAGGTGCCATCTTCCTACCCGCTACTCGATGCCAACGCCCTGGTGGTTGAGAGTTTCCAGCGTGTAGCACAGCAGAAAAAGACAAGTTTCTTCGGTGCCCTCATAGCCCCTTTCTTCCTCAGCAAATTTATTCGCTGGAAGGTGAAGCGCGAGCGAAAGGCCCCTGTCTTTCTTACCGAGCCTTGTATCCAATGCCGCAGGTGCATTGATATCTGCCCAGTACACGCCTTGCACCTTGAGGGAAAAAGCATCATCATCGACGAGCAGGTATGCGTACGTTGCTACTGCTGCCATGAAGTCTGCCCGGCACATGCCATTGAGGTAGACGAACAACACCACGAATAAGGGGCCGCCATGAGCTTCACCACTCTCTTTATCAGTGTCCTGCTCTCCCTCTTGCCTATCAGCGAACTGAGGGGAGGCATACCCTACGCATACTTCAACGGTGTATCACTGTTGGTGGCAACTCCGCTGTGCATTCTGACCAATGCCCTCGTAGCTCCCATTGCCTATACATTTTTAGCTACCGTGCACAAACTCTTCCATTCACACTGGGCTTGGTACACTTCCTTTTTTGACCGCTTCGTTGCCAAGGCACAAAGGCGGGTCTATCTCAAGGTAAGCAAGTACGGCTATTGGGGCATCCTGTTGTTTGTTGCGATCCCCTTGCCGATAACCGGAGCATGGACGGGAACCCTCGGGTCCTGGATAATGGGCCTTGACAAGCGAAAGACCATGATGGCAATATTCGGCGGGGTCATCGTCTCCGGTCTCATTGTCACCTCTCTTGTTGTCCTAGGGGTGGGTATAGACTCGATCTTCATAAAACGAATCTGAGGTACCATGCATTTCAATCTAGAAAAAGAACTCAATAAGGAGCAGTGCCAGGCTGCTTCAAAGCTTGACGGTCCACTGCTGGTCATTGCAGGGGCTGGCAGCGGAAAAACCCGCATGCTCACCTACCGCATCGCACATATGCTCGAAAGTGGTATCGACGAGTCGAACATCCTCGCCCTCACCTTCACCAACAAGGCGGCAAAGGAGATGGGAGAGCGCATCAGAAGCCTCACCGGCATGAAGCTGAAGAAACTTACGAGCACCACCTTCCACTCCTTTGGCATGGGCGTACTCAAGCAGTATATCCAGCACCTCGGCTTCAAGAACAACTTCACCGTCTATGACACCAACGACAGGATGGCCCTGCTCAAGGAGGTCATACTCAACCTCGACTATCTGGTGGAGAGCTTCGACCTCTATGAACTATCGGCCCTGTTCTCTGATATCAAGACAAAGCGCAAGGTATTCGCACCCGGTGCCTCTGATAAGATCCGCAACCTCTACAACGAGTATGAAAAACATCTCAAGGCGTACAACGCCGTTGATTTCGATGACCTCATCATGAAGCCCCTTGCTATCTACGAGAAGAAGCCCGATATCCTAAAGGCCCTCAGAAGCCGCTACACCCACATCCTCGTCGATGAGTTCCAGGATACCTCCCTGGCCCAGTACAGGATGGTGGAGATGCTCGCCCAGGAGAGCCGCAACCTCTGTGTCGTCGGTGATGATGACCAGAGCATCTACAGCTGGCGAGGGGCGAACTACGAGAACCTGGTGATGTTCGAGCGTGATTTCCCCGAACACCTGGAGATAAAGTTGGAACGCAACTACCGTTCTACAGGGACCATTCTTGAGGCAGCCAACACCCTCATAATCCACAACCAGGCAAGGAAGGTGAAGAACCTCTGGACCGACAGCGGAAAGGGCAGCTCCATAAACCTGATCCATCCCTCAGACGATGACGATGAGGCTACCGTGATAGCTGACCGCATCGCCGAAGCGCACAAGAAAGAGGACAGGCCCTTCTCTGACTTTGGCGTCCTGGTGCGTACCAACTCTCTCATAGCCAACCTGGAGACCAGGTTTACCGAACGGGGCATCCCTTCGCAGGTAACAGGGGGGCAGAGCTTCTTTGACCGCAAGGAGATCCGAGACATCGTAAGCTACCTCAAGGTCATGGCAAACCGAGATGACGACATCAACTTGCTGAGGATCATAAACACCCCCAGAAGGGGCATCGGACGCACTACCTTGGAGAAGATGCGCAAGGTTGCCGAGGACCACAAGTTCTCACTTTTCGATGCGCTTTCCCTTATGGCTATCGCCACCGATGGTCAGATACGAGAAGGGATACAAAAAGCCATCAAGCGGTTTGTCCTTCTCATTGACGAATACCATGACCAGCTCTTCTCAAGCAGGGGCAACAAGGCCATGGTCCTTCGCTCCCTCATCAAGGAGATCGGGTACAAGGAGCTGCTGGAAAACGAGCACCCTGAGAATGAGGGGATGGTCAACTTCAAGATGAAGGGCATAGACATGCTGTGCAACATGCTCGCACGCTGGGAACGCAATTCTGAAAACAGCAATGCCTCCCTCTTTGACTTTCTTAACCGCCTCAGCATAAACGGCAAGGAGCAGGTTGATGAGGATGGCAGTGGCAAGATAGCCCTGATGACCATCCATGCCTCAAAAGGCCTTGAGTTCGATACTGTATTCCTTGCCGGAGTGGAAGACCACTACATCCCCCATGCCCGTGCAATTGAAGACGACCCTAAAAACATCGATGAGGAGCGGCGTCTCTTCTATGTCGCCATAACCCGGGCCCGAAGGGTCCTGGTCATCTCCTCGTGTGAAAAGCGCAAGCGCGGACACGACCTGGTGACCAGCCTACCCTCACGCTTTCTTGAGGAGATGCCCAAGGCCCTCTTTGACGAGGAAGACCCTTCACGACCCCTAGAGGCAGGGGAGATCTCGGACAAGCTCAGACTTTTCCGAGAGCGTCTTGCAGCAAGGTCAGCTTCTTCCTGATCATCAGGGCACTGTACTGAAAGTGTATGTATATGCGAAATCAAGGGAGTAAATATCTAGTATTCACAGTATTATTATTGTTATACTAGGATATGAAGAAAAGAAGCTTGGCATTGCTACTCACCATTCTCACTCTCACTTTCCTGCACCTACCAGCGGCAATAGTAGCTACGTATGTGCCTTCCCCTTCTCTTGCCTTCACAACAGGGACAACACCTTTTGCCTCATCAGACTTTGTAGCACATTTGGGGACCCTTACCATAACAGCCACAGCGGGAGAGCCTCTGTACCAACCAAGCCTGGTCAACGTCCAGATATCCAACACCTTCCAGTTCACAGGTCCTGTTACCTGGTCCAACCACTGGCAAACAGGGTTACCAGTCTATCAGAGCCAGAGTACGGTATTCTATTTTGCTGCAGTCACCACAGAGCTGGGGGTGACCGGCTATCGTAAACTGTGGGGTGGCGGAGGGACAGCCCCCATGACAACCACTGAAGACGACCTTGGTGTTTCTGTATTTGAGGTAAAGTTTATTTTCTTAGCGACCAAAATTCCTCCATTTACAAACCCGGTGCGATCTACACCATGACCAGCGGGAACATCGGATCCTTCAATGTGGCGGTCGCTGCAACTGACGATGGGATTTATTATGGCTACATCCCTAAAATCTATGCTCCGGTCAATGGGCAGACCATCCCCCCTGGGGGAGGTCCTCCCTTAGATCCCCCTACTGTCATACCTCCGGGAACCCCTGAGGTGCCCTATGGGGATCCTCCTGACAATGCAATCTATGGCTTTTCCATTATCGACGAACAGTCCTTTTCCCTACCCAACGGGTATCAGTCCAACACGGCCCTGCTAGCCAAGGCCCTGCTTACGCTCAGCAATACCCTTGCAAGTCGTACGTATGGCGTTGACATACAGTTCTCCAAACTGAGCGGCAGTTCGTCCTTTGCCTTGCGTCCAAATGGGAACCCCTCGGGATATGCCATTCCATATCAGATCAAATTCTTGGGCCAGACTGTCATCAAGGATATCTCCATCCCCTGGACTCCTCTCGCTGATGGGCTAAACACGCAGAACATCCTCATCACCGGAATATCCCCCACGGTCGCAAAGGCCGCCCCTTCAGGACCCTACATAGACACCATCGTAGTTACGATAACTCCCATCGAATAAACAACCAATGGCAGAGGACTTACCTTGACGCAACTGTAGTATGAGCGTAAAATTTGTGTATGCGAAGAAGAATGATCCCTACCCTTTTAGCTATGATTCTCATCTCGATTCCCCTTAGTGTACTGGGGGTAGCTCAAGGGATTACTGCAGCCTATGTGCAGGAGCCATACCTCATGTTCAAGAATGGGGGCGATGGGGATCCTTATCAAGGGACACAACTTGTTGGGCTTTTAGGAACCATGGAGCTTGACCATCAAGATCAAGAATCATGCCTAGTGGTGTCGAATGCCTTCGCTAGTCAGATACTATGCGTACATTATCCTTGCTCGAGAGTTTGACAACTGATATTTTTATGGTAGAAGTAATTATAAAGGAGAGCAGCGTTGCATAACTTGTTGCACAAGAAAATATTAAAAACAGCAGTGCTGGTATTGATACTGATAGGTATGTCTGCATATATGATTGGCGCAGACCCTATTGTGAATGCGGTTTACACTCCAGAAAGTCATATTACCCTAGAGGTGGCTGTTGGACCATTTACCAGCTCTACCGTACTTGGCGCAAAACTGGGCACTTTTTCTCTGACATCTTCAACTGGAGAAATCTATAGCCCGTCTTTGGTGGGCATAAATGAAGCCAGTGGAGCAATATCTGTTACAGGACTTATGAAGGACTACGCCAATGAATCCTTTGATAGTATAGATGAAACACGATCTCAGGATTTCTACATACTTAGTGCAGCCTATCCAAATGGATTTCCTGGAACTCCTGTATTAAAGGTTTTATATAATAATGTCATCCCTCTCATTTCATGGGGACCAGATACTGTAACAGCTTCTACAGCTTCTCCCTTTGTAGTAGAGTTATATCTTGTCAATCATAATAAGACGAGCACTAATGCAATAGGTGGTTACCGCCCTGCATCATATTTCTCTCTCGGTACTCCGTATGCCCTCCCATTAAATTTTAATCCTCATTTCAGTATCGCAACTGCTAACAATAGTACAACAAATGTGGGGACGTACACAGGATCTGGTATAATTAATTCTCAAGGCTCTTATGCCGCTAATGGTAATAACGATGGGCCCGATAATACTCCGATCATAGGTCCTGGTGCATATACCAATCCTGAAGACCCTACTGCTCCAGGATTCTTTTATGGAGATGATCCTAATCCTCCTCCCCCTAAACCGCTATATCTGCTTCAAATCATCAATGAGAGAGAAATCAACCTGTATGATGCCTACGGAGTGAACACAACAAGAGTGGCAAAGGCAAAGATCGAAATTATCAATGCTGAAACTGGCACTGATTACAAAATACAGATAAAATTTGACAGCAGTAGCGTATCCCAAGGCTCATTCCAACTTCACCTTGATGGCAACCACAACTTGTATGGCATCCCGTATTCACTGTATTTCAAACAACAAGAAGTTATACCTGGGAATCTTATGACATGGAAGCATTTGAAGTCAGACCCAAGTAGCAACCACAATACAAAACCCATCAAGGTTACTGGAGTAGCTCAAATCATTGCCGAAGCAGCCCCTTCCGGAACCTATAGCGATACTATCACCGTAACTATCATACCTGTAGATACAGTATAGGCCAAACCACTCATGAATACTCACTCTTCTTGCATAAGTGAGTGAAAATTGTGTATTGTCATGATGAATACTTGGAGGATCATACATGTTCGACATCGACTACGCAAAAACCCCGGTAACGGATTTCTATGGAAGCAACTGCTTTACAGAAACAGAAATGGGAAAATACCTCAGCGACCCTACTATCAGGGAACTTAAAGAGGTCCAGCGTGGTCAACGTGAACTCACCTCCGATTTGGCTGACTATGTGGCAAGTGCGATGAAACAGTGGGCACTCACCCGAGGCGCCACCCACTTCTGCCACTGGTTCCAGCCCCTTACAGGCCTTACAGCCGAGAAGCACGACTCCTTCATCACCCCTACCAAAGGGGGTAAGGTATTGCTGGAGTTTTCCGGCAAGGAACTTATCAAAGGCGAAGGCGATGCCTCTTCCTTCCCCAATGGGGGCTTGAGAGCCACCTTTGAAGCCCGTGGCTATACAGCGTGGGACACCTCGTCCCCTGCATTCCTCAAGGATGTCTCAGGGGTGAAGACCCTGTACATTCCCACCGCATTCTTTTCCTACAATGGAGAAGCCTTGGACCATAAGGTCCCACTTTTGCGGGCTAACCAGGCCATTGAAAAACAGACGCTCAGGGTGTTGCGTGCCCTTGGCAACACGAAGGCAAAACGTATCATCGTCAATATAGGTCCTGAACAGGAGTACTTCCTGGTCGACAAACAGTATTATGAGATGAGGCCAGACCTTCGCATCACCGGACGTACGGTAATGGGAAACCTTGCAGCAAAGGGCCAGGAACTCAATGACCACTACTACGGCACCATCAGTGACAGGGTCACCATATTCATGCGCGAACTTAACTATGAATTGTGGAAGCTCGGCATCAGCAGCAAGACCCAGCACAAGGAAGCGGCTCCCAACCAGTTTGAGATAGCGGTTGTCTATGATGCGGCAAACCTAGCAGCAGACCACAACCAGCTGCTTATGGATGTATTGCATAGTGTAGCCCTGCGCCATGGCATGGTAGCCTTGTTGCATGAAAAGCCATTTCTTGGAGTCAACGGCTCTGGCAAGCATGACAACTGGTCCCTTGCCACAGATGATGGCACCAACCTGCTCTCTACAGGATCGAATCTGGAGGACAACATCCAGTTCCTGCTCTTCCTCACAGCCTTCATCAAGGCTGTGGACGAGTATGCACCCCTTATCAGGTGTGGAGCGGCTACTGCGGGCAATGACCACCGTCTGGGCTCATCTGAGGCACCTCCTGCCATCATAAGCCTCTACCTTGGCGAACAGCTGAGCTCTATCCTCGATGACATTGCCGAAGCCAAGCATAGCTGCAAGAAAGACCGTCAGTTCGTAAAGCTCGGAGTATCCATGCTACCTCAGCTTCCCAAGGACCTGACAGACCGCAACCGCACAAGCCCCATCGCCTTCACAGGAAACAAGTTTGAATACCGCATGGTCGGTTCCTCTCAGACTGTGTCGAATGCAAACATCTATATCAACACTGCTATGGCGGAAGTATTGGAAGAGGTTGCGGACAGGCTAGAGAAAGCAAAAGACATCGACCTCGAAAGTCACTGCATAATCAAGGAGTTCTACCAGAACCACAAACGTATCATTTTCAATGGCAATGGCTATGATGCGGCGTGGGAAGTAGAGGCAAAGAAAAGGGGCCTACCCAATTTCAGCGATACTGTCAGTGCCCTTCCTGAGATGATGAGTGAAAAGAGCTTGCATCTTCTGGCCAGCCAGGAGGTCCTCTCAAAAAGCGAAGTCAAGTCACGTGTTGAAATATCGCTACAGACCTATAGCAAG
Organism: uncultured Sphaerochaeta sp.; assembly: GCA_964469205.1. Classification (GTDB taxonomy): domain Bacteria; phylum Spirochaetota; class Spirochaetia; order Sphaerochaetales; family Sphaerochaetaceae; genus Sphaerochaeta. The sequence goes on along the minus strand of CAYXYD010000039.1, from coordinate 3,831 downwards.
CAAGTCAACGTTGAAGCTGCTATCATGGTAGAGATGTGCAGAAAGTATGTCATTCCCTCTGTTACAAAATATTTGGGAATCTTGAGCGAAAGCATTGCACACCAGGAAGTCATCGGACTGGAGGCTACCGAACAACGCAAGATTGCCACTACCCTCTCTTCAACCCTCAACAACAGTATAGCTGCAACAGAGGAACTTCATGTAAGCATAGCCAAGGCCCTCTCCTACAAGGAGGAGGTACTCAAACAAGCACAGCTTTATCGTGATGAAGTATCGAGCCAGATGCTCGCACTGCGCAGTCATATCGATGTTATGGAGACCTATACAGACAAAGACATGTGGCCGTTCCCCAGCTATGATGACCTGTTGTTCAGGCTGTAGAAGAACACTGTCAATTAATAATAAGTAAGAAGAGGATCTGCTGTCAAAGCGATCCTCTTCTTACATTATGCGACAGTAATATGAAAGCTTTACAAGCTATAGTTAATAATGATTATAATCATAAAATTATAAAATCAATCAATACATATAATTAAGTACCATAAATAAGCTATAAAACAACAAATAACACAATAATCTTGTAAATTAGAATTAATCTTATTATACCTAACTCGGTACTTTATTAAGTATTTTATAAAATGCCCAATTATACCGTTCACACATTTTCTTATATATCGAGTTACGACGATCTTCTCTTACTTGAGCTTGAACACTACCCCTTCAAACCCACTAAGGATGACGTTCTCATAAGAAAAGCGAGGCTGCCCTGAAACTGGAGCAGTGGAAAAAATCTCTTCACTGTCTGCCTTGCGCAAGCCAAACTCTCCCAATGATGCCGATTGCTTTTTGGATGAGAAGTTCGCAACCACAAGAAACTTAGTCTCTTCAAGGATGCGGGTATAGACCACAAGGCTAGTATTCTTCTGTTCCTGAAAAACGCACACACCCTGCCTTAAAGCAGGTTCATTTGAACGCAATTCAATGAGAGACCTATAGAAAGAGAGCATGGAATCCTGTTCAAGCTCTTGGTTTTCGACAGTGTGCCAATTTGCACGTTTGGTAAAAGGCAACCAAGGATCACCCTCTGTAAAGCCATGATTTCCGCCTACATTCCAGACCATCGGACCTCTTTGGGGGTCACGACCCTTGTGGAAAGGCCAATACCGTCTGCCAAGGGGGTCCTGCATGTCTTTTCTACATACAAAGGAGTTACGTAAACCAAGTTCTTCTCCATAGTACATGAAAATGGCTCCTCTCTGGGTAAATTGGAAGAATGAAGCCAGCCGTGCTTTCACCTCATTATTTGAAAAACGGGATATGGACCGGCTAACATCGTGGTTATTCAACACCCAAGCAGGGGTACGATGCCTCCCAACGGCCTCGTACCAACGTTTTGCAGAACGTTTCCACTTCTGTGCATTGAAGCCGGTGTTGATGAGGGAAAAGTCAAAGGAGAGGTGCAACTCATCCCCAGTTTTCCCTAGGTAGGATGTAGCAAGTTCAGGTTCCCCTGGGTTCTCTACCATGATTTCGCCGACAAGCATCCTATCAGGATAAGAATCGACAAGCTTTCTGAGCATCTTGACCTTGGAATGGGACTCTGGCCTATTCCTATCAAAAATATGGCGTTGCATATCATAAGGACGGGGTCTGCTGCCAATATTCCTTGGGTTGCTTCTAAAGGACTCATCCTTGATGATTGAGTTGATGACATCCAAACGGAATCCATCAACACCTTTTTCTAGCCAAAAGTTCACCTCTGCCAATATGGAATCCACTGCAACAGAATTTCGCCAGTTAAGATCAGGTTGTTGACGAAGAAACGAGTGGAAATAGTACTGGCCACGCTGCTTGTCTAAGGTCCACCCCTTACCACCAAAAGCCCCTTTCCAGTTATTGGGGACAGTATCGCTCCAGATATAGTAGTCAGCCTTATCAGAATCCTTGGACTCTCTACTTTCCAAAAACCATGGATGCTTATTGGACGTATGGTTCAAGACCATGTCAAATATAACTTTGAGGGAGAGTTCATGAGCTTTTTCAAGCAGGAGTTCAGCATCAGCCATGGTGCCAAACAAAGGGTCTATGCCTCGATAATCGGCAACATCATAGCCAAAATCGGCCATAGGAGAAGTAAAGATGGGATTTAACCAGATGGCATCTACACCCAAGCTCTTAATGTAATCCAATCGCTGGATTATGCCTTGCACATCACCAACGCCGTCGTTGTTGCTATCCTGAAAGCTTCTGGGATATATCTGATATACAATACAATCTTGCCACCAAGGTAAGTCCATGCAAAACTCCTAGAAGCTAGTATACAACAGAGCCAAGAGGAACGAAACAGGAAAAACCTATTTGCATCACATTGTACCCATAATCATATCCTTCATCGCAATTGAAAAAAGGATGAAACACGAATAAGATCTAATCCAAAAATTAAACACAATAGGGTTAGAGACAAATCACATGCTAAATCATATAGTTCCTTATAGTTTCTTATAGTTTATATATCGTTTTATATTTATTCTGATATATTTTACCATGTATATGTTAACTAAAGCGCTATGAAAAAAATATCTATAATTGTTATTCATTATGAATTTTTTCTAATGTTTAATTGGCATTTTTCTATTCTACAAGTATTATTATATAATTATGATATCAAAATATTAAATATTAATATTTTTACATATAGTATTACTAACTTATCTATATAATAAACTAGTATATAGATACTTAAATAATAATATTCTCTATTGAAACTTAGAGTAAATTTAGCAATATAGCTTTAAATTTGACTGATTTTATATAAAAATACCTTTAATAGCATATTTATATCATATCAAAACACGTAGCAACATTATACTTTTACTAGAGAATATATATAATATATTACCAAGTAAAAAGTATAAGCCTAGAGTGAATTTCAGTCCTGGCCGTGTTTCTTTTCGAATTCCTTAAGGGAAAATCGTATACCAGCTGCCCATCCCAACCCCATGCTTGAGAACAATTCTTCAAGTTCTCTTTTAAATGAGGGTTCTATGGAAAACGTAGTAAGGATTTTTTTCTCCTTTTTGGGTTTCCGTGTTTCATTAGCAAAAAGCTGTTTTGCCTTTTGGCTGCTGATGCTACTTTCTTCTTCCAGTTCAATTTCGTTCTCAGGGTTTCTCTTTAAAGCCATATCTATCTCCAAATTTCCAAGTTTATAGCATTGATCGATTCAAGTGTCGTGGGTTTCAAACCTTTTCCCCTTTTCTTGAAAAGTTGAGGAGCCAATCCTGCCTCCTGAGCCTTCCTAAAAAGAGGATCTACGGGAATTTTATATACGGTAAACTTACCTTTTGAAGCAGCAAGAAAAATATCCCGATGCTGTTTGATTCTATTGTCAAATGAATTAATGATAATCCTTGAATGTTCAACCTTAGTACGAAGATTTTTTTGGAGTTTAGCAAGTTCTTCTATGAAAATTTCCAAACCATCAAGACTAAAAACCTCAGGCGTCATAGGAGAAATGATTTCATCACTAGCAATAAGAGCTGCACGTTCCAACCGCCCCAAACCCGGAGAAAGATCAAGAATGATCCTTTCAAATCTGGAGGACAGATCATGAACGAGATCCTGGAGTACGAAAGGTTCTTCAGATAGCTTGGTTTCAGCGTAGTTCTTAAGAGTCCCTCCGATACCGAACGTTGGAAGCAGATAAAGATTGGGTATTTGTATAACAGGTACAATTGCATCAGAACTATAACATTTGCCTTGCACCACATCAGCCAATTCAAAAACTGGAGCTTCCTGTAAAAACCAAGACGAAGCATTTCCTTGAGGATC